>NZ_JBIAXC010000023.1:0-140817 GCF_042896295.1 Kitasatospora sp. NPDC001309 | reverse complement strand
ATCACACCGCTCGAAGCCGTCCACGGCGACGCCGTCCCGGTCTCGAAGCCCGGGTTGCCGAGCAGCTGCGCCGGGGTGCAGGAACCGCCGCCACCGCCGGTGACCGTCCAGGTGAAGCTGGCCGTACCGGACTTGCCGGCCGAGTCCTTCACCGTGACCGTCACGTTGGAGCTGCCCGCGGCGGTCGGGGAGCCGGTGATCGCACCGGTGTTGGCGTTGATGGCCAGGCCGGCCGGCAGCCCGGTGGCCGAGTAGGACAGCGGCGCCGTCCCGCCCGAGGCCTTGATCTGCAGGTTGACCGAGGCGCCCACCGCGGTGGACTGGTTGCCCGGGCTGGTGACGGTGACGCCGCCCGGATTGGGCAGCGAGCCGACGTTGACGGCGGCCCAGGCGGTGGCGACCGCGTTGTACTCGGCGCTGTTGGCGCCGTACAGGTCGGTGGCCGCGTTCAGGGTCGCGGTGCGGGCGGCGGCGTAGTCGGTGGTGGAGGTCATGTAGGCGGTCAGCGCCTTGTACCAGACCTGCAGCGCCTTGTCGCGGCCGATGCCGGAGACGGTGATGTTGTTGACCGTCGGGCTGTTGTAGTTGAAGCCGTTGATGGTCTTCGCGCCGCTGCCCTCGGACAGCAGGTAGAAGAAGTGGTTGGCCACGCCGGACGAGTAGTGCACGTCCAGGTTGCCGACGCCCGAGTACCAGGAGTCGGCCGAGGTGCCGTCCTTGGAGGGCTTGTCCATGTAGCGCAGCGGCGTGCCGTTGCCGTTGATGTCGATCAGCTCGCCGATCAGGTAGTTCGGCGGGTTGGCGGGCAGGTTGGCGTAGAACTCGACGCCGGTGCCCATGATGTCGGAGGTCGCCTCGTTGAGGCCGCCGGACTCGCCCGAGTAGTTCAGGTTGGCGGTGGCCGAGGTGACGCCGTGGCTCATCTCGTGGCCGGAGACGTCGAGTTCGGTGAGCGGGTGGGTGTCGCCGCTGCCGTCGCCGTAGGTCATGCAGAAGCAGCCGTCGTCCCAGAACGCGTTGACGTAGCCGGTGTCGTAGTGCACCCGGCTCATCGCGCCGACGCCGTCGTTCTTGATGCCGTTGCGGCCGAAGTTGTTCTTGTAGAAGTCCCAGGTGACGGCGGCACCGTACTGGGCGTCGACGGCCGCCGACTCGCGGTTGCTGGCCTGGCCGTTGCCCCAGGTGTCGGAGGACTTGGAGAACAGCGTGCCGTTGCCGGAGGTGCCGTTCTTCATGTCGGTGGTGTACTGGCCGCCGCGGGTGGCGTCCTTGAGCGAGTAGGTGGAGCCGCTCTGGGTGGTGGTCAGCGGGACGGTGCCGACGAAGACGCCGGTGCCGGAGCCGCGCTTGATGCCGTCGGCCTTGCTGAGCACGGCACCGGTCTTGGCGTCGGTGACGACGTGCAGCTTGCTCGGGGTGCCGTCCGACTCGCGGCCGTTGACCACGGTCTCGTAGGCGAGCTTCGGGGTGCCGTCGGCGGCCCAGACGACCAGCCGGGGCGCGCCCTCGACGGTGCCCTGCTCGGCGGCGAGCGCGGCCTCCTGGGCCTTCGGCGCGGCCAGCGCGGGGGTGGTGCCGACGCCGGCGAGGTTGGCCTCGCTGGCCTTGGTCACGCTCTTGGTGGCGCCGGTGGCGTCCTGGTGGACGATCAGGTCGCCGCCGAGGACGGGGAGCCCGGCGTAGGTGCGCTCGTAGCGCAGGTGGCGAGCGCCGTTGGCGTCCTGGACGACGTCCTTGGTGACCAGCTGCTCCTTGCCGTCCAGGCCGAGCGCCTGGGCCAGGGAGGCGGTCTGCTGGTTCGCCGAGGCGATCAGCGTGGCCCGGCTGGCCTGCTGGTTGGCGACGGCGGTCGGCGCGTCCGGGGCCGCCTGCGCGATCACCGGTATGCCGGTGACCAGCAGCGCGGTGGTGGCGGCCATGACAACCGCTGCCTTCCGGACGTGGGCGTGACGTGACATGCGGACTCCTTTTCCGACCGGCGGACCGGGTGGATCGACCCGGCGTGCACGGTGGAGAGAACCTGGGCCGCGGTTGCGGCGCAGTGGGGGCCCCCGCCGGGTGCAACGGGGGTGCGGTTGCCGTGCTGTGCATGGCGTTGCGTGTGCGTCGGCGTTGCAGTGCGGTGCGGTGCGGTGCTCGCAAGTCGTGCAGGTTCGTTGCAAGGTCGGGAGGCGCTGCACCTGAACTCGGACAGCCGCACCGGGGGGTGGGGCCCCCTCGTCTGCAGCCGGAGGAATCGTGGCAGCAAACGCGCCGTTAATGACAGATGCATGCCACCGATTGGCCGATTAATTACCGAAACCGTATGCACGACGCTTAGTCAGTTGTGTTACGGCATGACGAAGTCTTGAACACGGTTTTCATGCCCTTGGCAAAGTTCGATCACCACCGGAGGTGACTGACCAGCGGTCAGGGCCGGCGCCCGCCCCGACCGGGGCCCGGCAGCGCCGCACCGGGGCGGCACGTCACACTTCCGGCCGTGCCACCGCCGGTTTCCGGCCATTCCCCGGCCGGAACGGAACCGGGCCCCGCACCACCCGGCCGGAACGGAACCGGGCCCCGCTCCGCCCGGACGGCGGTGCGGGGCCCGGGAGCCGGGGCCGGCGGGATCAGCCCTGCACGAACACCGCCACGGTGCGACCCGGCACGGTGAACGTGCCGGTGGCCGCGTCGAAGCCGGACTGCTGCACCACCCGGTCCACCCCGCCCGCCTGGACGGGGTGCAGCGCCTGGCTCGTCCCCTTCGCGGCGGCCACGGTCTGCGCCTGCGTGGCGGGCGTGGCGTTGACGACGACGGTGATGCCCTTCGCCGCCCCCGCCAGCCCGGTGCCGTCCAGGTGCAGGGTGATCACCCCGGGCGTCTCACCGGGCGTGCCGGAGAGCGGGTACGACAGCCGCTGCTGGACGTCGGCCAGGGTCGGCAGCGAGAACAGCGGCGAGGACTGCTTGATCCGCAGGAACTCCTGGAACTGCGCGGTGGTCGCCCGGATGTCGGCCGCCCCCACGGTCAGCCGCGGGTTCGCCAGCAGGGACTTCGCGGTCGGCCAGAGCTCCTGGTTGTCCTTGGCCGGCGGCAGGCCGCGGCCCCAGCCGTTGCCCTGCGAGGCCCCCGTCAAGGGATCGGGCCAGTGGATCGCGTTGAACCAGTCCCCGGAGTCGTAGGAGTTGGAGTCCAGCGACTTGGAGCGCAGCAGGTCGCTGCCCGCCTGGGCGAAGCCCGCGCCCTGGGTGAGCGCGGTCAGCGACAGCCCGAGCGCCTGCATCCGGGCCCGGTCGGCGGGCGCGGTGGTGGTCGGCAGTTTGTACGCGAGCGCGTCGAACAGGTCGGTGTTGTCGTGGGCGTCCACGTACTCCACCGCCTCGCCCGGCTTCGCCGCGTACCCGGTCGGGGCGCCGTTGTAGTCGACCTGGGCCCCGGTGACGGTCTTCCCCGAGCTGTCGGTGAAGGAGTAGCCGGCCAGGTTGCCGGTGAGGCCGACCTTCAACTGGTCCATCTGGTGCAGCAGTCGGGCCTTCTGCTCCTGCGGGCTGCCGTTCGCGGGCGAGCCGTTGGGGTCGGTGTACAGGCCCGAGGCGAAGCCCTGCTGCGGCGCGGAGCCGAGCATGAAGTTGCCGCCGCGGGCGGCGTCGCGGAGCCGGTCGTCGAAGGTGGCGATGCCGGTGCCGGCCATGTTGGCCTGGGTGGCCTGCGGGAACCGGGCGTCGTTCGCGACGGTGCCGAAGTTCCAGCCCTCGCCGTAGAGGAAGACGTTCCTGCCGTCCACGCCGTCCGACTCGGGCGTCATCCTGCCCAGCGCCGCCTGGACGTCCAGCATGGTGGACTTCGGGTCCAGGCCCATCAGGTCGAAGCGGAAGCCGTCGACCTGGTACTCCCGGGCCCACAGCGTCACCGAGTCGACCACCAGCCGGTTCATCATGGCGTGTTCGGGCGCGGTGTCGGCGCAGCAGCTGTCCGTCGTCACCTTGCCGTCGGCGTCCAGCCGCTGGTAGTAGCCGGGCACCACCTTGTCGAGCACCGAGTGGTCGGCCTGGCCGGCGGCGGCGGTGTGGTTGTAGACCACGTCCAGCACCACCCGCAGTCCGGCCGCGTGCAGCGCCTGGACCATCTGCCGGAACTGCACGGTCCGGGCCGTCCCGTTCGGGTCCGTCGCGTAGGACCCCTCCGGCACGTTGTAGTGCAGCGGGTCGTAGCCCCAGTTGTAGGCGTCGTCGGCGGCCACGGCCGCCACGCACTCCTGCTGCTTCGGGCCGTCCGGGGGGAGGGACTTGAGGTCGCAGGCGGGGAGCTTCTGGTCCGCCCGGTTCTCCCGGATGGTGGCGATGTCGAAGGTCGGCAGCAGGTGCACCGTCGTCACCCCGGCCTTGGCGAGGTCCCGCAGGTGCTGCATCCCGGCCGAGTTCGACTCGGTGAAGGCCAGGTAGGTGCCGCGCTCGGCGGCCGGGACGGTGGTGTCCTCCACCGAGAAGTCCCGGACGTGGAGTTCCTGGATCTGCTGCTGCGCGGGCGGGACGGCCTTCGGGCGGGTCTGGTCGTCCCAGCCGGCCGGCTTGAGCTCCTTGGCGTCCAGGTCGGCGACCAGGCTGCGCCGGGAGTCGGTGGAGAGTGCCACCGAGTACGGGTCGGTGACGGTGTTGACCACCACCTGCTGCACCGAGGGCGCCCAGACCTTCACCTGGTACAGGTAGTACTTGCCGTCCAACTCCTCGCGGTCCCGGACGACTTCCCACACCCCGGTCTCGTCGTCCAGCGTCATCGGCAGCGTCCTCGGGGTGCCCCCGGTGGCGCTGTCGAAGACCTGGACGGACACCTGCTGGGCGGTCGGCGCCCAGAGCGAGAGGGCGACCTTGCCGTCGTAGTGGGCCGGGCCGAAGTCCACCTTGCCGGTGCGGCGGGCGTACAGGTCGTCCAGTACGCCGGGGGTCTGCACCCCGGTGCCGGCCAGCACGGCGCCGCTGGGCAGGTGTTCGGTGAACAGCAGCTGGCTGCGCAGCGCCGCCGGGACGCGGGCGGTGTCCCGCTTGTCCACGGTGAAGGCCCGGTAGCCCGCCAGGTGCGGGTACGCGGCCTTCTGGGCGTCGGTCAGCCCGCCCGCGACGGGGGTGAGGCGGATCCACTTCCCGGGCTTGGTCAGCACGCCCTTGTCGGCGCGGATGCCGCCCTCGGGGTCGTAGACCAGCTGGGCGCTGGTGCCGCCGGCCAGGGCCTGGTCGGTGGCGCCGTAGTTCGCCGGGACGACGACGGTCCGCGCGTCGATCCACTGGGCCTTGGCGCTGCCGAGGTCCAACTGCGAGGCGGCGGCCGGGTTCTGCGGCAGCAGGTAGCCCTCGCGGCCGCCGAGGATCCACACCTCCTTGCCGTTGACGGCGAAGTCCAGCGACTGGTCGGCGGGCAGGTCCTTGTCGTTGCCGTTGTGCAGGATGTAGCTGAGGCTGGTCGCCCCGGGGGCGAGCGGGACCTCGAAGACGGCGCCGAAGGCGTCGCGGCGCACCGGCAGCAGCGGCTTGCCCCAGTCGGTGGGGGCGGCGGCGCCGGTCCAGTCGTGCAGGCCCCAGCCGTCGTAGGTGCCGTCGGCCCGGTTGTAGTGGATGACGGCGGTGTTCGCGGGCTGGGTGTTCGCCGGGCCGGGGTTCGTGGTGCGGACGGTCGGGTCGCCCTGCTTCAACCACACCTCGCCGCCGCTGCCCAGGTCGAGGTGGCGGTCGGCGTCGACGTCCTTGACGCCGTTCTTCTCCACGACGAAGCCGAGGTCCGAGGCGCCGGGCTTGAGCCGCACGTAGGCGAAGGCGCCGTACGCGTCCCGCCCGGTGAAGGGGTGCCCGGCCGGCCAGGTGGTGCCCTCGCCGTCGGCGAGGTCGCCCCAGGCGTACAGGTTCCAGCCGTCGTAGTCGCCGTCCGGCCGGTTGTAGTGGACGACGGCGTACGGGCGGGCGCCGGCGGTGGGCACCGGCTGGGGAGCGGGGGTGCCGGTGGTGAAGCTCGCGGTGGTGGAGCGCAGGTGGCCGCTGGAGTCCTGGAGGACGGCCTTGTAGCGCACCACCGTGCCGGGGGCGGCGGCGCTCAGGTCCTGGGTCACCGCGAAGAGTCGTCGGCCGTCGGAGCCGGACGTCCCGGTGTCGGCGGTGCCGAGCGTCCGCCACGGCCCGTTGCCGGTCTGCGCGGCGAACGTCACGCGGTTGAAGCCGCCGCCGTCCGCCTTCGCCCCGATCGTCACGAGCCCGGTCGAACCGTCCGCCGGCGGTTGCACCGACAGCTGCGGCGCGGCGGCGACCGGCGCGAGCCGGGCGCCGGCCTTGAGGACGACGGAGGACAGCGCCGGAACGGTGACGGTCACCTTGCGGTCGGCGCCGCTGGTGAGCCGCGGTCCGGCCGCGGGGTAGGCCGGGTCGAAGCCCATCCCCGCGGAGAAGGTGTCCAGCGTGACGGTCTTCGCCTCGGTGGCGTTGTTGACCGCCACCAGGTACTCGACCTGCTGCCCGGCGTCGATCCGGGAGAAGGCGTACACGCCCGGGCCGTCGGCGGCGTAGCGCTGGATCTGCGCCCCGTCGGCGAGCGCCGGGTTGTCGCGGCGCAGCTTCGCCAGGCCGGCGATGCCCTGGTAGAGCTCGCCGCCCTGCCCGTACCGGTCGGCCGCCCCCGAGGGGCCGCCGAGCACCCGGTCGGCGTTGTAGGAGGGCGTCTTCGAGGCGAACACGTCCTGCCGGGCGTCCTTGTCGCCGCCCGCGCCGGTGAAGCCCTGCTCGTCGCCGTAGTAGACGACGGGCTGGCCGCGGGTGAGGAACTGCAGCTCGTTGCCGAGCCGGTCCTTCTTGAGCAGGGTGGCGTCGTCGGCGCCCGGGTTGTCGGCGAGCAGGAAGGAGCCGAAGCGGCCCATGTCGTGGTTGCCGAGGAAGGTCGGCAGCTCGTAGGCGTCGGTGTCGGCGCCGGTGTAGCGGTAGTCCTGGCCGTAGACGTCGGCGAGGTCGCGCGCCGAGCCGCCCTGGGAGACGTACGAGCGGGCCGCGCCCTGGAACGGGAAGTCCAGGGTGGCCTGGAGCTTGCCCTTGGTGACGTAGGGCGAGGTGACGGCCGGGTCGCCGGAGTAGACCTCGCCGAACATGAAGAACTTCCGGTTGCCCTGCTTGGTGGCGAAGTCCTTGAGCGCGGGCGCCCATTGCTGCCAGAAGGCCATGTCGACGTGCTTGACGGTGTCGATCCGGAAGCCGTCCACCCCGGCGTCCTTGACCCACTGCTGGTAGACCTGCTCGAAGCCCTTGACCACCCGGGGGTTCTGGGTGTCCAGGTCGTCCAGGCCGTTGAAGTCGCCCTCGGTGGCGGACTCTCCGACGAAGGTCGAGTCGCCCCGGTTGTGGTAGAGCGCCGGGTCGTTGAGCCAGGACGGGGTCTTGGCGGTGGCGTCCGCGGGCTTGCGGAAGACCGGGGTGTAGGGGAAGGAGTCCTTGGTGATCTTCGGCCAGGGGGCGCCCGCGGCGGCGATCGCGGTCTCGTCGACCGGGTTGCCGTCCGCGTCGAGGGTCGGGTAGGCGCCGGTGGAGCGGTAGGAGTGCTGCTGCTCCGCGTCGTCGATGACGTCGGCGGTGTGGTTGGTGATGACGTCGAAGAAGACCTTGATGCCGCGCGCGTGCGCCTTGGCTATCAGTTCCTTGAGCTGGTCGTTGGTGCCGAAGTGCGGGTCGACCTGGGTGAAGTCGGTGATCCAGTAGCCGTGGTAGCCGGCCGAGGCGTCGGCCCCGCTGCCCTGCACCGGCTTGTTCTTGAAGATCGGGGCCAGCCAGATCGCGGTGGTGCCGAGGTTCTGGACGTAGTCGAGCTTCTGGATCAGGCCGGCCAGGTCGCCGCCGTGGTAGAAGCCCTTGTCGGTCGGGTCGAGGCCGTTGTCCAGCCGTCCGCCGGTGATGCCCCCGGTGTCGTTGGCGGTGTCGCCGTTGGCGAAGCGGTCGGGCAGGACGAAGTAGAACTGCTCGCGGGTGAGGTCGTGCCGTCCGGCGGTGGCCGCCAGGGCGGCGTCCGAGGGCGGGGGCGGCGGAGCCGCGGCGAGGGCCGCGGGGGCACCGCCGAGGGTGGCGGCGGTCAGCGCGGCGGCCAGCAGGACGGCCGTGCGGCCGGGTCTGCGGGCGGGTCCGCGGGGAGGACTGCTCCGTCGGGGGCGGAGCGGCGTATCGGCCACTGAGGGGCTCCCTTAGGGGAAGGGGCGATCGATTTCCCAGGAAGCTAGCGGCCTGCAATCCGTTTCAGCAAGATGCAGAAAGCGTTTCGTCCCGGGAAATTCCAGGCCACCGGCCCGCCCGGCCACCCCGGTTACGCTCGAACGGCCGAGCGCGTGACAATGGGACGTATGTCCGTCCCACCGGTAAGCACCAGACCCGACCGCACCCCCTACCCCGGTGGGATCCGCCCCCTACCCCTGGAGGGGGACAGCCGGTGAAGAATCCACTTCCAGAGGATGAGCAGACGGCTACGAGTGGTCTGGCAGACTTCTCGTCCATGGGGGAACCGACCGAGATCCAGCGAGGCGACGCCCGGCGCGCCGACGCGGCCCGCGGTGGCGGCTCCGAGGCGACCGAGGCCACCCCGGCCCGGCTGCCCGAAGGAGCCACCCGTGCCGCCCAGTCCCGCACCGCCGCCCTGCGCGGCCGCATCCGGGACCAGCGGCGCTCACCCGCCCGGCCGCGGATCTGGTTCGAGCTCGCCCTGATCGGGATCAGCTACTGGCTCTACTCCCTCGTGCGCAACGCCGTCCCGGAGCAGGAAGCGATAGCCCAGAAGCACGCACGCTGGATCTGGGACCTGGAGAAGGACCTCGGCATCGCGGTCGAGCGCTCGATCAACCACGCCGTGGACAGCGTCGGGTGGCTCATCACCGGGATGAACTACTACTACGCGACCCTGCACTTCATCATCACCATCGGTGTGCTGGTCTGGCTCTACCGCAGCCACCCCGGCCGCTACGTCGCCGCCCGCACGGTGCTGTTCGTCACCACCGGGATCGCCCTGGTCGGCTTCTACTTCTTCCCGCTGGCCCCGCCGCGGCTGATGACCGACGGCGGCTTCATCGACACCGTGCAGGCCCACCACACCTGGGGCTCGTTCGCCTCCGGGCCCGCCGCGCACGTCTCCAACCTGTACGCGGCGATGCCCTCGATGCACATCGGCTGGTCGATGTGGTGCGGTCTGACGATCTTCTTCCTGGCCCGCCGGACCTGGGTCCGGGTGCTCGGACTGATGTACCCGGCGGCCACCCTGGTGGTCATCATCTCGACCGCCAACCACTTCTGGATGGACGCCGTCGGCGGCGAGATCTGCCTGACGGTCGGCTTCCTGGCCGCCCGCTGGCTGTACCACGAGTGGGTGTACAAGCTGCCGCGGGTGCCCGCCCGGGAGCAGGCCGAGGAGCCGGTCACCGTGCCGGAGCAGTGGAGCGAGCCGGCGGTCGGCGCACGGCGCTAGGGCCTGTCCGGCGGATCTTGCCAGGCGCGCGACGCCGGGCATCCCGCCTGGACGCACGCCCGAATCGCCCAAGTACGTCCAGTACGAGGCCGACTCGGGCGCACGCCCAGCCGGGCGCCCAACGCCGCGCGCTGATCTGCCAAGATCCGCCGGACAGGCCCTAGCCGACGGCCGAGGGACGAGGGACGAGCCACCAGGAGGGGCCCCTGATCCAGGGGCCCCTTTCGCGTACCCGCCGACCCCTCCCGACCGGCCTCGCGCGCTCCGGTCGGCTCCCGCGCTCCGGTCGGACTCAGGCCGACCCGTAGAACAGCCGGTCCACCACCGCCCGGGCCCGCCGGGTGGTGCGCCGGTAGTCGTCCACCAGCTCCCCGCTGTGCCCGGCGCCGTACCCGAGGTAGCGGGCCACCCCGGCCAGCTCCCGGGCCTCCCCGGGGAAGCTGTCCCCCGGCCGCCCGCGCACCAGCATCACCGCGGAGCGCACCCGGGAGGCCAGCACCCACGCCGCCTCCAGCACCTCCGCGTCGGCCGGCTCCACCAGCCCGGCCCCGACCGCCGCCGCCAGGGCGGCCCTGGTCCGGGTGGTCCGCAGGCCCGGCACCTCGTGCCCGTGCTGGAGCTGGAGCAGCTGCACCGTCCACTCCACGTCCGCCAGCCCGCCCCGGCCGATCTTGGTGTGGGTGGTCGGGTCGGCACCGCGCGGCAGCCGCTCGGCCTCGATCCGCGCCTTGATCCGGCGGATCTCCACCAGGTCCCGCTCCGGCACCCCGGTCCCCGGGTAGCGCAGCGGGTCGATCAGCTGCCGGAACCGCGCGCCCAGCTCCTCGTCCCCGGCCACCGGCTCGGCCCGCAGCAGCGCCTGGCTCTCCCAGGCGTGCGACCAGCGCCGGTAGTACGCCGCGTACGAGGCCAGGGTGCGCACCAGCGGGCCGCTGCGCCCCTCCGGCCGCAGGTCGGCGTCGACCAGCAGCGGCGGCTCGGTGGACGGCGCGGCCAGCAGGGTGCGCAGCTCGTTGCAGACCGCCTGGGCCGCCCGGGCCGCGTCCTGCTCCAGCGAGCCGAGCAGCGGCTCGTGGACGAAGAGCACGTCCGCGTCCGAGCCGTAGCCCAGCTCGTGCCCGCCGAAGCGGCCCATCGCGATCACCGCGATCCGGGTCGGCAGGTCCCCATGCTCGGCCTCCCAGCCGGCCACGCAGGCGCGCAGCGCGCCCTGGAGGGTGGCGGCGTTGAGCGCGGTCAGCGCCTCCCCCGCGACGTCCAGCGCCTCGGCCGGGTCGTCGCCGAGCCGGCCCAGCACGTCCGCGGCGGCCGTCCGGAACAGCTCCCGGCGGCGCACCGAGCGGGCGGCGGCAACAGCGGCGGCGGCGGACCCGGCCCGGCCGACGGCGGCCAGTATCTCCGACTGGAGCGCCGCCCGGCCGCGCGGCACCGGGCCCTGCGGGTCGCCCAGCATGGCCACCGCCTCGGGGGCGCGCAGCAGCAGGTCGGGGGCGAGCCGGCCGGCCGACAGCACCCGGGCGAGCTGCTCGGCGGCGGCGCTCTCGTCCCGCAGCAGCCGCAGGTACCAGGGGGTGCGGCCGAGCGCGTCGGAGACCTGGCGGAAATTGAGCAGTCCGGCGTCCGGGTCGGCCGACTCGGCGAACCAGCCGAGCAGCACCGGCAGCAGGGTGCGCTGGATCGCGGCCTTGCGGCTGACCCCGGAGGCGAGCGCGCTGATGTGCCGCAGCGCGGCGGCCGGGTCGGTGTAGCCGAGCGCCTCCAGCCGGGCCCGGGCCGCCTCCGGGGTCAACCCGGCCGCGCCGGGCGGCAGTTCGGCGACGGCGTCGAGCAGCGGCCGGTAGAACAGCTTCTCGTGCAGCCGCCGCACCTCCACCGCGTGCCGCTTCCACTCGCGCTGCAGCGCGGCCACCGGGTCGGAGCGGGTGTCGTCGTTGATCAGCGCGGCGAGCGAGCGGGCGAGCCGGCGCTGGTCCGCCTCGGCGGTGGGCATCAGGTGGGTGCGGCGCAGCCGGTGCAACTGGATGCGGTGCTCCAGCGAGCGCAGGAAGCGGTACGCGGTGTCCAGCGAGGCGGCGTCCGCCCGGCCGACGTACCCGCCGCGGGAGAGCGCGGCCAGCGCCTCCAGGGTGTTGCCGCTGCGCAGCGCCGGGTCGGTGCGGCCGTGCACCAGCTGGAGCAGCTGGACGGAGAACTCGACGTCGCGCAGCCCGCCCGGGCCGAGCTTGAGCTGGCGGTCGACCTCGGGGGCCGGGATGGAGTCGATCACCCGGCGGCGCATCTGCTGGACGTCGGTGACGAAGTTCTCCCGGGCGGCGGCCTGCCAGACCATCGGGGCGAGCGCCTCGACGTACGCGGCGCCGAGCTCGGCGTCCCCGGCGACCGGGCGGGCCTTGAGCAGGGCCTGGAACTCCCAGGTCTTGGCCCACCGCTGGTAGTAGGCGAGGTGGCTGGCCAGGGTGCGCACCAGCGGGCCGTTGCGGCCCTCCGGGCGCAGGTTGGCGTCCACCGGCCAGATGGTGCCCTCGCCGGTGGTGTCCGAGCAGAGCCGGGTGAGCGCGGCGGCCAGCCGGGTGGCGGCCTTGACGGCCGCGTGCTCGTCCACGCCCTCGCGCGGCTCGGCGACGAAGATGACGTCCACGTCGGAGACGTAGTTGAGTTCGCGGCCGCCGCACTTGCCCATCCCGATCACCGCGAGCCGGCAGGCCGCGGCGGCCTCCGGGTCCTGCTCGGCGGCGAGGTCCAGGGCGGTCTGGAGGGTGGCGCCGGCCAGGTCGGCGAGTTCGGCGGCGGTCTGGGCGAGGTCGGTGGTGCCGGTGAGGTCGCGGGCGGCGATGGCCAGCAGGCAGCGCCGGTAGGCGATCCGCAGGGCGTTCTCGGGGCTGCGGCCCGCGCCCCCGACGCCCTCGGCGAGGGCGCGGCGGAAGTCCGCCGGACCGGGGTGCATGTCGCGCAGTTCGAAGGTGACCAGCGCGTGCCAGTCGTGCGGGTGCCGGGCCAGGTGGTCGGCGAGCGCGGTGGAGACGCCGAGCACGCCGAGCAGCCGGTCGCGCAGCGGCTTGGAGGTGGTGAGGGTGTCCCGCAGGGTGTGCCGCTCGGCCTCGTCGGCGGCCTCCACCAGCCGGGCCAGGCCCAGCAGCGCGAGGTCGGGGTCGGCGGTGGCGCCGAGCGCGTCCAGCACCACCGGGTCGTCGGCCAGGCCCTCCAGCCCGGGGCCGTCCAGCAGCCGCACCGCCTTCGCGGGATCGGTGAACCCGCGCCGGACCAGCCTGATCTCGGGCCGGCTGACCCGGCTCCCGGCCCGCTGTTCCTCCACCGCCATCGGCCCCTCCATCCCGTCCGCCAAGGGGGCCCGCCCCCGCAGGCAGGTTACGCTCACCGGCGGCCCCGCGCCGGGCGTGACCACCGGGCGGACCGCCCCCGTGACGACGGCCCCGCCACGGCCCGGGCGGGCGACGGCGGGGCCGGAAGAGGTCGGAGCCGCAGCTCACCGCAGGTGCTCGGAGCGCCTGCTCAGAGCACCTGGAGGTTCTTCCGCAGCTCGAACGGGGTCACCTCGGAGCGGTACTCCTCCCACTCCTGGCGCTTGTTGCGCAGGAAGAAGTCGAAGACGTGCTCGCCCAGGGTCTCGGCGACCAGCTCGCTGCGCTGCATCAGGTCGATGGCCTCGCCGAGGTTCTGCGGCATCGGCTGGATGCCGAGGGCGCGGCGCTCGGAGTCGGTCAGCGCCCACACGTCGTCGTCGGCGCCGGGCGGGAGCTCGTAACCCTCCTCGATGCCCTTGAGGCCGGCCGCGAGGGTCACGGCGTAGGCGAGGTACGGGTTGCAGCCGGTGTCCAGGGAGCGGACCTCGATCCGGGTGGAGCCCTGCTTGCCCGGCTTGTACATCGGCACCCGGATCAGCGCCGAGCGGTTGTTGTGGCCCCAGCAGATGTACGAGGGGGCCTCGCCGCCGGCGCCGGCGGTGCGCTGGGAGCCGCCCCAGATCCGCTTGTAGGAGTTCACCCACTGGTTGGTGACGGCGGCCGTCTCGGCGGCGTGCCGCAGCAGGCCGGCGATGAACGAGCGGCCGACCTTGGAGAGCTGGTACTCGGCGCCGGACTCGTGGAAGGCGTTGCGGTCGCCCTCGAAGAGCGAGAGGTGGGTGTGCATGCCGCTGCCGGGGTGCTCGGAGAACGGCTTGGGCATGAAGCTCGCGTGCACGCCCTGCTCCAGCGCGACCTCCTTCATGACCAGGCGGAAGGTCATGATGTTGTCGGCGGTGGACAGCGCGTCGGCGTAGCGCAGGTCGATCTCCTGCTGGCCGGGGGCGCCCTCGTGGTGCGAGAACTCCACCGAGATGCCCATCGACTCCAGCATGGTGATGGCCTGTCGGCGGAAGTCGTGGCCCACCCCGCGCGGGGTGTGGTCGAAGTAGCCGGACTGGTCGGCCGGGATCGGCGCGGTGCCGTCACCGGGCAGGTTCTTCAACAGGAAGAACTCGATCTCGGGGTGGGTGTAGAAGGTGAAGCCCTGGTCGGAGGCCTTCTCCAGGGTGCGCTTGAGCACGAACCTGGGGTCGGCGTAGGAGGGCGAGCCGTCCGGCATCAGGATGTCGCAGAACATCCGCGCGGTGCCCGGGGTCTCCGAGCGCCACGGCAGGATCTGGAAGGTGGTCGGATCCGGCTTGGCGATCATGTCGGATTCGTACACCCGGGCGAATCCCTCGATCGCCGAGCCGTCGAAACCGATGCCCTCCTCGAAGGCCTGCTCCAACTCGGCCGGCGCCACCGCCACCGACTTGAGGAACCCGAGAACATCGGTGAACCACAGCCGGACGAACCGGATGTCACGCTCCTCGAGCGTCCGAAGCACGAACTGCTGCTGCTTGCCCATGGGGACAGTCTCACCTCTGCTCTTTACGCTCGTGTTACGCCCGGGAGGCACCCGGAAGACCTCGTCGAGCGGTTGCCCCCATCATGGCCGATCCCCGCGCGACACGGCAGGGCCGACCCCCCGAGGAGTCGTCCCCACGGGACATTGCGTCAGTTAGACGATTAGACTTCGGACCATGCCCAATCTCCGTCTCGCCCTGAGCCAGATCGACCCCTGGGTCGGTGACCTCGCCCGCAACAGCGAAGAGGTGGTGCGCTGGACCAAGCAGGCCGTGGAGGCCGGTGCCCAGCTGGTCGCGTTCCCCGAGATGGCCCTGACCGGCTACCCGGTCGAGGACCTCGCACTGCGCGGCTCCTTCGTCGAGGCCTCGCGCGGCGCCTTGGTGGAGCTGGCCGGCCGGCTGGCCGACGACGGGCTGGGCGAGGTGCCGGTGGTGGTCGGCTACCTCGGGCGCTCCGACCACCCCTCGCCGCGCTTCAACCGCCCCGCCGGGTCGCCGCAGAACTGCGCCGCGGTGCTGCACCGGGGCGAGGTGCTCACCCGCTTCGCCAAGCACCACCTGCCCAACTACGGCGTGTTCGACGAGTACCGCTGGTTCGTCCCCGGCGACCAGCTGCCGGTGCTGCGGCTGCACGGGGTGGACGTCGCCCTGGCGATCTGCGAGGACATCTGGCAGGACGGCGGCCGGGTCACCGCCGCCCGCGAGGCCGGGGCCGGCCTGCTGCTGGTCGTCAACGGCTCGCCGTACGAACGGAACAAGGACGACCAGCGGCTGGAGCTGGTGCAGCGCCGCGCCGCCGAGGCGGGCTGCACCCTGGCGTACGTCAACATGGTCGGCGGCCAGGACGAGCTGGTCTTCGACGGCGACTCGATCGTGGTCGGCGCGGACGGCGAAGTCCTGGCCCGCGCACCGCAGTTCGAGGAACACCTGGTGCTGCTGGACCTCGACCTGCCGGCCGCCGGCAGCGACCACACCGACGGCCTGCTGCTCAGCGACGGGCTGCACCTGGTCCGCACCGAACTGAGCGACGAGCCGGCCCCGGTGCCCGCCGGCCGGCCCGCCGCCGACATCGCGCCCCGGCTGTCCGACGAGGCCGAGATCTGGGCCGCGCTGGTCTCCGGCACCCGGGCGTACGTGGTCAAGAACGGCTTCCGCTCGGTGCTGATCGGCCTCTCCGGCGGCATCGACTCGGCCCTGGTGGCCGCGATCGCGGTGGACGCGCTCGGCGCCGACCACGTGCACTGCGTCTCGATGCCCAGCCGCTACTCCTCCCAGCACTCCCGGGACGACGCGGCCGAACTGGCCCGCCGCACCGGGCTGCACTTCCGGACCGTCTCCATCGCCCCGATGTTCGACGCCTACCTGGGCGCCACCGAGCTGACCGGCCTGGCCGAGGAGAACCTCCAGTCCCGGCTGCGCGGCACCCTGCTGATGGCGATCTCCAACCAGGAGGGGCACATCGTGCTCGCGCCCGGCAACAAGAGCGAGCTGGCGGTCGGCTACTCCACCCTGTACGGCGACTCGGTGGGCGCCTACGGCCCGATCAAGGACGTCTACAAGTCACTGGTCTTCCGCCTCGCCCGCTGGCGCAACGAGGAGGCCGAGCGGCGCGGCGAGGTGCCGCCGATCCCGGAGAACACCATCAGCAAGCCGCCGTCCGCCGAACTGCGGCCGGACCAGGTGGACGCCGACTCGCTGCCCGACTACGACCTGCTGGACAGCGTGCTGGAGCGCTACATCGAGGGCGACGAGGGCCGGGACGCGATCGTCGCGGCGGGCTTCGACCCGGCCGTGGTGGACCGGGTGGTCCGGCTGGTCGACACCGCCGAGTACAAGCGGCGCCAGTACCCGCCGGGCCCGAAGACCTCGGTGAAGAACTTCGGCCGCGACCGCCGGCTGCCGATCACCAACCGCTGGCGGCGCGGCTGACCGGGCGGCTAGGGCGTGTCTGACACGCCCTAGTTGTAGGTGAAGGCGGCGGCCACCGCGAGGTGGTCGCTGCCGTCCCGGGGCAGGGTGCGGGAGTCCACCGGCCGGAGCCCGCCCTTGCTCATGATCTGGTCGATCCGCGCCATCGGGAACGCCGCGGGCCAGCTGAACCCGAAGCCGTCCCCGGCCGCGCCCTGGGCCGAGCGCATCTGCGAGGTGACCGGCGCCAGGCTGCGGTCGTTCATGGTGCCGTTGAGGTCGCCGAGCAGCAGGACCTTCTTCACCGGCTCGGCCTGCACGGCGTCGCCGAGCGCCTGGGCGCTGATGTCCCGCTGGTGGACGGTGAACCCGCCCTCGGCCTTGAGCCGGACGGACGGCAGGTGGGCGACGTACACCGCGAGCGGGCCCTGCGGGGTGGTGACCTGGGCCCGGAACGCCCTGGTCCAGCCCATCCTCAGGTCCACCGGGGTGACCCCGTCGATCGGGTACTTCGACCAGAGCCCGACCGTCCCCTCCACGGAGTGGTACGGGTACGCCGCGGCGAGCCCGCTCTCGTACTCCCGCAGCTGGCTGCCGGCCAGCTCCTGGAGGGCGACGATCTGGGCGTTCGAGGCCACCAGGCCGCGGATGGTGCCCGGCACGTCGGTGTTGCCCGCGGCGACGTTGTGGCTGACCACCGTCCAGTCGCCCTTGCCGCCGCTCTTGTCGGACAGCAGCCCGCCGAACAGGTTGACCCACAGCACGGCGGGCACCAGCAGGGCGATCAGGGCGGTGGCGGAGCGGCGCAGCAGCGCGGGCACCAGCAGCACCGGGACCGCCAGCCCCACCCAGGGCAGGAAGGTCTCCAGCAGGCTGCCGAGGTTGCCGACGCTGTTCGGCACCCGGGCGTGGAAGCCCAGCAGCACGGCGGTGAGCAGGGCCAGCAGGGCGATCAGCAGTCCGCGCCGCCAGGTGCCGCTGCCGCGGGCGTCCCGGCCCCAGTGCCGCAGGCCGAGGAAGCCGCCGCTGCGGCCGGCGTCCGCGCCCGCACCGCCACGGGACGTGGTCCGTTCGGTGCTGTCCGCCTGCGCCATGCCGTGGCTCCCGTCGCTCGTGCCGTCGCCGGTCCGTCGTCCGGTCCGTGGGGGTACGGGCGCGGTGCCGGACTGGTGCCGGTTTGATCGGTGACCCGGCTCAGCCTATGCCGGGACAGACGCGCGGCCCCGGGAGCGGGTTCCGGCGTGGCCCGCTTTGGTGAGCCAGGCCACGTCGGACACGAAGGAGTGAACCTCAGCGCCGCGCGATGCCGTCGAGCACGGAGTCGACCAGCTGGCGGGACAGGTCCGGGTCCTCCAGGTCGGTGTCGTCCGAGAGGACACTGCGGTAGAGGATCGGCCCCATCAGCAGGTCGCCGAGCAGCTCCACGTCGAGGTCGTCGCGGATCAGGCCCTCGGCGACGGCCCGCCGGATCGCGAGGATCCCGACCTCGCGGCGCGGCTTGATCACCCGCTCCCGGTAGGCGTTGTGCAGCTCCGGCAGGGCCTGCATCTGGCCGAGCGTCGCCTTGAGCACCCAGCGGGTGCGCTTGGCCAGGCCCCGCCGGCGGATGTAGTCGACCATCGCGATCAGGTCCTCGCGGGCGCCGGCGCCGGTGGGGGCCGGGATCGGCTCCTCCAGCCGGCTGACCAGGTCGACCAGCAGGGCCTCCTTGTTGGGCCAGCGCCGGTAGATGGTCGCCTTGCCGACGCCGGCGGCGGTGGCGATGCCCTCGATGGTGAGTTCGGACAGCGCCTTGCCGTCGGCCATCAGGTCCTCGACGGCGGTGAAGATGGCCTGCTCGGCGGCCTCGCTGCGGGGCCGGCCGCGGCGTACCGCCGCGCAGGCCTGCCCGGTGTCGGCGCTCGGCGTGTCCGTCCTCATCCCCGCTGCCTCTCGCTCGCTGGTCCCGGGCGCGCGGGCGCCGCGGTGGGTCCGTCGGTCCGGGCCGGGCGACCCCGTCCAGGACCTGGACCCTGCCGGTCGGGGGCACCGACCGGCAGGGCCATTGTCGCTCAGCCGTCCGCGGGTCAGGCGGCCGCGGCCGCCCGGGGCTGGTCCTGCTGCCCGGGAACCTGCCCGCCCGGACCGCCGGGGACACCCGCGGGGGCGGCGGTGCGGCGCGGGAGGAGGAACCAGGCGACCAGCGCGCCGACCAGCGAGATGCCGACCGAGAGCGAGGCCACCACGTGCATGGCGTGGATGAAGGCGTCGTTCGCCGGGCCGATCAGCCCGTCGGCCAGGCCGCCGGGGACGTGCTCGACGAAGGCCCGGGTGGACTCCAGCGACTCGGCGGCCCGGTCCAGGTTGGCCCCGGCCTTCTCCTGCACGGCCTGGGGCAGCTGGTGCAGCGGGCCGGTCATCCCGTCGCGGTAGACGGTGGAGAGCACCGCGCCGAGCACGGCGACCCCGAGCGAGCCGCCGACCTGGCGGAAGGTGTTGTTGACGGCCGAGCCGGCGCCGGCCTTCTCCCGGGGCAGCGAGCCCATGATCGCGACGGTGACCGGCGGCATGACGTGGGCCATCCCGGCGCCCATCACCAGTCCGAGCACGACCAGCACCCAGATCGGGGTCGTCGCGGTCAGCACGGTGTAGCCGAGGAAGCCGAGCGCGACCAGCACCATGCCGCCCGCGGCCGTGGCGGCGACGCCGAGGCGGTCGACCACCAGCCGGGCCCGGGGGGCGAACAGCAGCTGGGCGGCGGCCAGCGGGAGCATCAGCACGCCGGCCTGGAGGGCGCTGTAGCCGCGCACGCTCTGGGTGTAGAAGACGCCGAAGAAGGAGACGCCCATCAGCGCGAAGAAGATCACCGCGACGACCACCACCGAGGCGCTGAACACCTTGTTGCGGAACCAGGTGACGTCCAGCGCGGGGAACTGCGTGCGGCGCTCGAACCAGACGAAGGCGGCCAGCGCGAGCACGCCCAGCAGGGTCGGGCCCCAGGCCGCGAACGCGGTGAAGTCGGCCAGCTCGCCGCCCTTGATGATGCCGTAGATCAGCGCGACCAGGCCGATGACCGACAGCAGCACGCCGACCGGGTCCATCCGGCCCGGGTTCGGGTCCTTGGACTCGGGGACCAGGACGGCCATCGCGATCAGCGCGACGATCACGATCGGCACGTTGACCAGGAAGACCGAGCCCCACCAGAAGTGCTCGATCAGCACGCCGCCGGTGATCGGGCCGATGGCGATGGCCAGGCCGACCGCGCCGGCCCAGATGCCGATCGCCTTGGGCTGCTCCTCGCGCTCGAAGACGTTCATGATGATCGCCAGCGTGGCGGGCATCGCGAGGGCGCCGCCGACGCCCATCAGGGCGCGGTAGCCGATCAGCTCGCCGGGCGAGGCGGCCATCGAGGACAGCAGCGAGGCGATCCCGAAGACCACCATGCCGCCGAGCAGGGCGCGCTTGCGGCCGAAGCGGTCGCCGAGCAGGCCCGAGGTGAAGAGCAGCCCGGCGAACACCAGGGTGTACGAGTTGATCGCCCATTCCAGGTCGCTCTGGGTGGCGCCCAGTCCGACCGGGGCGGGGGTCGCGATGGTCTTCATCGCGACGTTGAGGATCGAGTTGTCGAGCACGACGACGAGCAGGGCGAGCACCAGGGTGCCCAGGATCGCCCAGCGCCGGCGGTGGATGGCTTCCGGCACGCGGGGTGGCGCGGCTGCGGTGGTCATTGGTCTTCCCGTCCGTGTTGGCGTGGCACTGGCGGGCATTTGCGAGCCGCTTGCGTCTCGTAACCCCCTGGACCAGAGTAGCGGCCAATACGATACGAGACGAGTCCGTTTCGTAAAATGGAAGCAAAGTCCGAGGGACGCGAGGGGCCGGTGTGGCGTGGATCGCACCCTGCCGACCGCACCCCTCTTTGCGCTCACGCCGGGGCGTGCAAGCATGGAGGTGATCCGGGGACGCCGTACGGCGCCACGAGACGACAACCCTTCAGGAGTCCGTTCGATGAACGCTTCTTCGCCTTCGCCTGCCCAGAACCAGGCGTCGACCGCCGGCCTCTACGGCGGGGTCACCAACCGCCGCGTCACCGTCCGCGACCTCGCCACCGCCAAGCAGCGCGGCGAGAGGTGGGCGATGCTCACCGCCTACGACGCCCTCACCGCGGGCGTGTTCGACGAGGCCGGGATCCCCGTCCTGCTCGTCGGCGACTCGGCCGGCAACTGCCACCTCGGCTACGAGACCACCGTGCCGGTGACCATGGATCAGATGGTGATGCTCTCCGCCGCCGTCGTCCGCGGCACCCAGCGCGCCATGATCGTCGCCGACCTGCCGTTCGGCTCCTACCAGGAGTCGCCCGCCCAGGCCATGCACAACGCGGCCCGGCTGATGAAGGAGGCCGGGGTCGGCGCGGTCAAGCTGGAGGGCGGCGAGCGCAGCGCCCGCTCCATCGAGCTGCTGGTCGAGGCCGGCGTCCCGGTGATGGCCCACATCGGCCTCACCCCGCAGTCGGTGCACGCCCTCGGCGGCTACCCCGTCCAGGGCCGCGGCGACGAGGCCGCCCACCAGCTGCTCCGCGACGCCAAGGCCGTCCAGCAGTCCGGCGCCTTCTCCGTGGTGCTGGAGGCCGTCCCGGCCGAGCTGGCCGCCCAGGTCACCGAGCAGCTGGCGATCCCCACCGTCGGCATCGGCGGCGGCCCGGAGACCGACGCCCAGGTGCTGGTCTGGACCGACATGGCCGGCATGACCGCGGGCCGGGTGCCCAAGTTCGTCAAGAAGTACGCGAACCTGCGCGGCGTCCTCGGCGACGCCGCCCGCGAGTTCGCCGAGGAGGTCCGTACCGGGGCCTTCCCGGCCGCGGAGCACAGCTTCCACTGACGGACGGCTCCCCCGCCCCTGCTCCGAGCCGCTCGGAGCAGGGGCGCTGTCATGCCGCCGAGGGCCGTGACAGCGGGCTGACAGCCGGGGCGGGCGGGCGACAGGGGGCTGACAGCCGGGGCGGACAACCTGGGGGCATGACAGGAATCGCGACCGCCCCGAACACGCGGGGAACAGCCGGGAACGCCGTCGAGGTCCACGGCATCGTCAAGCACTTCGGCACCACCAAGGCCCTCGACGGCGTCGACCTCACCGTCCGCGAAGGCACCGTCCTCGCCCTGCTCGGCCCCAACGGCGCCGGCAAGACCACCCTGGTGCGGGTCCTCTCCACGCTGATCAAGCCGGACGCCGGCAGCGCGTTCGTCGGCGGCTACGACGTCCTGCGCCAGCCCAAGCAACTGCGTCGCACCATCGGCCTGACCGGCCAGTACGCCTCCGTGGACGAGCTGCTCTCCGGCTACGAGAACCTCTACCTGATCGGCCGGCTGCTCGACCTCCCCAGCCGGGAGGCCAAGGCCCGGGCCGCCGAGCTGCTGGAGCGCTTCTCGCTCACCGACGCCGCCAAGCGGATCGCCAAGACCTACTCCGGCGGCATGCGCCGGCGCCTCGACCTGGCCGCCAGCATGATGGGCCGCCCCCGGGTGCTCTACCTGGACGAGCCCACCACCGGCCTGGACCCGCGCACCCGCAACGAGGTCTGGGACGAGGTGCAGCGGATGGTCGCCGAGGGCAGCACCGTGCTGCTGACCACCCAGTACATGGAGGAGGCCGAGCAGCTCGCCGACGAGCTGACCGTCATCGACCGGGGCAAGGTGATCGCCGCCGGCGGCGTAGCCGAGCTCAAGGCCAAGGTCGGCGGCCAGATCCTCCAGGTCCGCCCCGCCCACCCGGCCGAACTGCCGGAGATGGCCCGCTGCCTGCACGAGAACGGCGTCGCCTCCGCCACCTTCTCCCCCGACGACGGCCTGCTCGCGGTGCCGCTCACCGGCGAGGAGCAGCTCACCGCCGTGATCGGGGTGCTCGGCGGCCGCGGCTTCGCGATCGCCGGCATCGACACCAAGGTCCCCAGCCTGGACGAGGTCTTCCTCGCCATCACCGGCAAGCCCGCCGCCGACGCGACCGCCGCGGCCGCCGACGCCCTCGTCAAGGAGCCCGTCGCATGACCACCGCCACCCTCACCCCCGCCGCGCTCCGGGACCCGGCGGCCGACGAGACCCGGATCGGCCCGGCCGCCACCCTGCGCCACATCGGCGCACTGACCCGCCGCAACCTGATGCGGATCAAGGCCGACCCGGAGTCGATGTTCGACGCCGTGCTGATGCCGATCGTCTTCACCGTGCTGTTCGTCTACGTCTTCGGCGGCGCCATGATGGGCGGCGACCAGGACAAGTACAAGCAGTTCATGATCCCCGGGCTGCTCGGACAGACCGGCATGACGCTGGCGCTGGCCGTCGGCACCGGCCTGAACACCGACTTCCAGAGCGGGGTGATGGACCGCTTCCGGACCCTGCCGATCGGCCGGGCCTCCGTCCTGCTCTCCAAGATCGTGGCGGAGACGCTGCGGGCCCTGCTCTCCTCGCTGATCCTGCTGACCTTCGCCTTCATCCTCGGCTTCGAGCTCAGGACCGGCGTTCCGGAGCTGCTGGCCGCGGTCGGCCTGTCGCTGGTGTTCGGCATGTCGATCGTCTGGATCTCGATGCTGCTGGGCATGTCGATGAAGAGCGCCCAGGCCGTCCAGGGCGTCTCCATGCTGGTCCTGATGCCGATGCAGTTCGGCAGCTCGATCTTCGCCCCGACCAGCACCATGCCGGGCTGGCTCCAGGCCTTCACCAAGGTCAACCCGCTGTCCGCACTGGCCGACGCCTCCCGTGCGCTGCTCAACGGGGAGGGGGCGGTGGCCCACCCGGTGATGATCGTGCTGATCTGGTCCGCCGCCTCGACCGCGATCTTCGCCCCGCTCGCGGTGGCCCGCTTCCGCAAGCGGACCTGAGCGGGCCGGGGACGAGGGCCGGGCGGCGACCGTGGACAGGACGCCGCCCGGGACGAACGGGCGGTCGGCCGGTGACCAGGGGACGGGCACCGGGCGACCGCCCTCCGGGCGTCTCAGGCGAGCAGCTCGGACAGCATCGCCTGGGTCTGCTCCGGAGCCATCGCCTCGCCCACGGCGTACGCCGCCTCGTACGCGGCGTCGCCCAGCAGCCCCCGCAGGGCGGCGGACGACCGCTCCCGCTCCACCTTGTCCAGGTAGCCGCCCTTGGGACCGTTCAGCCCCTTGTGCGCGCCGAGCAGCACCACCGCCCGCCGGGCCCGCTCCAGGTCGCCGTCCCGCTCCGCGAAGGAGCGCAGCACGCCGATCACGGCCGGCACCACCATGACCGTCATCTGCTCGGCGAAACCGGCCGCCATGGTCACCGAGAGGAGCATCCGACGACCCTCGCACAGCAGGGCGAGCCCCGCGTCCGGATCCCCGGCCCGAGCCGTGATCCAGCCCCGGGTGCTGACCAGCAGCCCGCCCACGACACCCGGCATGAAGCCGCCCATGCCGACCCCCTCCAGCGCGTCCAGCCCGTCCAGGGCCTGCTGGAAGTCGCCGCGCTGGGCGTGGAGGCCGCTGAGCGTCAGGTGGCCGATCAGCAGGGCACCGGTGGTGGACTCGTTGAGGCCCGTGCCGTCGATGGCGGCCAGCGCCTCCCGGACGATCCGCTCCCCGCGCTCCGTGTCCTGCTCCAGCAGGGCGCTGCCCAGGCTCACCCGCA
Source organism: Kitasatospora sp. NPDC001309 (assembly GCF_042896295.1). Classification (NCBI taxonomy): domain Bacteria; kingdom Bacillati; phylum Actinomycetota; class Actinomycetes; order Kitasatosporales; family Streptomycetaceae; genus Kitasatospora; species Kitasatospora sp. NPDC001309. Next base: position 116,981 of record NZ_JBIAXC010000023.1, on the reverse strand, counting down.
GCATCGGCACCTCGTGCGGCGCGCCCAGCTCCTCGGCCAGCCGGATCGCCCGCTCGTACGCGTCGGCGGCGCCCCGGGAGTCACCCCGGATGGCCAGCGACTCACCGCGCACCGCCAGCGCCTGGGACACCCCCCAGAGGTCACCGGCCTCCTCGAACAGCTCCAGGGCGCGCAGACCGTCCCGGACGCCCTGCTCCTCGCCGTCCGGCCAGTCGTTCAGCATCCTGGCCCGGACCTGGAGGGCGAACGCCAGGTCGTACGGGTCGCCGTACAGCTCGCAGCCCCGGACCGCGTCGTCCAGCAGGCTCTTCATCAGCTCCAGGCGGCCGGCCAGGAAGGCCGCGAACACCCGCATCAGCGCCGGGAACCGGTAGGCCTGCGGCAGCTCGGTGGTGTAGGTGTCCAGCAGCCGCTCCGCCGTCCGGACCGCACCGGCGTCGCCCAGGATGTCCAGGTTCCCCTCGAACATCCCGAGCAGCAGGAACATCGCGACCAGCCGGCGGGCCTCCTCGACCACCCCGTCGGGCATCGGCAGGTCGTACGAGAGCACGTTGTGCTCCAGCGGCACCGGCGCCGGGGCGTCCGGGCCGAACGGGTCCGGGCCGAGCGCGGCGATCGCGGTGTACCAGCCGCGGGCCTCCAGGCTGTAGCCGCGCAGCGACCAGTACCAGCCCAGGCCGACGGCGATGACCAGCGCCTGCTGCTCGTCCGCGAGGTCGATCGCCCGGCGCAGCGCCGCCCGGATGTTGTCCTGCTCCCGGTCCAGCACCGTCAGCCAGTGCAGCTGCCGCGGGCCGTGGATGTTCTGGTCGGCGGTGGCGACCAGCGCGCGGAAGTGCGCCAGGTGGCGGGCGCCGGTGGCGTCGCGCTCGGCGGCGGACTCGGCGAGCCGCTCGGTGGCGTACTCGTGGATGGTCTCCAGCATCCGGTAGCGCGGCTGGACGCCGTCGTCGGCCAGATCGGCCACCAGCAGGGACTTGTCGACCAGGGAGAGCAGCAGGTCGGCGACCTCCACGGCGACCACCTCGGTGCCGTCGGCGCAGATCGGCTCGGCGTCCTCCAGCTGCCAGCCGCCCGCGAACACCGAGAGCCGGCGCAGCACCGCCCGCTCCCGCTTGCCCAGCAGCTCCCAGCTCCAGTCGACCACCGCGCGCAGCGTCTGCTGGCGCGGCAGCAGGGTGCGGCTGCCGGCCGTGAGCAGGGCGAAGCGGCCGTCCAGGCGGTCGGCGATCTGCCGGGCCGTCATCACCCGCAGCCGGGCGGCGGCCAGTTCGATGGCCAGCGGCAGGCCGTCCAGCCGACGGCAGATCTCGGCGCAGGCCTCCGGGTCGCTCTGCGGGTCGAAGCCCGGACGGGCGGCCGCCGCCCGCTCGGTGAGCAGCCGCAGCGCCACCGGGTCGGGCAGCGGCTCGACCGGCACGACGGTCTCCCCGGGGACGCCGAGCGGCTCACGGCTGGTGGCGACCACGGTCAGCCCGGGGCACTCGGCGAGCAGCGTGTCCACCAGATCGGCGGCGGCCTGGATCAGGTGCTCACAGTTGTCCAGGACCAGCAGCATCCGGCGCTGGCCGCAGTACTCGACCAGCCGGCGCACCGGGTCCTGGGCGCGCTTCTCCATCACCTCGGCGACCATGCTGCTGGCGTGCAGCACGATCTCGCGCATCCCGAGCGCGGAGACCACGGCGGCCGGAACGGCCTCCGGGCTCTCCAGCGGGGCGAGTTCGGCCAGCCAGACGCCGTCCGGCCAGTGCCCGGCGGACTGTTCGGCGCGACCGGCCTCGACCGACAGCCGGGTCTTGCCGGAGCCGCCCGGACCGGTCAGGGTGACCAGCCGGCTCGTCGCCACCAGGCCGCGCAGGGCGGTGAGATCGCCCTCCCGGCCGACGAAGCTGGTCAGCCGGCCGCGCAGGTTCCCGGTGGCGCGCGGGAGTTGGGGCGCCGGGGCCAGGAGCTGCGGCTCGTGCGGTCGGACCGGGGCGGCGACCGGGGGCGCTGCCGGGGTCGGGGTCGGCTCGGCCGAGCTGAGCAACTCGGCGTAGTAGTCCCGGAGTTGACGGCCGGGGTCGACGCCGAGCTCGTCCGCCAGGGCGCGCCGGGTGCGCTCGTAGTGGCGCAGCGCCTCGGCGGTACGGCCGCTCCCGTGCAGCGCCCGCAGCATCAGCAGCTGCAAGGGCTCGTCCAGCGGCTGCCGTTCGCAGAGCTCGGCCAGTTCGGCGACCAGCTCGGCGGCCCGGCCCAGGCCGAGGTCCGCGGTTATCCGGTGCCGGCGGGCCTCGTCCCGCTGGGCCTCCAGCCGGGCGGCCGCGGCGGCGCGGTCGGGCAGATCGGCGAGCGCGGGACCGCGCCACAGCGCCAGGGCGGCGCGCAGCCGCTCGGCGGCCAGCGCGCTGTCACCGGCGTCGAGGGCGTGCCGGCCCTCGGTGCTCAGCCGCTGGAAGTCGGCGAGGTCGGTGGCCGGCTCGGCCAGCCAGTACCCGGCCGGCCCGGAGCCGACCCGCTCCCGGCCGATGGTGCGGCGCAGCCGGCCGACCAGGGTCTGCAGGGCCGCGGAGGAGTCCTGCGGTGGCTCGGCGTCCCACACCTCGTCCACCAGCAGGTCGGCCGGGACCGGCCGGCCCTGCCGCAGGGCCAGCGCGGTGAGCAGCGCCCGCAGCCGGGCCCCGCCGAGCGGGACCGGCGTGCCGTCGTCGTGGTGGGCCGTGGTGGTACCGAGGATGCCGTAGTGCACCGGACCATTCTGGTCGATGGACGGCGGCGCGGCCGCACAATTGTGCCGTCCCCTCCCCGGCCCCGGGGCGCGTCGGAACCGGACGCCTCCCCTCGGACGTTCACCCTGGGCGGCTTGTCCGGCCACCGGCCCGCCCGGCATGATCGGTCCCAGCCGGTATCCCCCTTCCCTCTGTCCACGGAGCACCCACAGATGACCTTCGCCGCCACGCCGCGCTCCCGCAGCGAGGACCGCCGGATCAGTCCGGTGTTCTGGGTGCTCCTCGCCACCCTGGGCACCTCCGCCTGGGCGGTGTACTCCGGCTACGGCAACGCCTCGTTCGGGGTGTTCCTGTTCGTGGTCTCGGGCTGGATGGTCTCGCTCTGCCTGCACGAGTACGCCCACGCCCGCACCGCCCTGCACGGCGGCGACATCACCGTCGGCGCCAAGGGCTACCTCACGCTCAACCCGCTGAAGTACGCCAACATCCTGCTCAGCTTCGTGCTGCCGATCATCTTCGTGATCCTCGGCGGCATCGGCCTGCCCGGCGGCTCGGTCTGGATCGAGCGCAGCCGGATCCAGGGCCGGCTCAAGCACAGCCTGATCTCGGCGGCCGGCCCGCTGGTGAACCTGGTGATCGGGGCGGCCCTGCTGATCCCGGTCGGCGCCGGGTGGCTGGACAACCCGGGCTTCTCGATGGAGTGGCACGGCGTCGACTGGCCGTGGCGCTACACCCCGCTGGCCTGCGCTTTCGCCTTCCTCGGCCTGCTCCAGGTCAGCGCCGCGATCCTCAACCTGCTGCCGATCCCCGGCCTGGACGGCTACGGCATCGTCGAGCCCTGGCTGTCGTACAAGACCCGGCGCGCGGTGGAGCCGTTCGCGCCGTACGGGCTGCTCGCGGTGTTCGCCCTGATGTGGCAGCCCCAGGTGCGGAGCCTGCTCTTCGACGCCGTGTTCGCGGTGATGCACCTGTTCGGCGTGACGGACGACAACTTCGCGGCCTACGGGCAGCTGCTGTTCCGCTTCTGGGAGAGCTGAGCGCCCAGGGGGCGCTCGTGAGGTCGGCGGCCGCTCAGCCCTGCTCGGCCGCCGCCTCGGCGATCTTCGCCTTGCGCCGGTTCAGCCACAGCACATTGCTCGCCACACCGGCCAGCGGGAGCCAGATCAGCCCGATCCAGAAGCCCTCGACCATCGAGACCACGGCGGCCGCCAGCGCGAGGACGACGACGAGCAGGGCGAAGAGGGACGTGCGAGGCATGGCGCGGAGCTCCTAGGACCGGGTGCGGACGGCCGGGGTCGGCCGCCACCCATTGTCGCCGACCTCACCTCCGGAGCGGGTCCAGGGGTGAGGTCGACACGAACCTCCGACTGCTACACGTCGGTGATCCGCAGGCCCGCGTGGGCCTTGTAGCGGCGGTTGACCGAGATCAGGTTCGCCACCAGCGCCTCCACCTGGTGGGCGTTGCGCAGCCGGCCCGCGAAGACGCCGCGCATGCCGGGGATCCGGCCCGCCAGGGCCTGCACGACGTCGGTGGCGGCCCGCTCGTCGCCGAGCACCATGACGTCGGTGTCGATCCGCTCCACCGACTCGTCCTGGAGCAGCACCGCCGAGAGGTGGTGGAAGGCTGCGGTGACCCGGGAGTCCGGCAGCAGGGCGGCGGCCTGCTGGGCGGCGCTGCCCTCCTCCGGCTTGAGCGCGTAGGCGCCCTGCTTGTCGAAGCCGAGCGGGTTGACGCAGTCGACGACGATCTTTCCGGCGAGGTCCTCGCGCAGCGCGGTCAGGGTGGCGGCGTGGCCGTCCCACGGGACCGCGATGATCACCACGTCGCTCTCCCGGGCGACGGTGGCGTTGTCGGCACCGCGCACGCCGAGGCCCAGCTCGGCGGCCGAGGCCTCGGCCCGGGCGGCGTCGCGGGAGCCGATGATCACCTGCTGGCCGGCCTTGGCCAGCCGCAGGGCCAGGCCGCGTCCCTGGTCGCCGGTGCCGCCGAGGACACCGACCACCAACTGCGAGACGTCCGGCAGCTCGTGGGCCGGGTTTGTCGCTGAATCGAGGGAAGTCATGGGCCGATCTTCCCAAACCGCGGGCCCGGCGCGACATCCTGGCCCGCATGGACGCAGTGAGAGTTTCGGCACTTCGTGAACGACTCACGGGCACCGGCTGGTTGGAGGCGGTCGGCGGCTTCGCCGGTGCGCTGCGGCGTTCGGTGGACCGGCGCGGGGCCGGTGCGCTGCTGCTGGTCGGCACCGAGGCGTACGAGCCCTGGCACCTGGCCGCCCACCTGGAGGACGAGGCCGCCTGGTCGGCCGTCCCCCGGCTGGCGCCCACCCTGCTGCGGCACGCACCGCCCGCCGCCGCCCCGGCCCACCTGGCGCACGGTCTGCGGCGGCTCGCCGAGGCCGGGCGCGGCGCCACCGTGCTGGTGGTGGCCCCCGGCGCGGCCGGTGCCCCGCTGCTGGAGCGGGTGCAGGACGCCCGCCGGCAGGGCGCGACCGTCCTGGCCCTGGAGGGCGCCGACCCCACCACCCCGGCCGGTCCCACCGACCTCGCCGACCGCGCGGGTCTCGCCGACCTCGCGGGTCTCGCGCACGAGCGGCTCGCCGTCGGCACCGCCGCCGAGGAGCCCTTCGACCTGGCGCAGCACCTGGTCAGTGCCGCCGCAGGACGGCCGGTCGGCCGCCGCTCCGCCCTGGACCGGCTGGCCGACCTCGCCGGCCGGCTCACCTCACCGCCGGCGTTCACGCGCTGGTGATAAATCCGTTGCGGGCCGGGAACCGACCGTCCGAGGATGGTCGTTCGTGAACGACGACGAACCACCGCCCGTCAGTCGGGCGCGCGCCCTGCTGCGCTCGCGGGCGCCCGACCTGTCCCCCTGGCGCGCCTCCCGCGACTTCCGCTACCTGTGGACGAGCGGCTGCGTCACCAGCTTCGGCAGCTTCCTGACGTACGTCGCCGTTCCGATGCAGATCAAGGAACTCACCGACTCCTCCTTCGCGGTGGGCCTGATCGGCGCCGTCGAACTCGTTCCGCTGATCGTCTTCGGCCTCTGGGGCGGCGCCCTCGCCGACGCCCTGGACCGCCGCAGGCTGGTGCTGCGCTCCGAGGCCGCGCTCGGGCTGCTCGCCGGGCTGCTGCTGCTCAACGCCCTGCTGCCGCACCCGGTGCTCTGGCCGATCTACCTGGTCGCCGCCCTGGTCGCGGCCTGCGACGGGCTCCAGCGCCCGGCGCTGGACTCGCTGCTGCCGCGGGTGGTCGCGTACCAGCACCTGTCGGCCGCCTTCGCCCTCAAGTCGCTCTACCACAACGTCGCTTCGGTGGCCGGTCCGGCGCTGGCCGGTGTCGTGGTGGCGGTGTCCGGGGTGCAGACCGCGTACGCGCTGGACGTGCTGACCTTCGCGGTCTCGCTGCTGCTGCTCGTCCGGATCAGGGCGGTGCCGCCGGCCACCGGCGCCGAGCGCCCGTCGATCCGGGCGGTGCTCACCGGCGTGCGGTACGCGTGGAGCCGCAAGGACCTGCTCGGCACCTACGCGATCGACCTGTGCGCCATGCTGTTCGCCTTCCCGGTGGCCGTCTTCCCGTTCCTGGCCTCGGACTTGGGCGCGGACTGGGCGCTCGGCCCGATGTACGCCGCCGCCGCCGTCGGCGGCCTGCTGGTCGGTGCGACCAGCGGCTGGACGTCCCGGGTGCACCGGCACGGACGGCTGCTGGTGGCCGCCGCGGTCGGCTGGGGCGCGGCCATGACGCTGGCCGGACTGTCCGGCAGCGTCTGGGTGGTACTGCTCGGGCTGGCCCTGGCCGGTGGCGCGGACGAGATCAGCGGGATCGCCCGCTCCACCATGTGGAACCAGTCCATCCCGGACGAGGTACGCGGCCGGATGGCCGGCGTCGAGCTGCTCAGCTACTCCGTCGGGCCCCAGCTCGGCCAGGTCCGGGCCGGCACCATGGCCGGCCTGATCGGCGTCCGCGCCGCCGTCTGGACCGGGGGCCTGGCCTGCGTCGCCGGCGTCCTCGCCCTCGCCGCCGCCCTCCCCCGCCTGCTCGCCTACGACGACCGCACCGACCCGCACACCGCCGCCGTCCGCGCCGAACACGAACGCAACGCCCTCGACACCCCCGCCCCGGCCTGACCGCCCCGGAGCGGCCGGGCTATTGCGCCCCGCCGTCCTTGGGGCGGTCGTCCCAGCGCGGGTCGTTCTGCCACTCGCGGTTGCGTTCGTTCGCGATGTCCAGGGCGTGGGCGGCCTCCTCGCGGGTGGCGTAGGGGCCGAGGCGGTCCTTCGCGGGGCACTCGGGGCCCTCCTCGACCTTGGCGTGCTTGATGCAGTAGAACCATTCGCCGGGTCGGCCGGTCGGCTTGCGGTGGAATCCGAGGGGCATCGCGTTCTCCCGTCCAGACATGGGGGTCGGTACCGATCATTCCCCGGGCGGGGCCGCCGTGCACACCGCGCGGGAACCGCCGGGTGGCGGCGGGGGCGGCGACTAGACTCGCCGGCATGGCTCTCGTACCCGGCATCCAGTCCCCCACCCGCAAGGTCCCGGCGCACATCGCGCGCCCCGAGTACGTCGGGAAGCCCGCCCCGACGCCGTACACCGGGCCCGAGGTGCAGACCGCCGAGACGATCGAGAAGATGCGGATCGCGGGCGGGATCGCGGCCCGGGCCATGGAAGAGGCGGCGAAGCTGATCGCCCCCGGCGTCACCACCGACGCGCTGGACGCCGTCGCCCACGCGTACATGTGCGACCACGACGCCTACCCGTCCGACCTCGGGTACCGCGGCTTCCCCAAGTCCGTCTGCACCTCCGTCAACGAGGTGATCTGCCACGGCATCCCGGACTCGACCGTGCTGCAGGACGGCGACATCGTCAACATCGACGCCACCGCCTACATCCACGGCGTGCACGGCGACCTCAACGCCACCTACCTGGTCGGCGACGTGGACGAGGAGTCCCGGCTGCTGGTCGAGCGCACCCGGGAGTCGCTGAACCGGGCGATCAAGGCGGTCAAGCCGGGCCGTCAGATCAACGTCATCGGACGGGTCATCGAGTCCTACGCCAAGCGCTTCGACTACGGCGTGGTGCGGGACTTCACCGGACACGGCATCAACACGTCGTTCCACTCCGGCCTGATCGTCCCGCACTACGACAGCGAGCGGGCCACCGAGGTCATCAAGCCCGGCATGACGTTCACCATCGAGCCGATGCTCACCCTGGGCACCTACGACTACGAGATCTGGCCGGACGGCTGGACGGTCGTCACCAAGGACCGCAAGCGCACCGCCCAGTTCGAGCACACCCTGGTGGTCACGGCGGACGGCGCGGAGATCCTCACCCTGCCGTAGCCGTGCCACCCGGTGGGCGCCGGATCAGCCGATCAGCCACTGCTCCTCGGCGACGGCGCCCACCTCGGTGCAGGCGTCGGTGAGCACGTCCAGGACGCGCAGCGGGTCCGGCAGCGGCAGTTCGGGCCCGCGCAGCCACCGCACCTCGGAGCCGTCCGGCAGCGCGGCGGGCGGGAGCAGGGTGTACGAGCCGCGGCAGTGCCAGCGCAGGCCGGGGTGCTCGGACACGGTGTCCGGGGTGGAGTCGAGGGCGCTGTCCCACCACTCGTCCTCGTCCTGGGGGGTGCCGCGGGTGGCGGTGAAGAAGAGGTAGCGGTCCTCGCCGACGGCGGCGACCGGGCCCTCGACGCCCAGCGCGGTCAGCCGCTCCAGGGCGAGCCGGCCGGCCTCGGCGGGGACGTCCAGGACGTCGTGCACCCGGCCGGTGGCGGTGACGAAGTTGGCCTGGGGGTCGCGGGAGAGCCAGCGGGAGAGCTGCTCGGGGTCGGTGGTGGCCTGGGTCTGCCAGGCGAAGGAGACCGGGTGCCGGGCCGGGGCCGGACAGGCCACCCGGTCGCAGGAACAGCGGTAGCCGGCCGGGTGGGCGGCGGGTGCGAGCGGGAATCCGGCGCGCACGGCGCCGAGCAGCTGTTCCAGTCTGGCGGCCGGGTCCGCGCCTCCCGGGCGGGCCCGCTCACGGTCACGCTTCTGCCACCAGGTCGTCCACCTGCTGCCGGCTTCCATCGTGCCCCTTCCGCGCAACTGCCGTGCCTGGTGCGACACAGCGTTCGACGTACCACTCGGACGCAACGCGCGGCATCCCCCGCTGCTTCCCGGGGCGGTGCTCGGCCCTGCTGTCCGCGCCCCGCCGACCGCGGCCGGGGTCACCGGACGGCCGACGCCCGGGTCTCGGTACGCCTGTCGCGGCAGCACGCTGTCCGCGCCGGTGACGGCCGGAGGGCACACTGACTCGCGCCTCGCCCGGCCCGTACGGGGCCCGCTGACCCGGGGTGGACCCCGGGGGCGTACAGGAAAGGATAGGGGTGCGCGGGGCCTGCGGATGACCGGGGGCGGTGCCTCTCCGGTCACACCCCGGCCACGCGGGCCACACTCCGGGCACCCGGCCGTCACCGTGCCTCCGCTCCCGGGTGCTCCCGGCGTGGCCACCCCGTGGAGGTGAGACCCTGGAGGGGTGAAGAGCGCGGACACCGAATTCGTCGGCGGGCCCCTGGACGGGACGGTCCTGCCGATCCCGCTGGGGCCGATGCTGGGCGTGCCCAAGAAGTACAAGGTCCCGGTCCCCGCGCAGGGCGACTCCCCCGCGCGCACACTGGTGTACGTCCGGAGCAAGCAGGTGCGGGGGCTCAGCTGGTTCTGGCGCTACGAGTACGACGAGGCGGCCTCCACCGGCGCCGGGCCCACCGGGTCCGCGGAGGCGACCGGACCGACGGAGCCGGCCGGCCCCACCGGACCCGCGGACTGACCGGCCGCCCGTTCCCCCTTCGCCCTCCCCGGGAGGTCGGCATGGCCAGGACGGTTCCGCACCCCGAACGGCACGGCAGGAGCCGCGCGCGGGCTGCCGCCCACCACAATCGGCAGGTCGCCTGGGTGACGGGTGCCCTGCTGCTGGTGGTCTGCCTCTACAGCGTCACGATCGGGCCCGACGGCTGGCTCTGGTTCGGCTGGGCGGTGCTGCTGCTCGCCTGCGTGGGCCTGTTCCTGGTCCGCCCCTGAGCGGCGGCACCGCCCGGGCCACCGGCCTGCGCCGGGACCGGCCCCCGCACCGGTCAGTCATCCTCGGCGAGGACGAGGTACAGCTTCTTGCGGGCCTCGGTCAGCACCGCCAGGCCCTTGGCGCGCTGCGCCTCGGTGCCGGTGCGCATGACCTGCTGGACCGCCTGCTCGACCGCGACGAGCGCCTGGCCGACCTCCTGGACGGCCTCCCAGTCGACCTCCCGGCCGGCCTCGGCCCACGGCTCCGCCGGGCCGGCCTCGGCCTCGGCGCGCCCCCGCTCGGTGAGCGAGACCAGCCGCTTGCCGCCGACCTCCTCCGCCGTGATCAGGCCCTCCTCCTCCAGCAGCTGGAGGTTCGGGTAGATCGAGCCGGGGCTGGGCCGCCAGGCCCCGTTGGTCCGCTCGGCGATCTCGGCGATCATCTCGTAGCCGTGCATCGGCCGCTCCTTGAGCAGGGCCAGCAGCGAGGCCCGCACGTCGCCGCGCCGGGCCCGGCCGCCGCGCCGCCCGTGCGGGCCGCCGCGCCGGCCGCCGTGGCCGCCGAAGCCGTGCCCGAACGGGCCGCCCATCGGCCGGCCGGGGCCGCCGCCGCCGAACGGCGGGCCGAAGCCGCCGAAGGCCGCCCGCCCCTCGAAGCCGCCGGGGCCCTCTCCGGGCATCCCCCGGAACTCCGGACCCGGACCGCTACGGCGTCCGCCGCCGCGCGGGTCCTCCGCGCGAAATCGCATTCCTGAGCGCATGGCGCCCACCTCCTCGATGGTTCCTTCGGTTCCGTCGGGACAGTCGAGTCACTGTCTCGATAGTTCGACGATATATCGGTGACTGTCGCTCGTCAACGGATACCGACACGGTTGCGACAGGCCGCGCGGGCCCGGGCGGAACGGATACGGTGACGGGCATGGCCGGTGAACGAGACCTTGCGACCCTGCTGCGCGGGATGCGCCCGCAGCTCAACCCGGGGCGGTACGTCTACTGCACCCTCCCCGCGAAGGTGCCCGCCGGCATGCGGCCGGTGGTGACCGTCGCCGAACCCGAAGGGGTGACGGTGGTGGTCACCCAGGAGGAGGCCGACGCGCTCGGGCTGCGCTACGAGTACGTGGCTGCCTGGATCACCCTGCAGATCCACTCCGCACTGGAGGCCGTCGGACTCACCGCGGCCGTCGCCGGGCGCCTCGCCGAGCAGGGCATCAGCTGCAACGTGGTGGCCGGCTTCCACCACGACCACCTGTTCGTCGCCGCCGACGACGCCGACCGCGCCGTCCGGGCACTGGAACAGCTCTCCGCCGACTCCGGCTGACCGCTCCCACCGGCCCGCCCCGGCGGCCCGCCCCGCCGGACGGGCCCGCCGGGTGGCCGCCGCCGGGCACGCCTTCGAGACTGGAGGGAGCCGCCCCGCCAGGGCCGGCCCCCACCGGAAGGAGACGGCCGCCATGGCCATCTGCGTCACCTGCGGCAACGACTACTGGCTCGCCTTCGAGATCAGGACGGTCACCGGCGACACCTACACCTTCGACAGCTTCGAGTGCGCGATGGAGAAGCTCGCCCCCCGCTGCGAACACTGCAACGTGCGCATCGTGGGCCACGGCGTCGAGGTGGCCGGCATGTTCTTCTGCTGCGCCAACTGCGCCCGCGTCAACGGCGGCCTCGGCGAACAGATCCGCGACGCCGTCGGCACCCACCCGGCCTGAACCCGGCCCCGCGACGCGCGAAGGTCCCGCGACAACGCGAAAGGGACGACGCGAAAAGGACGACGCGAAAGGCCCTCCGACCCGTTGCGGGTCGGAGGGCCTTCGGCTGTTCGAGGGGCGGAAGAGTCGGCCTGTACGCCGGGTTCTGTCACCCGGGTTGCTCGCGCGGCCCGGGGAGACGGCCATCCATCTAGGGCTGCCGTTGCCGACAGCCTCGTGCGGTCTACCCGCGAGCTCGGGCGAGCAGCCCTCGAACACTCGCGCACGGTGCCCGAGGGCACCGATCTTGACCTTGCTCCAGGTGGGGTTTACCTAGCCGGCCGGGTCACCCCGGTCGCTGGTGGTCTCTTACACCACCGTTTCACCCTTACCCACGCGCCGAAGCGGTGGGCGGTCTGTTTTCTGTGGCACTGTCCCGCGGGTCACCCCGGGTGGGCGTTACCCACCACCCTGCTCTGTGGAGCCCGGACGTTCCTCGGCGGGTCAGGGACCCGTCGCGACCGCCCGGCCGGCTCTTCCGCCGTAGTGGTCATGGTAGCCGCTCGGGCGGAGCCTCCCGAACACCGGGCCGGGCCGCCGGCGGCTCGCCGCCGAGGCGGGCGGCCACCCCCGCGGCGGTCCGGTCGGCCCAGACGCCGGTGGTGACCAGGCCGAGGACGAGGACGGCGCCGCCGAGGCCGACCAGGATCCACCAGCCGGCGTGGCTGGCCGGGGCGAAGCCGGTGGCCATCGGGCCCACCACGGCCGAGGTGACGACCGTGCCGATCACCGCGACGCCCAGCGACTGGCCGACCTGGCGGCTGGTCGAGGCGACGGCGGCGGCCACGCCCGCCTGGGAGCGCGGCATGCCGGAGACCGCCGCGTTGGTGATCGGCGCGTTGACCAGGCCGAAGCCGAAGCCGAACAGCGCGTACGCGGCCAGCAGCAGCGCGGCCGGGGAGTCGGCGCCGAGCCGGGTGAGCAGCAGGCCGCTCGCCGCCAGGCCCAGCCCGGCCACCACCAGCGGCAGGCGCGGGCCCCGGCTGCCGACGATCCGCCCGGACAGCGGCGCGCAGACCAGCATCATCCCGGCCATCGGCAGCGTCCACAGGCCCGCCTCGACCGGGCTGTAGTGCCGGACGTCCTGGAGGTAGAGGGTGTTGAGGAAGAGGAAGCCGCCCAGCGCCGAGAACGCGCAGACCGCGGTGACGGTGGCCCCGGTGAACGGCGCGCTGGCGAAGAAGCGCGGGTCCACCAGCGGCTCGGCGACCCGCCGCTCCCAGAGCGGGAAGGCGATCAGCGCGGCGACCGCGGCCGCGGCGAGGGCCAGGATCACCGGGGAGGTCCAGCCGTTGCCCGGGCCCTCGATGATCGCGGCGGTGCCGCAGCCGAGCAGGACGATCATCAGCAGCTGCCCGACCGGGTCGAGCCGGCGGGGCCGCGGCGCGCGCGACTCGGGGACGTAACGGTAGGTCAGCAGGATGGCGACCAGGGCCACCGGAACGTTGATCAGGAAGATCGACGGCCAGCCGGCGCCGTCCACCAGGAAGCCGCCGAGCAGCGGGCCGAGCGCCATCGAGATGCCGACCACGCCGCCCCAGACGCCGATCGCCCGGGCCCGTTCCCTCGGGTCGGTGAAGGTGTTGGTGATGATCGACATCGCCACCGGGTTGAGCATCGAGCCGCCCACCGCCTGCAGGGCCCGGAAGGCCACCAGCCACTCCAGGCTCGGCGCCAGGCTGCACAGCAGGGACCCCAGGGCGAAGCAGGCCAGCCCGATCCGGAACACCCGCCGGCGGCCGAAGCGGTCGGCCACCGAGCCGAACAGCATCAGCAGCGAGGCCAGCACCAGGGTGTAGGCGTCGATGATCCACTGCAGGCCGGAGGCCGGGGCGTCCAGGTCCTTCTGGATCACCGGCAGCGCGATGTTCACCACGGTGTTGTCCAGGCCGACGATGAACAGGCTCAGGCAGCAGATCGCGAGGACCAGCAGCCGGCGGCGGCGACCGGTGTCCGGCACGGCGGGTGACGGGGCAGCGGGTCCGGCGGCGGGTGCGACGGGAGGCTGGGCATCGGGCACGGACCGATCCTCCCACCCCGGGCCGGGTGAGGGGGGCTCAGACCGCGGCGAAGCGGACCGTACGGGTGGCCGGATCGGCCCGGGCGAGGCGGACGTCGATCACCCGGCCGAGCGGGAGCGGCGGCCCGCCCCCGGTGCCGTCGGCGGCGTCGCAGCGGGCCCGGACGGCGGGCTCGCGCAGCTGGACGACGCCCGAGCCGGGGCGCTTGCCGTCCACCTCGATCACCACCGCCGAGAACTCCTCGCCCTCCCGCCCCACCAGCAGCTCGGCCTCCACCAGGTCCACGCAGGCCCGTTCCACCTCGGCCGCCCGCCGGTCCCCGCTCGCCATCAGCGCCGGTACGGCCGGCAGCGCCTCGCGCGCCCAGTCCGGCACGTCCTCGCCCGCCGCGACCGCCGCGCACACCTCCTGGGCGAAGCGGTCGCCGAGCCGGCGCAGCGGCGCGGTGCAGTGCGCGTACGGGGCGGCCAGCGCGGCGTGCCCGGGCTCGGCGGGGGCGGGCAGGCCGCGGGACTCGTCGAAGGCGTGGTAGCCGGCGCCGCGCAGCAGCCCGGTGCAGGCGTTCAGGAAGGCGGCGTCCAGCGGCGCGTCCGGGTCCAGCGAGCGGATCAGTTCCGGGTACGGGAGGGCCTGCGGCCAGTCGACGTCCAGGGCGGCCGCGATCCGGCGCAGCCGCTCGTACGCGGCGGCGGGCGCGGCCGGCAGGGTGCGCAGCAGGCCGACGCCCGCGTCCAGCATCAGTTCGGCCGCGGCCATGCCGGTGAGCAGCGAGATCTGGGCGTTCCAGCCGTCGGCCGGGCTCAGCGCGCGGTAGCCGAGGACGTAGCCGTGCAGGGTCTCCTCGACCTCCTGCTCGGGCACCGGCAGGCTGATCCCGCCCCGGGCCCGCTCCTGCTCCTCGCGCAGCCGGCCGACGGTGGCGAGCAGGGCGAGCTGTTCGTCGGCGCCGCCGAGGTCCACGGCGCGCTGGACGGCGGCGTAGTCCAGTCGGCGGTGCGACCGGACCAGGGCGCGGCGCAGGTCCGCCAGCACGACGGCGCCGTCGGCGTCCAGGTCCAGCTGCCAGAGCAGGGCCGGGCGGGGTTCGCCGGGCAGCAGGCTGGCGGCGTCCTCGGAGATCCGGGCGGGGTGCAGCGGGACGCGGTGGTCCGGGAAGTAGAGGGTCTCGACCCGGCGGCGGGCCTCGGCGTCGACGGCTCCGCCGGGGCGGACGAAGGCGGCGACGTCGGCGATCGCGTAGTGCACCCGGTAGCCGCCGCCCGGGCGGTGGGTCAGGTGCATGGCCTGGTCGAGGTCGCGGGAGCCGGGCGGGTCGACGGTGAACAGCGGCAGGTCGGTGGCGTCGTACTCCGGCAGCCGGGGGTGCCCGGCGGCCTCCTCCGCCTCCGCGAGCACGGCCTCGGGCCACTCGGTGTGGATCTCCAGGCGGGTGCGGAGCTCGGTGAGCTCGGTGTTGATCCGGGCGGAGTCGACGGCCTTGACGCGCAGTTTTCGGCGAGGCATGCAGGCCAGCGTAGGGCGGACCGGGAGGTTCCGGGCGCAGGCCCCCGGCGCGTCCGCCGGCGGCCCGCGCCCGTCGGGGGCCGCGCCCGTCGGGGCTCAACGGCCCAGGAGGGACCTGAGGTCCTTGGCGGCCAGGGCGATCGCGTCGTCGTAGCCGCCGGTGGCGAGCCGCAGCACGAAGGCCACGGCGTCGTCCGGGTGCGGGTCGGTGTAGGGCTCCGCGTTGTAGTCCAGGAACAGCAGCATCGCCTCGAAGGCGGTGCGCTTGTTCCGGTCGACCAGCGGGTGGTTGCGGGCCAGGCTCTGGCCGAGGGCGGCCGCCTTGGTCCACAGGTCGGGGTAGGCGTCGTCGCCGAACAGGGTGGCCTGCGGGCGGGCGATCGCCGACAGCAGGCCGCCGAGGTCGCGGACGTTCTGCGGGCCCCCGGCGAGGTAGGTGACGTCGTCGAGGTCCAGGTACTCCGTGGTCACAGGTCCTTCAACCTCTCCAGCGTCTCGGCGTTCCCGGCGCGGATCCGGGCCACCATCGCGGCCCGGCGCGCGGCCCTGTCCTGCGGGGCCGGGTCGGCGGGCGTCGGCGGGAGCGGGTCCGCGAGCGCCTCCGGGAGCTCGGACTGGCGGACCTCGAAGGCCAGTTCGGCCGTGTCCGCCTCCGTGGCCGACCCCGTCACGCGCACCCGGCCGGCCAGCACGGCCTCGGCCGCCGCCCGCACCGCGAACTCCAGCGCCTGCCTGGTCTCCGCGGGCAGGCCGGCGGGCAGGCGCACGGGCAGGGACTCCTCCTCGGCGTCGCCGTCGCCGGGCACCAGGTCCAGGGGTCGCATGGTCATCTCGTTCACTCTCCTTCGCCGGTCACCGTAGTGGGCAACGCCGGGCCGGCCCACCGAATTGCCGCCCGGGCGGGCCGGGGGCCGGAGGGGTGTAAGGGCTCGTACGGTGGGGTCGGGCGTTGCTTCACGGAGGGGGTGCGGGCGATGGACGCGGTCAAGGCGGCCGGGGGCGTGGTGTCGGCGGGGCTGGCGGTGACGGGGGCGCTGCACGCGGTGTGGGCGGTGACGCCCTGGCCGCTGCGGACGCCGGAGGAGTTCGTGGACACCGTGGTGGGCGCGGGCGAGGGGCCGCCGCCGTCGGCCTGTCTGGTGGTGGCGGGGCTGCTGGGGACGGCCTCCTACCTGGTGGCGGCGGAGGCCGGGCTGCTGCCGGCGGCGGGCCCGCGGGGGTTGCGGCGGGCCGGGTTTCAACGGGCCGGGGTGCGGACGGCGGCCGGGGTGCTGCTGGCCCGCGGGCTCACCGGGCCGGTGGTGTTCGGGCGGCTCAGCGAGCGCTCGGCGCGGTTCCGGCGGCTGAACCTGCGCTACTACTCGCCCCTGTGCGTGGCGTTGGGAGCCGGAGCGGCCGCAGTAGGGTGGCGGGGTTCGTCCGCCACAGATTGTTGAGGAGTCCGCTGTGCTGGTGCTGTTGCCGCCCTCGGAGGGCAAGGCCGCGTCCGGGGACGGCGCGCCGCTCGCGCTCGACGGGCTGTCGCTGCCGGGGCTGACGGCGGCGCGCGGCGCGGTGCTGGAGGCGCTGGTGGGCCTCTGCCGGGGCGACGAGGACGCCGCCGCCGAGGTGCTCGGCCTCACCCCCGGGCTGCGCGGCGAGATCGCCAAGAACGCCGGGCTGCCCACCGCCGGGGCCCGCCCGGCGGCCGAGGTGTACACCGGGGTGCTGTTCGACAACCTGGGGCTGGCCACCCTGGACGCCGCCGCGTACGACCGCGCCGAGCGGGCGCTGCTGGTGTTCTCCGGTCTCTGGGGCGCGGTGCGGATCTCCGACCGGATCCCGTCCTACCGCTGCTCGATGGGCGTGAAACTCCCTGAGCTGGGGGCGCTCGGCGCGTACTGGCGGGGCGTGACGGCCGACGTGCTCCCGGAGGTGGCGGACGGGCTGGTGCTGGACCTGCGCAGCTCCGCGTACGCGGCGGCCTGGAAGCCGGCCGGCGAGGTGGCCTCCCGTACGGCGACCGTCCGGGTGCTCCAGGAGCGGAACGGCAAGCGCAGCGTGGTCAGCCACTTCAACAAGGCGACCAAGGGGCGGCTGGTGCGGGACCTGCTGGTCGCCGGGGCCGAGCCGAAGACCCCGGCCGAGCTGATGGACGCGCTGCTGGCGCTGGGCCACCGGGTCGAGCTGGCGGCGGAGGGCACGGCGCGCAAGCCGTGGCAGCTGGACGTGGTGGTCACCGAGGTGCACTGACCCCCCCGGTGGGGAGGGTCAGCGCAGGTGGGAGCTGTCGTTGAGCAGCCGCAGCGAGGCGTTGCCGTCCGCGTAGTACTGGACGGCGCAGATCGAGGCGGCGGACAGCTCCATCCGGTACATCGAGTCCGGCGGGGCGCCGAGCGCCAGCCGGACCAGGGTCTTGATCGGGCTGACGTGCGAGACCACCAGCACCGTCTTCCCCGCGTACCGGGCGAGGATCTTGTCCCGGGCGACGCCGGCCCGGTGGGTGAGGGTGGTGAAGCTCTCGGCGCTGCCGGTCGGCTTGGCCTTCGCGGAACCCAGCCAGGCCGAGAGGTCGTCCGGGTACCGCTCCTGCACCTCGGCGAAGGTCAGGCCCTCCCAGTCGCCGAAGTCGACCTCGCGCAGGCCCTCCTCGTACCGGACCTCCAGGCCGAGCCGGGCGGCGACGATCTCGGCGGTCTGCCGGGTGCGGCGCATCGGGGAGGCGACGACCGCCTGGACGCTGCCGCGCGCGGCCAGGGCGTCGGCGGCCCGCTCGGCCTGCCAGCGGCCCTTGTCGGACAGCTCCGGGTCGGTGCCGCCACTGCCGGAGAAACGCTTCTCCGGGGTGAGCGGGGTCTCGCCGTGGCGCAGCAGGACGAAGGTGGTCGGGGTGCCGAGGTCGGCCGGGGCGGCCCAGCCGGCCTTGGGGGCGGGGGGCTTCGGCAGCGGCTCCTCGGCCGTGGCGGCGGCCCCGGCTTCGGCCAGGGGCCTGGGCTCCCACTGGCGCCCGTCGCGGCCGGCGTCCATCGCCTCGTTGGCCAGCTTGTCGGCGTCCTTGTTCTTCTCGCGCGGGATCCAGGTGTAGCCGACCCGGCCGCGCGGGAAGACCGCGCGCGCCTCGGCGGCGAGCGGCTGCATGTCGGGGTGCTTGATCTTCCAGCGCCCGGACATCTGCTCGACGACCAGCTTGGAGTCCATCCGGACGTCCACGGAGGCGTCCGGGTCGAGCGCGCGGGCCGCCTTGAGCCCGGCGATCAGGCCCCGGTACTCGGCCACGTTGTTGGTGGCGTGGCCGATGAACTCGGCGGCCTCGGCGACGAGCTGCCCGGTGTCGGCGTCCCGGACCACCGCGCCGTAGCCGGCCGGCCCCGGGTTGCCCCGGGACCCGCCGTCCGCTTCGACGATGAAGCGCGCCGCCACCGGATCAGGCGCCCGAGTCGGCGGTGCGGACCAGGATCCGCCCGCAGTTCTCGCAGCGGACCACCTTGTCGGCGGGCTCGGCCTTGATGGCGTTCAGCTCGGTGATCGAGAACTCGGTGCGGCAGCCCTCGCAGCGGCGCTGGTAGAGCCGGGCCGCGCCGACGCCGCCCTGGGTCTCGCGCAGCTTGGCGTACACCTTCAGCAGGTCGGCCGGGATGACGGCGGCGACGGTCTCGCGGTCGCGCTTGACCTTGTCGGCCTCGCCGTCGATCTCGGCGAACGCGGCGTCGCGGCGGCCCTCGGCCTCGGCGAGGACGACGGTGGAGTGCTCCAGGCGGGCGGTCAGCTCGTCGACCCGGGTCTTGGCGCTCTCCTGGCGCTCCATGATCTCCAGCACGACCTCTTCCAGGTCGCCCTGGCGCTTGGCCAGCGAGCCGATCTCGTGCTGGAGGTTCTCCAGGTCCTTCGGCGAGGTGATCGCGCCGGAGTCCAGCCGCTGCTGGTTGCGGGCGGAGCGGGCGCGGACCTGCTCGACGTCCTGCTCGGCCTTGGTCAGCTCGCGGGCGGTGTCGCCCTTCTGGGCCTCGGCGGCGACGACGAGGTCCTTGAGCGCGGTGTGGTCGGCGGTGGCCTTGTCGATCTCGGCGTGCTCGGGCAGGCTCCGGCGCCGGTGGGCCAGCTGGTCGAGCTTCGAGTCGAAGGCCTGGAGGTCGAGCAGGCGGATCTGGTCGGCGGGCGCGGCGTTCAAGGGGAAAGCTCCTGTGGATCGGGTCAGGCGGTGAAGGACATGGGGGCGTGCGCGGTCCACGGGTCGGTGACCCGGTGGGAGACCTTGGTCTCCACGGCCCAGCCGTGCTGGTCGGCGACGGCCCGCAGGGCGCGCTCGGCCAGGCCGAGCCAGGGCCACTCGGTGGCCCAGTGGGCGGCGTCGACCAGCGCGACCGGCGCGGCCTCGGTGGCCTCGGAGGCCGGGTGGTGGCGCAGGTCGGCGGTCACGTAGGCGTCCACGCCGGCCGCCCGTACGTCGGAGAGGAAGCCGTCGCCCGAACCGCCGCACACCGCGACCCGGCCGATCAGCCGGTCCGGGTCACCGGAGACGCGCACACCGGCGGCGGTCGCGGGCAGACCGGCGGCGACCTGCGCGGCGAAGGCCGACAGGGTCAGCGGGGGCTCCAGCAGGCCGATCCGGCCGGTGCCGCGACGGCCCAGCGGGTCGGTCGGGTCCGGCACCAGCGGGCCGGTGACCCGCAGGCCGACGGCCTCGGCCAGCGCGTCCGAGACACCGGGGTCGGCGTGGTCGGCGTTGGTGTGGGCGACGTGCAGGGCGATGCCGTTGGTGATCAGGGTGTGCACCACCCGGCCCTTGAAGGTGGTCGCGGCGACGCTGGTGGTGCCGCGCAGGTACAGGGGGTGGTGGGTGACCACCAGGTCGGCGCCCCACTCCACGGCCTCGTCGACGACCGCCTGGACGGGGTCGACGGCGAACAGCACGCGGCTGACCTCGGCCTGAGGATCACCGCAGACCAGGCCGACGGCGTCCCAGGACTCCGCCCACTGCGGGGGGTAGACCTCTTCGAGCGCGGTGATGACGTCGGACAGTTTCGGCACCTGTCGAGACTACCGTGCGCGCGGGGCCGGTCGGGCCTCGGCCGATCGGGGGACGGCGGCGGAACGGCGGCAGGACGGTGCCGGGGCTACGGCGGGGCGGCGGCGGGCGTGCTTCGGACGCGGGTGCCGCAGGCGTACGGATGCGCGTCAACCTGCAGCTGGGGCGCGTGTCCGGGTCCCGCGCGCGCCGTACGCGCCCGCACGCCGTGCGCCCGTTACTCACAGCAGTGTTCTCGTACGAATTCGAAACCGCCCACTGATCACCCTTACGAGTGAAGTGACCGGCTCTGCGTTGAGGCTTCGGATTTCTCGAAACTAACTTCATTCCTGCGAACGGGAGTTGCCCCGGTCACCTCGGCCGGGAGCCCCTGGAGGGGGGTCGCGAGGAGCCGAGCAGAGGACGAAGGGGTGTGGTGACGCATGGGGTGGCCGGAGGCGACGCGGGCGGCCCTGGCCGGCACCGGGGGCCGGGGAGGCGACGGCGACTGGGACGTCACCGTCGGGGGCTTCTGGTGCACGGCCCGGCCGTCCGCGTCCGCGCCGTTACCGGCGCAGGGGTGGAAGCTCCACGTCAGCGCTGCCTCGGTGGTCGGTGGGGAGGTGCTCGCGGGCGTGGTCCGGGCGCTCGCCGCGGACCCGTGCAGTTTCAAGTTCGCCGCCGCCGAGGAGCGGCTGCGCGAGCTCAACTCCCGTAACAGCGACCGTGGTTCGGCGGGCAAGTTCATCACCGTCTACCCGGCGGACGACGCCCAGTTCCAGCGGCTGGCAACCGAACTGGACCGGGTGACGGCCGGGCTGCCCGGGCCGGTGGTGCTCTCCGACCGGCCGTACCGGCCCGGCAGCCGGGTGCACTACCGCTACGGCGCGTTCGCGGCCCGGGCCGAGCTCGGCAACGACGGGGAGTACCGCTCGGTGCTGCGCGGGCCCGGCGGGGAACGGGCCGAGGACGTGCGCGGCGGGTCGTACCGGGCGCCGGGGTGGGTCCGGGACCCGTTGCGCGGTGCCGACGACCCCCGCCGGCGTGGGGACGCAGGCGGGGGCGGGCGCGGCGACCGGCCCGGGGGCGGGCGCGGCGGCGGGGTGCTGCTGGCCGGGCGCTACGCGGTGACCGCCGCCGTACGGCACGGCGCCAAGGGCGGGGTGTTCCTCGGGCGCGAGGCCGCGAGCGGCGCGGAGGTCGTGGTCAAGCAGGCCCGCGCGCACATCGAGGTCGACCGCGCCGGGACCGACGCCCGCGACGCGCTGCGGCACGAGGCCGCGCTGCTCGCCCGGCTGGACGGGCAGGGGCTGGTACCGCGCGCCGTCGAACTGATCGAGCAGGACGACTCCGTCTTCCTGGTGCAGGAACGAATCGCCGGGCAGCCGCTCGGCGCCTGGGTCGCCGCCCGGCTGCGGCGCGACGGCAGCCCGGACGTCGACTGGACCGAGGCCGGACCGGTGGCGCACGGACTGCTCGACCTGGTCGGGCGGGTGCACGGCCAGGGCCTGGTGCTGCGCGACCTCTCCCCCGGCAACGTGATGGTCCGGCCGGACGGCAGCCTGCGGCTGATCGACCTCGAACTCGCCGCCGAGACCGGCCACCGGGCCGGCACGGCCGGCACCCCCGGCTACCGCGCCCCCGAACAGGGACGGCTCGCCCTCGCCGGCACCGGCACGGCCGACCCGGCCGCCGACCGCTACGCCCTCGGCGGGCTGTTCTTCCTGCTGGCCACCGGGCACGACCCGCTGCTGCCCGAGGACCTGCCGCGGGCCCGCCCGGTCGCCGAACGGCTCGGCCGCTGGCTCGACCTGGCGGCCCGCTCGGGTGCCACCGCGCGGCGGCTGGCGCCGGTGGTCCTGGGGCTGCGGGCCGAGCAGCCGGAGCTGCGGTGGAGCCTGGCGCGGGCCCGGGAGGCGCTGGGAGGGAAGGCACTGGGAGGGAAGGCTCTGGGTGGGCGGGGCGGCGGCGGAGTGCCGGGCGTGGACCCTTGTGTGGATCCCGGCGCCGTTTCGGCTCCTGCCGTGCCCGGTGCGGCTGCGAGGCCGGCCGTGTCCGCTCTGGTCGCCCCGCTGTGGCAGGCCACCCCTCGGCCGGGCACGGACGCCGATGCCCCGCCCCTCGACCGGCTGCTGCACGACGGCCTGCGGCACCTCGCCGCCGGCGCGACACCGGAACGGTCCGACCGGCTGTGGCCCGTGGTGCCCGCCGGGGAACGGACGGACCCGTGCAACGTCCAGCACGGCGCCGCGGGCGTGCTCGCCGTACTGGCGCGGGCGGCCGCGGCACCCGGCCTGCCGGCCGAGGTCCGGGCGACGGCCGCGGGTACGGCCCGGACCGCCGCGGACTGGATCGAGCGGCGGGTCGCCGCCGAGCCGGTGGTACTGCCCGGGCTGCACTTCGGACGGTCGGGAACGGCCTGGGCACTGCTCGACGCCGCCCGGGTGCTGGGCGACCAGGAGGCGGCCGAGCGGGCCGCCGCACTCGCCCGGCGGATCGCCGTCGAGTGGCCCAACCCGGACGTCTGCCACGGCGCGGCGGGCGCGGGCTTCGCCCAACTCCGCTTCGCCGGGGAGGACTTCCGCGCGGACCACGGCTTCGCCGAACGCGCCGACCGCTGCGCCCGCGCCCTGCTCGCCGCCGCGCGACGGGAACCGTACGGGACGGTCTGGCCGGTGCCGGCCGACTTCGACTCGGCGCTCGCCGGGATCACCCACCTCGGCTTCGCGCACGGCGTGGCGGGCGTCGGCGCCTTCCTGCTCGCCGCCGCCGGGGCGACCGGCGACCGCGCCCTGCGGGACGCCTGCACGACGGCCGCCCTGGACGCCGGGCGGACGCTCGGCGCCACCGTGCGGTGGAGCGAGGGCGACGGCGACCGAAACGGCGCGGCCGATCGCCGCACCGACCGGGCCTGCGCCTGGTGGCCGCAGAGCGCCGCCGACCCCGAGCACATCCGGCTCCCGCACTGGTGCAGCGGCTCCTCCGGCGCGGGCAGCTTCCTGCTGCGGCTGTGGCGGGCCACCGGCGACACCGAGGCGCTGCGCCTCACCCGTGCCGCCGGCCGGGCCGTCCTGGCCTGCCGCTGGCACGGCGGAGTGAGCGCCTGCCACGGCCTGGCCGGTGACGGCGAGTACCTGCTGGACCTCGCCGAGGCCACGGACGAGCCCGAATTCCGTTCCGGGGCACGCCGGTTGGCCCGACTGATCGCGGCCCGGAGCGCACTGCGCGACGGCCTGCTGGTCCTGCCCGACGAGACGGGCACGGGCTGCGCCGCCGCCTACGGCACCGGCACGGCAGGACCGCTGGCCTTCCTCCTCCGGCTCCGGCACGGCGGCCCCCGGCTCTGGCTGGACCCGCTCTCCCCCAGCCACCCGCTCGCTCCCCCTTGCCCGCCGACCCCCGCCCGCGACCAACTGCCTTGCGACAGCGACGGGGTGAGCGAGACGTGAACACGGCCACCCGCGCCACCACCCGGGCCCTGCGCCGGCTGAGCTTCTCCTTCGCCGCCGACGGCAGCCACGCGGCCTGCCTGGCCGCGGCCGCCGACAGCGGCTGGTACGTGGAGAGTTGGCGGCTCCCACCGGACGGCTCCCCCGCCGTACCCGCCGCGCTGCCGCTGTCCGGCAACCGGTCGGAGCAGCTGCGCTCGCAGCTCGTCGCCCTGCCCGACGGCTCGGTGCTGGTCTGCCGGCACGACGGCGAGCGGCACGACCTGGTCCGCCTCTCGCACGGCGGGAACGGCACCGTGGAACAGCAGTTGGCCTCGCTCCGGATGCCCGGACTGCGCCTGCTGCCGCTCCCGGTGGCCCCCGGCGCCGACCCGCGCACCCCGGTGGCGATCGCCCTGGGCACCGACACCCGCCCGGCGACCACCGCCTGGCTGATCCGGGCGGACGGCAGCGAGCCCGTGCAGGTCGCCGAGATCCCCGGCCTGCACGGCGGCGGCGCCTGGCTGGACCACGCGGGCGCGCTGCTCGCCCTGGACCGGGTGGCCGGCGGGCTGGTCCGCAGCGTGGTGCTGGACCTGCGCAGCGGCACCACCACCCCGCTGCTGGAGATCGGCGAGCACAGCAACGACCGGCTGGTGCTGTTCGACCCCGACAGCCGCTTCGCGATGGTGCGCAGCGACGCGCCCGGCACCGACCGGCTCGGCTGGGGCGTGCTGGGCGGCGGGGAACCACTGCGGTTCCCGGAATGCCTGCACGTCTCGGGCATGTTCCTGCGCCCGGTGGCACTGCGGCAGGCGGCGGACGGCCCGCGGGTCGCGGTGCAGATCGACCACGGCGCCGGCTCGGCGCTCGCCCTGTGGCGGCCCGCCGTCGGGCGGCTGGACCCGCTGCCGGTGCCACCCGGGCGGCTCGGCGCGGTCGGGCACTGGGACGGCGCCGGGCTGCGGATCCCGTACTCCTCGCCCGACCACCCGGCGGCGCTGGCCACCCTGGACGTGGACGCCCTGCTGGCGCACGGCCCGGCCCCCGCCGAGACCGCCCCGATGCCGCTGCCGCTGCAACTCGCGCCCCTGGGCTCGGGCCTGCCCGGCCCGTGGCGGGACACCGTCCTGCCCTGGCAGCCCGGTGCACCGCGCGTCACCCGCACCCCGCCGGCCGGCTGGCGCCTGGACGGCAGCACCCAGCCCGGCGACGGCAGCCGCTGGCAGCCCGCGCAGAGCCTCGAACTCGCGGGCCCGGCAGGCCCGTTGGAGGCCGTGGTGTACGGCGGCGACGCCTGGCTGAGCAACCCGCACCTGGTGCTGGCGCTGCACGGCGGCCCCGCCGACGCCTGGCGGCTGGAGTTCGACCCGGCGCTGCAACGGATGGCCGCCGAGGGCCTGGCCGTGGTCGCGCCCAACCAGCGCGGCTCCACCGGCTACGGGGTGCCGCACGCGCTGGCCATCCGGGGCGCCTGGGGCGGCCCCGACCTGGACGACGTGCTCTACCTGCTGGAGGGCATCGCCGGCCAGCGGGCGGCACTCGGCCTGGAACCGCCCGCCCTGTTCGGGGTCAGCTACGGCGCCTTCCTGGCGCTGCTGGCGGCCGCGCACGCGCCGACCGAGCAGGTCGCCCGCTGCGCGGTGGTCGCACCGTTCCTGTCCGGCGCCCGGCTGATGGCCGAAGCGGCGCCCCCCGTACGGGCGTTGACCACCCGGCTGGGCGGCGGCGACCCGATCCTGGACGCCCGCGGACCGCGCGACGTGCTCCAGCTCGCGCACCGGCTGAGCGCCCCGCTGCTGGTCGTGCACGGCAACCGGGACGAGGTGGTACCGGTCGGCCAATCCCGTTCGCTGCGGCACGAGTTGCTGCGGATCGGCCGGGTCGAGGGCACGGACTTCCGGTACGTGGAGGCGGCCGGCTCCGGCCACGAGGTGCTCGCCGAGGAGGGCGCCGCCGTGCTGCACGAACTGCTGGCCGCGTTCCTGCGGACCGGCCGACCGGGCTGATCCCGCCCGGCCACCCACAGACTCCCGGGCCCGTCGAGGCCCGGGGCACCACCCCGGTGCGGCGGATGGAGGCCGCGCCGGGGGTCAACACCCGACGCCCGCAGGCAGATCGCGGCGGGCGACACCCTCAAGGGGAGGACCCGATCATGGAGAACATGGTGGACTTCGAGACCGACCTCGCGGCGCTGCAGGACCTGCCGGAGACCGAGTCCGTCGAGCTGACCGGCCACGGCAGCGGCTGCCAGTACACCTGTCTCATCCTGACCTGTCTGATCTTCACCAACAGCTGATCAGGAACGGCCCCACGGGTGCCGCCCTCGCCTGTCCGGACAGGCGAGGGCGGCACCCGCCTTCCCGCACCCTCCTTCCCACACCCGCCTTCCCACACCCGCCTTCCCACGCCCGCGTCCAACTCACCGACAGGAGGCCGGACTTGCCACGACGACCCACCGGATGGACACTCGCCCTCGGCATCGCCCTGCCGGTCGAGGCCGCCACCACCCTCGCACTGCCCGCCGTCCTCGCCGCAGCCGTCGACGCCGCCCTCGCCCACCGGACCGGGACCGCCCTCGCCCCACCCGCCCTCCTGCTGCTGACGGCCGCCGCCGCCAACGCCACCGCGGCGGCCGCCGGACCGGCCTGCTCGGCCGAGGCCACCGCCGCCCTGCGCGGGCGCCTGCTCCGCCACCTCCTCGCCCTCGGGCCCGGCGGCCGCCTGCACGGCGGGCCGCCACCCGGCGACCTCGCCGCCCGGCTCCTCGGCTCGGCCGCCGACGCGGGCGGCCGGCTCCCCGCCGTACTCGGCGCGGCCACCGCGCTGCTCACCTCGATCGGCGCGATCCTCGGACTGGCCGCGCTCTCGCCGTGGCTGGCACTCGCCTTCTTCGCGGGCGTGGTGCCCGGCGTGCTGCTCATCCGGCTCTTCCTGCACCGGGCCGGGCCGGTGTTCGCCCGCTACCAGGAGGTGCAGGCCGAACTCGCGGCCCGGCTCAGCGGCGCCCTCACCGGGCTGCGCAGCATCCACGCGGCGCGCGCCGAACACCGCGAAGCCGCCCGGGTCCTGGCCCCGCTCCCGGACCTGTCCGCGGCCGGACACGCGCTCTGGGCCGCCCAGCGGCGCACCGCCTGGCAGGCCACCCTGCTGATCGCCCTGGTCGAGATCACCGTGCTCGCCACCGCCGGGGCGCTGCTCGCCGACGGCGCCCTCGCCCCGGGCGCGCTCGCCGCGGCGGCGGGCTGGGCGGCGCTCGGCGCGGGGCTCTTCGAACAGGTGGAGTCGCTGGTCGGGGTCGCCCACGCGCGCGCCGGGCAGGCCCGGGTCGACGAACTGCTGGCGCTCGCACCGGCCCCGGCCGGCCCGGCGGCCCTCCCGGCGAGCGGGCCCGGCGAGGTCGCCCTGCGGGGCGTGGTGGTGCGCGACGGCGAACGGGTCCTGCTCGGCCCGCTCGACCTCACCGTCCCCGGCGGCCGCACCGTCGCCCTGGTCGGGCACTCCGGTGCCGGGAAGTCACTGCTCGCCGCACTGCCGGGGCGACTGCGCGACCCCGACGAGGGCACCGTACTGATCGACGGCGTCCCGGTGGACACCCTGTCCCCCACCGCCCTGCGGGACGCCGTCGGCTACGCCTTCGCCCGGCCCGACCTGGTCGGCCGCACCATCCGCGACGCCCTCGCCGGAGCGGGCCCGGCCGAAGCCGCGGCCGCGTGCGCGGACGGCTTCCTGGCCCGGCTCCCCCACGGCTGGGACACCCCGCTCGACGACCTCCAGCTCTCCGGCGGCGAACTCCAACGCCTCGGCCTCGCCCGGCTGCTGGCCCGCCCCACCCGCGTCGTCGTCCTCGACGACGCCACCTCCGGCCTGGACCTCGCCACCGAGTACCAGGTCACCGAGGCCCTCGACCGCGCCACCCACGGACGCACCCGGCTGGTCGTCGCCCACCGCGCGACCGTCGCCGCCCGCGCCGACCTCGTCGCCTGGCTCGACGGGGGCCGCCTCCGCGCCCTCGCCCCCCACACCCACCTCCTCGCCCACCCCGACTACCGCGCCACCCTCTCGGCCACCACCCTCCAGGCAGCCACGACGTGACGCACCGGAAGTCGATCGGGCCGACTTCCGGTGCGGGGGGGACCGGCCACCCTCTGCCCTGCCGAGCTCTCGACGCTTCCTCTCAGCCGCACCGGAAGTCGAGCTCATCGACTTCCGGTGCGGGGAGATCAGCCGGCACCCCCGCCCTACCGCCCCACCGCGCCCTCCGCGCCTGCACCAGAAGTCGACCGGGTCGACTTCTCGCGCACGCCGCTCAGCCACCACCCCCTGACCGCACGGGAAGTCGACCCGATCGACTTCCCGTCCTCTCCGAAAGCCGACTGGATCGACGTCCATGGGATTGCCCACCTCGCACCGCACAAGCACCGACGCCAACCCCGACACCGGAAGT
This sequence comes from Kitasatospora sp. NPDC001309, assembly GCF_042896295.1. Taxonomy (NCBI): domain Bacteria; kingdom Bacillati; phylum Actinomycetota; class Actinomycetes; order Kitasatosporales; family Streptomycetaceae; genus Kitasatospora; species Kitasatospora sp. NPDC001309. Next base: position 89,111 of record NZ_JBIAXC010000023.1, on the reverse strand, counting down.
CGGCAGGGCCGACGTCCGGTGCAACCGCCGCCCCGAGCAGGCCACCGACGGGCGCCGGGCGCATCGACCTGGCGGTCCGCCCGCCCCGGAGGAGAGGCGGACGCGCCCAAGCGCCGGCATCGGCCACGGTGGCGGCTGCTGGCACGGCCCTTACGGGCGGCGCGGGGCGGGGCACGGGTGTCGGTGGCCGAGGAGCTGCGGCCGGGGGCGGGCGCGCCGATACCCGAGGTGGGCACGGTGGCGGGCCGGGGGCAGGGGCGAAGCCGTCGGCGCACCCCGGAATGGAGGCAGCGGCACCGCGGGGTCGGGATGGTCGTAGGGGCGATGCGGGGCACGCGAGGAGCCCTGGTGGGGTTGCTCGTCTGGTCGGGGGTGGAGGCGGTGCCGCCGCTGGTGTCCGGCTTGTTGGTGTCGGCCGCCGTCGATCAGGGGTTCCTGGCCGGGCGGCCGGGGGTCGGGGTGGCCTGGTTGGGCGGGTTCGGGGCGGCGATGGCGGTGCGGGCGTACGCGGCGCGGGCCGGGTTCCCGTACCTCGCGGGGGTGGTGGAGCCGCTGCGGAACGCGCTGGTGGAGCGGGTGGTCCGCGGTGCCCTGGCGCGGCCGCGGGCGGATCCGGCCGCCGTCGCGCGGTTGACCGAACAGGTGGAGTCCGTACGGCAGTTGACCGCGACGCTGCTCCGCACGCTGCGCGGGGTGGGGATCACGCTGGTCGCCGCCCTGGTCGGGCTGGCGCTGCTGGCGCCGGCCGTGCTGCCGCTGGTACTGGTGCCGCTATTGGTGGCCGGGCTGCTGTTCGTACGGCTGCTGCGGCCGTTGGCGGGCGGGCGGCGGGCGGCGGTCCTGGCCGAGGAGCGGCTCGCCGCCGAGGCCGGGCGGGCGTTGCGCGGGCTGCGCGACGTGCAGGCGACGGGGGCGGGCGACGCGGTCGCCCGGGCGCTGACCGGGGTGGCGCAGGAGAGCGCGGCCGCCTCCCGGGCGCTGGGCCGGGCGTCGGCCCTGCGCGCGCTCGTGGTGGCGCTCGGCGGGCGGCTGCCGGTCCTGGCCGTCCTGGCGGCGGCGCCCTGGCTGCTGGCGCACGACGCGCTGACGGCGGGCGGGCTGCTCGGCGTCGCCACCTACCTCCTCCAGCAACTGGACCCGGCCGTACGGACGTTGGCGGGAACGGTCGGCGGCTGGCTGCTCAATCTCGGCGTGGTGCTGGACCGACTGGCGGAATCGACCACCGAGTCCGGGCCCAACCCCACGCCAACCCCCGTCCCCACTCCCGCCCCCACCCCACTCCCCACCCCCGGCGTGCCGCTCGGCGCGGTCCGGCTGCTCGGGGTGCGGTACGCCCACGGACCGGGCGCTCCGGCTGTGCTGGACGGGGTGGACGCGGAGTTCCGCCCCGGGGAGCACGTGGCGGTGGTCGGGCCGAGCGGGGTGGGGAAGTCGACCCTGGCGGGGCTACTGGCGGGCCTGGTGGCGCCGACGGCGGGGGCGGTGGTGGTCGGTGGCGGCCCGCGCGGGGTGGCGCTGCTGCCGCAGGAGGCGTACGTGTTCCCGGGGTCGGTGCGGGAGAACCTGACCTGGCTCGCCCCGGGCGCGTCCGGGCGGGAGGTCGCGGAGGCCGTCGGGCGCCTGGGGGCGGACGGGCTGGTGGCGCGGCTGGGCGGGTTGGCCGGCGCGCTGCGCGATCCGGGTGAACTGTCCTCCGGTGAGCGCCAGTTGCTGGCTCTGGTGCGGACGTACCTGGCGGACGCGCCGGTGGTGGTGCTGGACGAGGCGACCTGCCATCTGGAGGCGGCCGCGGAGGAGCGGGTGGAGCGGGCGTTCGCCGCGCGGCCGGGGACGCTGGTGGTGGTCGCGCACCGGATCAGTTCGGCGCTGCGGGCGGACCGGGTGCTGCTGCTGGACGGCGGTCGCGGACTGCTGGCCCGGCACGGCGACCTCCAGGTGCTGTCGCCGTTCTACCGCGAGCTCGTCGGCCACTGGCTGGGTTCTTCCAGAGTGGCCCCCGGGGCCGCGGGCGGGGCGGGACTCGCCCCATGAGGTCGATAGGATCTCGTCCGTCCCGGCCGTTATGGTGGCCGGGGCACGGGCCGCGATCACCGGCTGTGGGCGCGTTCCGAGCGCCCGATCGGGGACCCGACCGTGTGCCGCAGGCATCGGACGGGCGCCGATGACCTGCACCCTCGCACGGAAGACGATTTCTCATGTCCGACACCCTCACCGACACCACGGGCCCTGCGGTCAACGGGACCGACGCCGACGAGAAGACGGCCGAGGACACCGCGTCGCACGGCCGCCACCGCGGCGGCTCGGCCGACGACGACACCCCTGGGGCGGACCCGCACGGCCGCCACCGCGCCGCCGGCGCCCGGGGCTGATCCGCCGAACACACCGACACACCCCGCGAGGGCCCGCCGAGGAGACTTCCCGGCGGGCCCTCGAACGTCACACCCCGACCCCACTCCACACTCCCCACCCCCACCGCACTGTGGGGCGGGGCGCGGCGGGCGGGGCGTCAGGAGTCCAGCGAGATCACCGTCCGCAGCGCCTCGCCGCTGCGCATCTGCTCGATCGCCCGGTTCACCTCGGCCAGCCCGACCCGGTGGGTGATCATCCCGTCGAGGTCGATCCGCCCGGCCCGCCAGAGGTCCACGACCAGGGCGATCGTGCGGGCGACCGGCGCCCCGCCGTACAGCGAGGGCAGCAGCCGCTTCTCGTTGAAGAACAGTTCCCCCATGGTGAACTGGGCGAGGTCGTCCTGCGCGCCCGCGCCGATGACGACGACGGCGCCGCCGCGCCGGGCGGCGTCGTAGCCGGCCCGGACGGTGGCCGCGCGGCCGACGGCCTCGAAGACGTGGTCGAAGCCGCCGCCGGGCAACCCCTTGGCGAACGCCTTGAGTTCCTCGGGCGCGATGGCCTCGGTGGCGCCGAAGGCGAGGGCCCGTTCGCGGCGTGAGGCGACCGGGTCGACCACGGTGATCCGGGCGGCGCCGCAGACCCGGGCGCCCTGGACGGTGGCCACGCCGACACCGCCCGCGCCGATCACCGCGACCGAGGAACCGGGCTCCACCCGGGCGGTGTTGACGGCGGCGCCGATGCCGGTGGTCACGCCGCAGCCGATCAGGGCGGCGGCCTCGTACGGCAGGTCGGCGGGCACCTTGATCACCGCGTCGGCGGCGACCACCACCTCCTCGGCGAAGGCGCCGGTGCCGTAGAAGCCGGAGGCCTCGGTGCCGTCGTCGGCGAGCCGGAAGCCGGGGGCGCCGAGCCGCCGCAGGCTGGCGATGCAGAGGTGGCCGCGGCCGCGCTCGCAGTGGGCGCAGCGTCCGCAGGGGGCCATCCAGCAGAGCACCACGCGGTCGCCGGGGGCGACGCCGGTGACGCCCTCGCCGACCTCGACGACGTCCCCGGCGCCCTCGTGCCCGGGGACGAAGGGCGCGGGCTGCGGCAGGATCCCGCTCATCGCGGAGAGGTCCGAGTGGCACAGGCTGGCGGCGCGCATCCGGACCCGTACGGTGCCCGGTCCGAAGCCGAGCGCCGTGACGTCCTCGCGGACGTCGAGGGTGTCCTGGCCGGTCTTGTGCAGGACGGCTGCGCGCATGGGCTGCTCCCGGTGTGCCTCGGGTCATCGGGTCAAGGGTCGGGGCGATTCTGGCACGGCCGCCGGGCACGGACTAGAACGCGTTCCAGAACGGCGCGGGGGCGGCGGCCCGGCGGAGTGATCACAGTACGAACAAGCCCTCCGCGCAGCGACGATCCGGCCCGCCATCATGATCGCCGTGCTCACGGCCTCGGCCGACGGCGCACCGCCGACCGGACCGGCCGACCTCCCGGCGGCCGCCCCGCTACCGTCGAGTAGGGTCCGAGCACGTCCGTCCGCCGCCCGAACCCGAGGAGCACCGCATGTCCGACCTGCTGGAGGGCGCCCGCCCGGCGCCGGAGGTGCTGGCGGCGTTCGAGACGGCCACCGGGTTCATGCCGGTGGACGAGGGCCTCGCGCTCTACGAGGCGGCGGTGGCGGCGGCCCGGCGCACCGGGCTGCCGGTGCTGGAGATCGGCACCTACTGCGGCCGCTCGGCGGTCCTGCTGGCCGCCGCGGCCCGGGAGGCCGGGACGGTCGCGCTGACCGTGGACCACCACCGCGGCTCGGAGGAGCAGCAGCCGGGCTGGGAGTACCACGACCCGACCCTGGTGGACCCGGAGGTCGGCCGGATGGACACCCTGCCCCGGTTCCGCCGCACCCTGCACGCGGCGGGGCTGGAGGAGCACGTGGTCGCGCTGGTCGGCCGCTCGCCGCAGATCGCCGCGCTGTGGGGGCGCCCGCTCGCCCTGGTCTTCATCGACGGCGGGCACACCGACGAGCACGCCACCGGCGACTACGAGGGCTGGGCGCCGCACCTGGCGCCGGAGGGCCTGCTGGTGGTGCACGACGTGTTCCCGGACCCGGCGGACGGCGGCCAGGCCCCGTACCGGGTCTACCTGCGGGCGCTGGCCGAGGGCTTCGAGGAGGTCTCGGTGACCGGTTCGCTGCGCGTCCTGCGCCGGGCCGCCGCCTAGGGCCTGTCCGCCCGAGGCTCCCGCACACCGGCCCCCGCCCCGACCGCACCGCGCGATACCCCCCGCAGCCACGCCCCGATGCTCTAACGTCGTGCCTGGGCTGTCGGGCGGGGGTTCGAACGGTACGGTGTCCGCGCAGCACCAGGCAGCTGCGGCACGGGCGGCAGCACCAGGCAGAGCATCGGCGGACGGTGGGGGCCAGCGGCACATGACGGACCAGCACAACACCGCTCCGGCGGTCTGGGACCCGACCGCGCGCGGCGGCGCGGGCGGCTGGGTCCGCAATCCGCAGCGCCCGGACGCCGGGACCGACCCCGCCGCACCGACCGGCGCCCCCGCCCCGGGCGCGGCCGAGGACCAGGACCCGCCGCTGGGCGGCCGCCCGTACCTGTCCACCGCCCCGGGCTTCGGCCCGGCGCCGGACATGTCGGGCCCGGCCACCCCGCCGCCCCCGCCCCCGGGCCCCGGCGCGCCCACCGCCGCCCTCCCCCGGATCGCCCCGGCGCCGGGCGCCCCGCCCGCGGCCGCGCCGTTCCCCTCGCACGCGACCCCGCAGGACCGCGGCCCCCAGGGCGGGCCGCTCCCCGGCCCCGGGTACGTCTACCCGCCGCCGCCTCCGGCCGGCAACCCGTACCAGCAGGCCGCGGACCAGCAGGGCGGGTACGGGTACCCGCCGCCGCCCTACCCGCAGACCCCGCAGAACCCGCAGGCCCCGTACAGCGCCCCGCCGTACCCGGCCCGGCCGGACCACCCGGCCGCCCTCCCGCCCGACCACGAGGACGACGGGGACCGCCCGGGCAACCGCCGGGCCCCGCTGCTGATCGGCTTCGCGGTCCTGCTGGTGCTGGCGGTCGGCGGCGGCCTGCTGTACGCGGCCCAGGGCGGTGACAAGGGCGGCCAGGCCGCGCCCACCCCGCCGGCCGGCGCCGCGACCGGTGCCGGCAACCCGCCGCCCGCCCCGGCGCCCACCGGCACGGACGCCGCGCCCGGCGCCACGGCCACGCCCTCCGACACGCCGGCCCCGTCCGCGACCACGGCCGGCCCGAACGCCAAGGCCCAGGCCCAGGCGCTGGACGGACTGCTCACCGAGGGCGGCAACGCCAGGACGCAGATCGGCAACGCCGTCGCCAAGGTCAGCAGCTGCCCGTCGAAGGCCGACATCGAGAGCGCGGCGCAGGTCTTCGACAGCGGGGCCGGCCAGCGCCAGGGGCTGCTGGGCAAGCTCGCCAAGCTGAGCGTCACGGACGTCCCGGGCGGCGCGGACGCGGTGAACTCGTTGAAGTCCGCCTGGCAGCTGTCCGCCGACATCGACAAGGCGTACGCGGCCTGGGCCCGCGCCGTGGCCAAGCAGGGCTGCTCCGGCAACGCGCCGAGCACGCCGGACAAGAAGCACGCGGACGAGCTCAACCCGCAGGCGACCCAGGCGAAGAACGACTTCCTGACCAAGTGGAAGCCGATCGCGGACGCCTACGGCCTCACCCCGCCCACCTCGGACAGGATCTGAACAGCCCGTGACCGGCCCGACCTCCCCCGCCCCCCGCCGTTCCGCCCTGCTGCGCACCGCCACCGCGGTGGCGGTGGTCGTTCCGCTCTGCACGGCGGGCTGGTTCGGGTGGCAGGCCCTGGACGGCTCCGGCCCGGTGGCCGCCACGGCCGCCGCGCAGCCCGCCTCGTCGCCGACCGGCGCCACCCCGACCGACCCGTCCCCGGAGCCGGCGACGGGCACGGCGACGGGCACGACGACGAGCCCCGCCCCGGACCCGACGCCCGGCGCGCCCACCGGTACGCCGCCGCCCGCCGCCACCCCACAGGCCCCGACCGGCGGCGGCGACCTGGCCGGCCGCACCGTGGTGCTCGACCCCGGCCACAACCCCGGCAACTTCTCCCACCCCACCGAGATCAACCGTCAGGTGGACGTCGGCAACGGCCACAAGGAGTGCGACACCACCGGCACCGAGACCAACGCGGGCTACACCGAGGCCGACTACACCCTGGACGTCACCCGCCGGGCCCGCGCCCTGCTCACCGCCCGGGGCGCCAAGGTCGTCATGGTGCAGGACGGCGACCGCCCGTGGGGCCCGTGCGTCGACGAGCGCGCCAGGGCGGGCGCCGACGCCCACGCGGACGTCGCGCTGTCGGTGCACGGCGACGGCGCGCCGGCGAGCGGCAGCGGCTTCCACGTGATCCTGCCCGCCAAGGTGGTCGCCGGTACGGCGGACAACTCCGCGATCGTCGAACCCTCGCGCCGGCTGGGCCTGCTGCTGCGCGACCGCTTCCACGCCGCGACCGGCGAGCCGTACGCCGACTACATCGCCAAGGACGGCCTGGACACCCGCTCCGACCTGGGCGGCCTCAACCTCTCCGCGGTTCCCAAGGTGTTCATCGAGTGCGGTAACATGCGCAACTCCGCGGACGCCCGACGGATGACGGACCCTCAGTGGCGGCAGCAGGCCGCCCAGGGGATCGCCGACGCGCTGGGCGCCTTCCTGACCACCCACTGACCGGACCGGGCAAGGGAGTTGGGGCGAAGCGGGCCGACCGGCGGACACCCGCCGAGTCGGCACGGTTTGCAACGACTTCGACCCGTTCCCGGTCCCGCCGTGCACCGGTGGGACGGTTGGGCCTAGGCTTCTGGTCCGTTCGGGAGTTTCGGCCGGTCGGACCGACCGCACGAAGCACCGTCCACGACACGTCAACGAGGGGAACGTAAGTGAATCTGCGCGCTCTCACCAGGGGAGACGCCGCCGTCGCAGGCGCGGCCGTCCTGCTGTTCATCGCCTCCTTCCTGCCCTACTGGACCGTGGACTGCAGCGGCCGGTACTGCGGGGACACCTCGCAGAACGCGTGGAGCACCCAGCTGTTCCCCATCCTGCCGTCGATCTACCTCCTGGGGATCGCCGCGGCCGTCCTGATCCTGGTGCAGCGCTTCCAGGGCCCCGCCGCGGCCAACCGCCAGGTGCTCGGCCTGCGGCTGGACCAGTGGGGCATCGCGTTCAGCGTCGCCGCGCTCTGGACCTCGGTCTGGGCGCTCGGCGGGGGCCCGTCGGCCACCACGCTCAGCCACGGCTTCGGCGCCTGGCTCGGCCTCATCTCGCTGCTCGTGCTGGCCGGTGCGGCCGCAGCCGCACCGCTGGTGCCGGCGCTCAAGGCCCCGCTGGTCAACGAGCGCCCGGCCGTCCCGTACCAGGGCGGCTACCCGATGCCGGGTCAGCCCGGCCACCCGGGTGCCCCCGGCCAGCCCGGCCCGGGCCAGTACGGCTACCCGAACCAGGGTCACGACCCGGCCTTCGGCGCCCAGCCGGCCGGTGGCTACGGCTACCCGGCCGCCGGCCAGCCGCAGCCGGGCCAGCCGGTGCAGGCCGGTCCGCAGGACGCCGCCGCGCCGGCCCCGCAGCCGACCCCGGCCGCCCAGCAGCCGGCCGCCCCGGCGGCGGACTTCCAGCCCTTCTGGTTCGCCGTCCCGGCCCCGCGCCAGCTGGCCCCGAAGGACAACCCGGTCGGCGCCCCGGTCGGCGAGGTCGTGCCGGGCACCTGGTACCTGGCCGTCGAGCAGCGCGGCGCGGCCCTGGTCGCCCAGCTGCCGGACGGCACCCAGGGCGTGCTGGCCGACACCGCCGGCATCCAGCGCGGCTGACGCCGCGGCGCGGACGCGAGCCGCGCGACGGCACGGAGAAGGGGCGGGACCGGATCACCGGTCCCGCCCCTTCCGTGTCCCCCGGGGCCGGGAGGCCCTCAGCAGCAGTCCTGGACCACCAGCCCGGCGGGCAGCTGGTCCCCGCCGAAGACCGCGACGGTCGCCGGGTCCCCGCCGAGCGCGGCGACCGCGAGCAGCAGCGCCCCGGCCGTCCAGGTGGTGCGCTCCTCGGGCCAGATCGCGTCGTCCTCGAAGACGTACCCGGTCCAGTACGAGCCGTCCTCGTGCCGCAGGTGCCGCTGGATCCAGCGCAGGATGTCCACCGCGCGGTCGGACTGGCCGATCGCCCAGAGCGCGAGCGCCAGTTCGGCGCTCTCGCCGCCGGTCACCCACGGGCGGTCGCTGACGCAGCGCACGCCGAGGCCGGGGACGACGAAGCGCTCCCAGTCCCGCTCGATCCGCGCCACCGCCGCGTCGCCGCGCAGGCCGGTGCCGAGCACCGGGTAGTACCAGTCCATCGAGTAGCGGTCCTTGTCGAGGAACCGCTCGGGGTGGTGGGCGATGGCGTGCCGCAGCCGGCCGGCCGCGAGCTCCCAGTCGGGCTGCGGCTCCTCCAGGTAGTCGGCGACGGCCAGCCCGCAGCGCAGCGCGTGCAGGATGCTGGACGAGCCGGTCAGCAGCGCCTCCTCGGTGGCCGCGCCGTCCTCGCCGACCCGCCAGGCGATCGGGCCGCCGGGCAGCCGCAGGCCGACGATGAAGTCCAGCGCCCGCCGGACCACCGGCCAGATCCACTCCAGGAAGGCGTCGTCGCCGGTGCTGAGGTGGTGGTGCCAGACCCCGACCGCGATGTACGCGCAGAAGTTGCTCTCCTTGGACCGGTCGGTGACCGTGCCGTCGGTGTACGCGGCGTACCAGGAGCCGTCGGGGTTCTGCCGGGAGGCGAGCCAGCGGTAGGCGGCCTCGGCGGCGGCGTGCTCCCCGGCGGTGTCCAGGGCCATCGCGGCCTCGGTGTGGTCCCAGGGGTCGAGGTGGTGGCCCGCGAACCAGGGGATGGCGCCGTCGGGGCGCTGCTCGGCCAGGATGCTGCGCACGGTGTCGGCCGCCTGCTCGGCGTCCAGCACCCCGTCGAGCAGCAGCACCTCGGGGACGGCGGCGGTCACTCCGCCCCGCCCGGCGCGCGCTCGACCTTGTTCGGCTTGGAGGCGTAGGCGACGAAGCTCTTGCCGATGAGCGGGTTGAGCGCCTTCTCGGCGGCCTTGGTGATCGAGCTGATCACCGGGGTGCCGACGATGTCCCAGACCAGCAGCTGGTGGTAGGCCTTGACCGGCAGCGCCTTGTCGTTGTCCACGCCGACCGCGCACTTGATCCACCAGTACGGCGAGTGCAGGGCGTGCGCGTGGTGGGTGCCGTACGGCTCCAGGCCGGCGTCCTTGAGCTTGCCGAGCAGCTCGTCGCCCCGGTAGATCCGGATGTGGCCGCCCTCGACCTCGTGGTACTCGTCGGACAGCGCCCAGCAGATCTTCTCCGGCAGCCAGCGCGGCACGGTGACGGCGATCAGGCCGCCCGGCTTGAGGACCCGGAACATCTCGTCGAGCACGCCCTTGTCATCGGGTATGTGCTCCATCACCTCGGAGATGATGATCTTGTCGAAGTAGTCGTCCTCGAACGGCAGCGCCAGCGCGTTGCCCTCCATCGCGACCGCCGACGCGCCCTCGGGGGCCTCGCCGGCCAGCTCCATCGCCGCGAACCACTTCTTGACCTCGGCGATCTCCTCGGCGTTCTGGTCGAGGGCGATCACGTTGGCGCCGCGGCGGTAGCACTCGAACGCGTGCCGGCCCCCGCCGCAGCCCAGGTCGAGCACCCGGTCGCCGGGGGCGAGCGGGAAGCGCGAGAAATCGACGGTCAGCACTGCAGGGCTCCCATTTCTATTGCCACCAAGCGTTCTTGACGCTTCGTCAGGTCACACTCGCCTCAACCCCCGGAGCGGCTCGCTCACGAGCCCGCCCCTCAGGGCACGTACCGCCAGCCCGGCCCGGAGCGGGCCCGGGCGCCGACGCCGGTGGCGATCGCCGCGCGGTAGGCCTCGGCGGTCAGCTCGGCGGCCCGCTCCCAGGTGAACCGGGCCAGCACCCGCTCGCGGCCGGCCGCGCCGAGCTCGGCGCGCAGCTCCGGGTCGTCCAGCAGCCGGCCGAGCGCGGCGGCCAGGGCGCCCGCGTCCCCCGGCGGCACCGCCAGGCTGGTCCCGCCGTCCGGCCCGGCCACCTCGGGGATCGCCCCGCCGGTGGTCGCCACCAGCGGGGTGCCGGTGGCCATCGCCTCGGCGGCGGGCAGCGAGAAGCCCTCGTACAGCGACGGGACGCAGGCGACCTCCGCCGAGCGGTACAGGTCGACCAGCTCGCGGTCGCTCAGCCCGGTGCGGAACTCGATGTGCTCCGCCAGCCCGAAGCGGCGCACCGCCTCGGCCACCGGCCCGTCCTCCTTCTGCGGCTTGCCGACCACCACCAGGTGGGCGTCCCGCTCGGTGCGGACCTTGGCCAGCGCCTCGACCAGGAACACCAGGCCCTTGAGCGGCACGTCCGCGCTGGAGGTGGTGACGATCCGGCCCGGGACCCGCTCGATCCGCGCCGAGGGCGACCAGAGCCGGGTGTCGGCGCCGATCGGCACCACCGAGATCGCGCCGGGGGCGGCGCCCAGGTGCTCGGCGATCTCGCGCTGCGAGGTGCCGGAGACGGTGATCACGTGGTCCAGCCGGGCCGCGACCCGGCGCTGCATCCGGGTGAAGGCGTACCAGCGGCGCAGCGACAGCCGCTTGCCCCGGGTGGTGGCCGCGTCCAGCTCCAACTGCCGGTCCACGGTGATCGGGTGGTGGATCGTGGTGACCAGCGGGAAGCCGTGCCGGGCCAGGCCGAGCAGGCCGTAGCCGAGGGTCTGGTTGTCGTGCACCACGTCGTAGCGGCCCTTGTGCCGGGCCAGGTACTGCCGGGCGCGCAGCGAGAAGGTGAGCGGTTCGGGGAAGCCGCCGGTGCGCATGGTGGCGAACTCCAGCACGTCCACCGGGCCGCGGAACTCGCCGCGGGCGGGGGTGCGGAAGGGGTCGTCGGCGCGGTAGAGGTCCAGGCTGGGCAGCTCGACCAGGCGGACCGAGCCGGGGCCCTCGACCTCGTCCAGCACGGGGTAGGGCTGGGCGCCGATCACGTCCACGTGGTGGCCGAGCCGCGCCAGCTCCCGGGAGAGGTGCCGTACGTACACGCCCTGACCGCCGCAGAACGGGTCCCCGCGGTATGACAGCAGGGCAATCCGCAGCGGCTGCGCGGTCATCCTCGGCCCTCATCTCTGGCTGCTATCGGTGCGAGCGGCGCCCAACGGTGGCACCGGTCGCTAAAGTAGATCAGGTTTCAGTGGCTGTGGAACTCGTCATCGACCGTGTGAACAATGAGAGACCTCGAAGATACCGGCCCGTAGCTTTCGCTCAGGAGCCAGGGCTGGTGATTCCCGCCACGCCGGGCCCGACCGACCGCGGGTCGCCTTCGGGTCGACCTTTCTGGAGCACGCCGCCACCCACGCGCCCCCGGGAGCACCCTTGCCGTCGCCGACCACGTCCGTGAGCCCCGCCTCCCCCGCACCGGGCGAGCCGCCGCTGTCCGCGCGCCAGGCCGAGCGGCGCCGCCGCATCCTGCGCGCCGCCACCGCGCTGGCCGCCCGCGGCGGGTACGAGGCGGTGCAGATGCGGGAGGTCGCGGAGAGCGCCCAGGTCGCCCTCGGGACGCTGTACCGGTACTTCCCGTCCAAGGTCCACCTGCTGGTCGCGGTCATGCTGGAGCAGCTCCAGGGGCTCCAGGAGCACATCCGGCGGCACCCGCCGACCGAGCCGGAGCCTGCCCTGCGGGTCGCCGACGCCCTCACCCGGGCCTTCCACGCGCTCCAGCGCGAGCCGCTGCTGGCCGAGGCGATGGTCCGGGCGCTCAGCTTCGCGGACCGCTCGGTCGGCACCGAGGTGGACCAGGTCAGCGCCGCCACCGGACAGCTCATCCTGGACGCGATCGGGCAGTCCGGGCCGCCCAGCGAGGGCCAGCGCGCGGCCGTCCGGGTGATCGAGCACACCTGGCACTCGGCCCTGGTCGCCTGGCTCTCCGGGCGCGCCTCGATCGCCGAGGTCCGGGCCGACCTGCACACCGCGGCCCGGCTGCTCGCACTGCCCTGACCGCCCCGGCCGGCGGGACGGCCACCGGGGGCGATTACTGGAACCTGTTCCAGCCCCGCGCCGCCCCGGCCGACCCGCGCGCCGCGGCCCGGCGGTTAGAGTCGACGGGCAGCACAACTCCATCCCGCTCCTCCCCCGGGGGAAGCCGGTGCGAATCCGGCGCTGACCCGCAACCGTGAGCCCGACCGCGCCCCCGGCGCCCCGGGCGAGCCGGGGCACCCGGGGAGGGACGAGCGGCGAACCGGGCACCCGCACCCGCCCGGCACCCGTCGAGGACTACGGAACGGCCCCCGCCGGGGCCCGCCACCGCTCACCGAAAGGCACACCGCACCATGCTGACCGCCGCCCGCCTGGGCGCCGCCGCCCTGTCCGCCGCGCTGCTCGCCGGCCTCGCCGCCGGACCGGCCCTCGCCGACAGCCCGTCGCCCACGGCCGCCGCCATCCCGGACGGCCTGTACGGCAAGAGCGACCCGACGTACGACGGCGTCTGGCGGCAGTCCCTCGCGCTCACCGCGCTGACGGCGGCCAAGGTCACCCCCGCCGACTCCGCCGTCGACTGGCTCACCGGACAGCAGTGCGAGGACGGCGGCTGGCCCTCCTACCGGGCCCCCGGCGCGGCCTGCGACCCCAAGACCGAGGACAGCAACGCCACCGCCGTCGCCCTCCAGGCCCTGGTCGCCGTCGGCGGGCACCAGCCCGCCGTCGACAAGGGCCTCCAGTGGCTCAAGGCCAACCAGAATGCCGACGGCAGCTGGGCCTACAACCCCGGCAACCCCGGCGACGCCAACTCCACCGGCCTCGTCGTCAACGCGCTGTTCGCCGCCCGGACCGACCCGGCGAGCATCGCCAAGCCCGGCACCGGCGGCGCCGCCGGGAAGAACGCCTTCGACGGCCTCGCCCGCTTCCAGCTCGGCTGCGCCGCCCCCGCCGACCAGCGCGGCGCCTTCGCCTTCCAGCCCGACCCGGCCGCCGGCACCCTCGCCCCCAACACCCTCGCCACCGCCCAGGCCGCCCTCGCCGCCGCCGGCGGGCACCTGCCGGTCGCCTCCTCGGTGCACGCCGACGCCACCGCCAAGCCCCTCGCCTGCGCCGACGGCTCCGCGCCCGCCACCGTGCCGCACGCCGAAGCGGGCGAGGCCGTCAGCGCCTACCTCGCCGCCCAGCTCGGCTCCGGCGACGGGCACCTCACCCTCACCACCCCCGGCGCCGAGCCCAAGCCCGACTACACCGCCACCGCCTGGGCCGCCCTCGCCCTCGTCCAGAGCGGCCACCCCGACGAGGCCACCGACGCCGTCGACTGGCTGGAGGGGCAGGGCGCCACCTGGACCAAGAACGGCACCGACGCCGCCGCCACCGCCACCCTCCTGCTGGTCGGCCAGGCCACCCACCGCGGCGACGCCGCCCTCACCGGCCAGCTCACCGCCCTCGGCCCGGCGCCCAAGGCCGAGGCCGCCTCGACCACCGCCACCCCGGCGAAGAAGAAGAGCGACGGCATCGGGCAGTTCTGGCTGATCATCGTCGGCCTCCTGATCGGCGTCGGCGGCGGGCTGCTGCTCAGCCTCCAGCGCAAGCGCAACCCGAAGCTCTGATGCGGGCGCAGCGTGACGCCGCCGGGGGCCGCGGCCCCCGGCGGGCACCGGCCGCCCTGCTGCTCGCTCTGCTCGGCACCCTGGTGCTGCTGGCCTGCGCCACCCCGGCGCAGGCCGCCGGGTACCGGTACTGGTCGTTCTGGCGCGGGGCCGACGGCGGGGCCTGGACGTACCAGCAGCAGGGGCCCGCGATCTCCGTGCCGCCGGACGGCTCGGTGGACGGCTGGCGGTTCGCCCTCAGCCCGGACGGCGGACAGGACGCCGCCCGGCCGCGCACGGCGTCCGGGTTCGACGGGATCTGCGCCGCCACCCCCGCCCAGGACGGCCGCAAGCGGGTCGCCGTGGTACTGGACTTCGGCACGGCCCAGGACGCCGGAGCGTCCACCGCCGCGCCGCCCGGGTCGCGGACCGCCTGCGCGAGCGTCGCACCGCGCGCCACCTCGGCCGAGGTGCTGGCCGCCGTGGCCCCGCCGCTGCGCTACGAGTCCAACGGGATGCTGTGCGCCATCGCCGGCTACCCGGGGGCCGGTTGCGGCGACCAGGTGGACGCGGGCGCCGCCCAGCCCAAGGCCGGCGCCGACGGCGGCAGTAGTGGCAACAGCGGCAGCGGCCCGGACCTCGGACTGGCCGCCGGCGGCGCGCTGGTCGCCGTCCTCGCCGGTGGCGCCGTCTGGCAGGCGCGCCGCCGCCGTCACTCCTGAGGCGTGCCGTGACACGCCCCGACCCCGTTCCCAGGACAGATCCGTGAGCAGCACCACCCGCAGCACCCGCAGCACCCGCCCGCCCGTCGGACCGCGCCAACTGCACCCCGGGGCCTGGTGGTTGTGGGCGCTCGGGCTCGGCGCGGCGGCGACCCGCACCACCAACCCGGTGCTCCTGCTGCTGCTCGCCGCGACCGCCGGGTACGTGGTCGCGGCGCGCCGCGGCGACGCGCCCTGGTCGCGTTCGTACGGGGCGTTCCTGCGCCTCGGACTGCTGGTGCTCGGCATCCGGCTGGCCTTCGCGGTGCTGCTCGGCTCCCCCGTCCCCGGCACCCACACGCTGTTCGGCCTGCCCGAAGTCCCGCTCCCCGCCTGGGCGCAGGGGGTGCGGATCGGCGGGCGGGTCACCCTCGAAGGCGTGCTCGCGGCACTGTACGACGGGCTGCGGCTGGCCACCCTGCTGGTCTGCGTCGGCGCCGCCAACTCGCTGGCCAGCCCCGCCCGGCTGCTGCGCGCCCTGCCCGGCGCGCTCTACGAGGCGGGCGTGGCCGTGGTGGTGGCGATGACCTTCGCGCCGAACCTGGTCGCCGACGTACGCCGGCTGCGCGCCGCCCGCCGCCTGCGCGGCCGCAGCGACCAGGGCGTCGCGGCCGTGCTGAGCGTCGGACTCCCCGTCCTGGAGGGCGCGTTGGAGCGCTCGATCGCCCTGGCCGCGGCGATGGACACCCGCGGCTTCGGCCGCACCGCCGACGTGCCGCGCCGACTGGCCCGGGTGACGGCCGCGCTCACCCTGGCCGGGCTGCTCGGGGTCTGCCTGGCCGCGTACGGACTGCTGACCGCCGGGGGCGCCGGCTGGGCGCCGCCGGTGCTGCTGCTGGGCCTGGCCGCCGCCTTCACCGGACTGCTGCTCGGCAACCGACGGTCCGTCAGATCTCGCTACCGGCCCGACCCGTGGGCGCTGCCGGAGTGGCTGACCGCCGGGTCCGGGGTCGCCGCCGCCGCCCTGTTCAGCTACCTCGCGACACGGGATCCGGCCGCCTTCGCCCCCACCGTCGTCCCGCCGACCGTCCCCGAGCTGCCGCTGGCCGCCGTCCTGGCCGTACTCCTCGGCCTGGTACCGACCTTCGCCGCCCCGACCCCGCCCCGGAGGGCATCGTGATCACCTTCGAGCAGGTCTCCGTCCGGTACACGGACTCCGCCGCCCCGGCGCTGGCGGGCGTCGACCTCACCGTGCCCGAGGGCGAACTCTGCCTGCTGGTGGGCCCCTCGGGCTCCGGCAAGTCCACCCTGCTGGGCACCGTCAGCGGCCTGGTGCCGCACTTCACCGGCGGGGTGCTGCACGGCCGGGTCACCGTCGGCGGCCGGGACACCCGCGAACACCGGCCGCGCGAACTCGCCGACCTGGTCGGCACCGTGGGTCAGGACCCGGCGGCGCACTTCGTCACCGACACCGTCGAGGACGAACTCGCCTACGGCATGGAGTCGCTGGGCCTGCCCGGCGACGTGATGCGGCGCCGGGTCGAGGAGACCCTCGACCTGCTCGGCCTCGCCGACCTGCGCGACCGCGCCCTGGGCTCGCTCTCCGGCGGCCAGCAGCAGCGCGTCGCGATCGGCTCGGTGCTCACCGTGCACCCGCGCGTCCTGGTCCTGGACGAGCCCACCTCGGCACTCGACCCGGGCGCCGCCGAGGAGGTGCTGGCCGTGCTGCAACGACTGGTGCACGACCTGGGCACCACCGTGCTGATGGCCGAACACCGGCTGGAGCGGGTCGTCCAGTACGCCGACCAGGTGCTGCTGCTGACCCCCGGCGGACCGCCCGTCCTGGGCGAACCCGCCGAGGTGATGGCGCACTCCCCCGTGCACCCGCCGGTGGTCGGCCTCGGCCGGCTCGTCGGCTGGCGGCCGCTGCCGCTGTCCGTCCGGGACGCCCGGCGCAAGGCCGCCGCGCTGCGCGCCGACCTGGACGGGCGCGCGCCCGGCGCCGTCACCGTTCCCGACGCCGCTCCGATCGCCGACTGCGCCCGCCTGGCCGTACGGCGCGGCCCGGTCCAGGCCCTGCGCGGGGTCGACCTGACGCTGCGCCCCGGCGAGATCGCCGCCCTGATGGGCCGCAACGGCGCCGGCAAGTCCACCCTGCTCGGCAGCCTGGTCGGCCTGCACGCCCCCGACTCCGGCCGCGTCACCGTCGGCGGCCGCACCCCGCACCGCACCCGCCCCGCCGAACTGATCCGGCAGGTCGGCCTCGTCCCCCAGGACCCGCGCGACCTGCTCTACGGGGAGAGCGTCGCCGCCGAGTGCGCCGCCGCGGACGCGGACGCCGGGGCCGCCGCGGGCACCTGCCGCACCCTGGTCGAACGCCTGCTGCCCGGCATCGACGGCACCGCCCACCCCCGGGACCTCTCCGAGGGCCAGCGGCTCACCCTCGCCCTCGCCGTCGTCCTCACCGCCAGGCCCCCGCTGCTGCTCCTGGACGAGCCGACCCGCGGCCTGGACTACGCCGCCAAGGCCCGGCTGGTCGAGATCCTGCGCGGGCTCGCGGCCGAGGGGCACGCCGTCCTGCTGGCCACCCACGACGTCGAGCTCGCCGCCGAACTCGCCCACCGCACCCTGATCCTGGCCGAGGGCGAGATCGTCGCCGACGGCCCGACCGCGGAGGTGGTGGTCTCCTCCCCCGCCTTCGCGCCGCAGGTCGCCAAGGTGCTGGCGCCCGGACCGTGGCTCACCGTCCGGCAGGTCACGGAGGCACTGAACGCATGAGCAGCCGACCCGTACCGCTCGGCCGCCGCTCCGTCGCGGCACTGTCCCTGGTCTCCCTGGTCGGCGTGACGGCCTTCGGCTGGCCGCTGCTCGCCTCCACCGGATCGGCCCTGGTCGGCCACTCCGCCGACGCGCCGTGGCTGTTCGCCCTGCTGCTGCCGCTGCTGCTGGCCGTCGTCATCGCGCAGATCTCCGAAGGCCGTACGGCGGGCGGCGGGGCGCCGGGCCTGGACGCCAAGTCCGTCGCCCTGCTGGGGGTGCTGGCGGCGGCCGGCGCCGCGCTGCGGCCGCTGGGGGCGGGGACGGCGGGCCTGGAGCCGATGTTCTTCCTGATGGTGCTGTCGGGGCGGGTCCTCGGCCCCGGCTTCGGCTTCGTCCTCGGCTCGCTGTCGATGTTCGCCTCCGCGCTGCTCACCGGCGGGGTCGGACCGTGGCTGCCGTTCCAGATGCTCGCCATGGGCTGGGTCTGCCTCGGCGCGGGCCTGCTGCCCGGCCCGGCCGCGCTGCGCGGCCGCCTCGAACTGCTGCTGCTCGCGGGGTACGGCGCCGTCTCCGCCGTCCTGTACGGCACGATCATGAACCTCCAGGGCTGGCCGTACATCGGCGGCCTGGCCGGCTCCATCTCCTTCCACCCCGGCGACCCGCTGTCCGCCAACCTGGTCCGCTTCGCCGCCTACTGCCTCACCACCTCCCTGGGCTGGGACCTCCCGCGCGCCGCCCTCACCGTCGTGCTCTGCCTCACCCTCGGCACCCCCGTCCTGCGCGCCCTGCGCCGCACCACCCGCCGGGCGGCCTTCGACGCCCCCGTCGACTTCCGGCCGCCGCTAGGGTGACCGTTCGAAGCGTCCGCCAGAACGGGAGTCCACCCCAGTGTCCGCAGAATCCCCCGGCTACGAGGCCGACTCCGACACCGAGACCGACACCGACCAGGACGACGATCCCTGGATCACCGCGTACTGCCCCGTCGACCCCGAACTGGCCGCCCGGCTGGTGGCGATGGCGGACCTCGACTGGACGGACGGCGACGTCGGCGAACGCGCGATGACCGACGCCGGCTGGCACTCCACCGGCGACCACCTCGGCGAGCTGAACGAGAAGGCCTGCACACCGGCGGGCCACCTCGCGTACGGCGACGACTGCCTCTTCCTGCCCTTCGCCTACGAGTACTACGTGCACCCCGACGGCGGGATGGCCGAGGACTTCTGGGGCACCCTCCCCGGCTGGCGGAGCAGCACCGACCAGGAGACCGACACCTTCACCGAGCAACTGGACGCCGTCGCCGCCCGGTTCACCACCCTGCTCGGCCCGCCCGACCACGACGTCAGCCACGAACGGCGACCGCACTCCGGCAGCGTCCGGCGCTACCGCGTCTGGCGCCGCGGCGACAACGCCCTGGTGGTGGCCCCGGGCCTGGACCCCTTCTCGTACTCCCAGTTCGAGCACGCCTTCGTCCAGATCCGCCCCCTCCCGGCGGCGGCGCCGCTGCCGCCCGCCGAGGAACTGGTCGACTTCTTCACCTGGTAGTCCTCCCGGCCTGCGCCAGTAGCACTCAGCGGTCCGGAGCTCCCCAGTCCAGGGCGGACCGGGCCAGGGCGGCGAGCCCGAGCGCGGCCGGGAGTTCGACGAGGAACGCCATCGCGAGGGCGGTGTACCAGGCGCCGCCGCCCTCGGCGGTCATCACGTCGAACCAGGCGTCGAGGAGGAGCAGGGTGGCGGCTGCGGCGGCGGCCAGGGCGGTCAGGCGTGAGCGCCGGACGAGCAGCCTGGCGGTGGCGATCAGGCCGGCGACCTGGAGGACGTCCATGCCGATCCACACCGTGGACCAGTTCCTGACCTCGGCCTGCCCTCGGGTGGCCGACCCGAGGACCAGGATCCAGGCGAAGAGCAGGACCGAGACGGCGATCAGCGCCCCGCCCAGGAGCGTGCGGGAGCGCTCCGCCGTCGGGTGTGCCGATCCCAGGCGGTCGAGCGCCGCCCGCACCGGCCGACCGTCCCCCGTTGTCGTTCTCATGATCGAGAATCTACCCACCCCCTCGCGGGACCCGGCGGGCGGTGCCCGGGGCCGGAACCGCACCGCCCGGGGGCGACGCCCCGGCGCCCCGCTACCATCGCCCGGTCGTGATCGACGGAGGGGGTACGACGTGGGACTGATCCAGCACTGGCGGGACTCCAAGGCGCAGGAGCTGCACCGGGAGGGCATCCGCCTGCTCAACCGGGGGCGCGCGCGGGACGCGGAGCCCGTGGCGCGCGAGGCGGTCCGCATCCGCTCGAAGGTCTTCGGCCCGGACGATGCCACCACCCTGGCGAGCCGGGTGGTGTGGGCGCGCGCACTCGGCGGCCTCCAGCGTCATGCCGAGGCGGAGGCCGAGCTGCGCGAGGTGCTGCGGCTGGCGCCCGACCCGACCGCCCGGGGCGAGCTCGTCCGCTGGGCCCGGCTGGGGCTCGCCCAGGTCCAGGTGCGGACGGGACGGGCCGAGGAGGCGCGGGCCGAGGCGGCCCTCCTCCTGGAACTCACCGGTCGGGCCGACGTCGAGTACACCCGCGCCGCGCTGGCGATCGAGGCCGCGGCACTCAGCACGCTCGGCCGCCACGCCGAGGCGGTCACGCGCTGGACGGAGCTGGAGGCGGCCGCCACCGCCACCGCGGGCGGGGGCAGTCCCCAGGCGCTCAAGGCCCGGTCCGACCGGACCCAGGCACTCGTCTACCTGGGCCGCTTCCAGGAGGCCGAGGCGCAGGCCCGGGCGCTGATGGACGTCGCGGCCTCGGGCGGTCCCGGTGGCGTGCTGCTCGGGATGGCCGCGCGGAACGCCCTGGTGCTCTCGCTGACGGCCCGCGGCCGGGCGGTCGAGGCCGAGGCCGAGGCCCGCACCGCCGTCGGACACGCGGCGGGCATCGCGGGCCTGGACGCCCGCTTCCTCCTCACCGCCCGGCTCGGCCTGGCCCGCGCCCTGAACGCGCAGGGCCGCCACGACGAAGCGCTGTCGGCGCTCCGCCCCGCGCTCGAACACACCACGCCGGACCCCGTCGGCGAGGAGGAACTGGAGGCCGCGCTCCACCTCGTCGCGGCGGTCACCCTGCTCGGGCTGGGGCAGGACGCGGCGCCGTCCCTGGAGAAGTCCTCGGAGCTCTGCCGGCGCACGCTCGGGCCGAACCACCACCGCGCCCTGGAGGTCGGCACGCTCCGGGGCCGGGTCCTCGCCGCCCAGGGCCGCCTGCCGGAGGCCCGCGAGGTCCTCCGGACCAACGCCGCCGCCTGGCAGGAGCACTTCGGCGAGGGCCACCCGAGGACGCGGGCGGCGCAGCAGGCCCTGGCCGAACTGGGCTGACCCCGCCCCAGCCCCCGCCGCGACACCGCCGCCCGCCCCCCGGGGGGGCGGGCGGCGGCGCGCGCACCGCCCGGCGCGCGCACCGGACATACCCGACACGCCCCGGCGCGCCACCTGCCGTACGGGGCCGAACCACCGTAGATTTGACGGATCGTCACTTTTTAGGCCCGCCCGGCCGTCCACGACTCCGTCGATCGGTGGTGGTTGCCCTGCGACGTCCCTCCCTGCGGATGCGAATCCTCCGGCTCGGCCTCGGTGGCTGCCTGCTGGCCGCCGCCACGGCCGGCAACGCCGCGGCCGCGCCGGGCGAGCGCCCGAAGGACGGGCCCGGATCGCCGGAGCAGCGGATCGAGAGCCTCCTCGCCCAGCTGACCACCGACGAGAAGGTCACTCTGCTGCGCGGCCGGGACGCCCCCGCCGGGGTGGACTCCGTCGGCTACGTCGCGGGCGTGCCCCGGCTCGGCATCCCTCCGCTGCTGCTGACGGACGGCCCGGCCGGCGTCCGGGACGGCCGCCCGGCGACCGCGCTGCCCGCACCCGTCGCGCTGGCCGCCGCCTTCGACCCGGCGCTGGCCACCCGGTACGGCGACGTGCTGGGCCGGGAGACCCGGGCGCGCGGCTACCAGGTGCTGTACGCGCCCATGGTGAACATCGTCCGGACCCCTCAGGGCGGGCGGAACTTCGAGACGCTGGGCGAGGACCCGTACCTCGCCGGGCGGCTCGCCACCGCCGAGGTGCGCGGCATCCAGGCGCAGCGCGTCGCCGCGCAGGTCAAGCACTTCGCGGCCAACAACCAGGAGGACAACCGCCAGTCGTACGGCTCGGACGTGGACGAGCGCACCCTGGCCGAGATCGAGCTGCCCGCCTTCCGGGCGGCGGTGCGGGAGGGCCGGGCCTGGTCGGCGATGTGCGGCTACAACCCGGTGAACGGCGTCTGGGCGTGCGAGAACTTCCCGCTGCTGCGCGACGTGCTCAAGGGCCGCTGGGGCTTCGACGGGGTGGTCGGCTCCGACTACCCGGCCACCCACTCCGCCGTCAACGCCGCCGCCGGCGGGCTGGACCAGGAGTTCGGCGGTTCGAGCTACTTCGCCGACCTGCCCGCCGCCGCGGCGGACGGCCGGCTCGCCCCGGCCCTGCTGGACGACCAGGTCCGCCGGGTGCTGCGGCTGATGGCGCGCACGGGAGCGCTCGACGGCGTCCAGGCGCCCCCGGTCGACCCGGCCGCCGGAGCGCGCGACGCCCGGACCGCCGCCGCCGCCGGAACGGTTCTGCTGCGCAACGAGGGGTCCGCCCTGCCGCTGGACGCCGCCCGGCTCAAGTCCGTCGCCGTGATCGGCCCCTGGGCGGACCGCGCCTACACCGGTGGCGGCGGCTCCTCGCACGTCACCCCGTACGCCGAGCACACGGTGACGCCCCGCCAGGGCATCGCGGCCCGGGTCGGCCCGAACACGGAGGTGCGCCACGACCCCGGCGACGACCCGGCCGCGGCGGCCGCGGCGGCCACCGGGGCGGACGTCGCGGTGGTGGTGGTCGGCGACCAGGAGACCGAGGGCGCCGACCGCGGCTCGCTGAACCTCACCGCGGCGGACGACGCGCTGATCCGGGCCGTCGCCCGGGCCAACCCGCGCACCGTGGTGGTGCTGAACACCGGCGGCCCGGTCACCATGCCGTGGCTGGACGCGGTACCCGCCGTGGTCGAGGCCTGGTACCCGGGCGAGCAGAGCGGCGCCGCGCTCGCCGACGTGCTGTTCGGCGACGTCGACCCGGCCGGGCGACTGCCCGTCACCTTCCCGACCTCCGCCGACGCCACCCCGATCCGGGACGCCGCCCAGTACCCGGGCACGGACGGCACCTACCACTACACCGAGCGCCTCGGCGTCGGCTACCGCTGGTACGACGCGAGCGGCACCGCCCCGCTGTTCCCCTTCGGCCACGGCCTCTCGTACACCACCTTCGACTACGGCGGCCTCACCGTGACCGGCCCCGACCAGGCCGGCCGGGTCCGGGTCGGCTTCGACGTCGCCAACCGGGGCCGCCGGACCGGCACCGAGGTGCCCCAGCTGTACCTGACCTTCCCGGCCACGGCCGGCGAACCCCCGCAGCAGCTGAAGGCCTTCGACAAGGTCACCCTGGCGCCCGGCGCCTCGACCCACGTGGACCTGCTGCTGGACCGCTCCGCCTTCGCCGTCTGGGACGAGGGCGTGCACGGCTGGGGCGTCCCCGGCGGTCGGTACGGCCTCACCGTCGGCTCGTCCTCCCGCGCACCCCGACTGCGGGGCGGCGTCGACACCCCCGCGTCCCCCGCCGTCTCCACCTGGTCCGGGCGGATCACCGGCTCCGACGGCGCCTGCCTGGACGCCTCGGCCGCCGCCGGGGACGCCGGCCGGCCGCTGGAGGCGACGGACTGCTCGGGCGTGGCCGCCCAGGACGCCACCGTCGGCTCGGACGGCAGCGTCGGCGTCCTGGACGGCTGCCTCACCCCGGCCGGCTCCGCCGACGGCGCCGCCGTGCTCCTGCGGGACTGCACCCGGACCGCCGACCAGGAATGGCGCAGGGGCCCGGACTCCTCGCTGCTGAACCCGTCGACCGGCCGCTGCCTGAGCGGCGCGGACGGCCGACTGCTGCTGCAGCCCTGCGGGACGACCGCAAAACAGCGCTGGACCACGCCCAGCCCCAGCGGGCCGCTGACCGGCATCGACGGGCAGTGCACGGACGTCGACGGGGCGTCCACCGTCAACGGCACCGCCGTCCAGCTCTACCGCTGCAACTCCACCGGCGCCCAGGACTGGACCGTCCACCAGGACGGCTCGCTCCGCGCCCTCGGCAAGTGCCTGGACGTCACCAACGGCAGCACCGCCGCCGGCACCCCCGTCCAGCTCTACGACTGCAACGGCACCGCCGCCCAGAGCTGGTACCCGCGCCCGGACGGCACCCTGCTCAACCCGGGCTCCCGCCGCTGCCTGGACGCCCGGGGCGGCGGCAGCGCCGACGGGACCAGGCTCGAACTCTGGGACTGCACGGGCGGCACCAACCAGCTCTGGAAACCGCCCGCCTGACCGGTACCCGCTCCACCGGTGATTGCGCACGCGGCGTTCGGAATGCCCGAACGCCGCCGTACGCTGTCCCGCAACACCGGCAGGATCATCGCGAACACCTCAACACGAGCCGCAGCACGCACCACGAGCGGGCCGAGCGGGCCCGCCACCGCACGCGGGCGTTCGGGGGAACCGGAGAAACCAGTGGAACTTCGTCAGTTGCGCGTCTTCGAGGCCGTGGCCACCCACCGCACCGTCACCGCCGCGGCCGTGGCGCTCGACCTGGCCCCCTCCTCGGTGTCCGAGCAGATCCGCACCCTCGAACACAGCCTGGACACCGAGCTGTTCGACCGCGCCCCGCGCGGAACCAGGCTCACCGCGGCCGGCGAGCGGCTGCTGCCCTGGGCGCGCACACTGCTCGACCAGGCCGAACAGGCCCGCCGCGAGGTGGTCGCCGACCGCGCCCGGCTGCGGCTCGGCGCGCTGGAGACGATAGCCGCGACCCACGTCCCGGCCGTGCTGGCCCGGCTCGCCGAACGCCGCCCCGGCCTGGACGTCGCGCTGCACACCGACACCGCCCGGGACGCGCTGCTCGGCGGCGTCGCGGCCGGGGCACTGGAGGCCGCCCTCATCCTGGACACCGCCGGACCGCTCGGCGACCTCGGCTTCTACCTGCCGCCCGCCCCGCTCGACCACCTCGACCTCCAGGACGTCTCGCTCGCCCTGGTCGCCGCCCCCGCCCACCCGCTCGGCGGCGCCGCCGCCCTCACCCGCGAGGACCTGCGCGGCCAACGCCTGCTGGTGAACACCCCGGCCTGCTCCTTCCGGCTGGCCGGCGAGCGCCTGCTCGGCCACGCCGTCGAACGCGTCCCCACCGGCGGCGTCGCCGTCACCCGCGCCTGCGCCGAACAGGGCCTCGGCATCGCCCTGCTCCCCGACTTCGCCGTCCGGGAGCCCCTCGCCTCCGGCGCCCTCGTCCGCCTCCCCCTCGCTCCCCCGCCCCTGCACCTCCGCCTGGTGTGGCGGGCCGACCGCGAGACCGTCCCCGGCCTGCGCGCGGCCCTGTACGCCGCCGCGGCCTGAACTCCCCCACACCACAAGCCCGTTCATCGCACACCCGGTCGGCCCGGACGGCATCGCCCGGCCCCTCGAACGCCGGACGGCGCACCCCGGAACCCCGGGGCGCGCCGTCCGCCTCCTACCAGCCCGCCGAATCAGGCCTTCGGGCCCGCCGACTGCACGACCTCGAAGGACCACAGCGTGGACCCGGAGGCGGCCGGCCGCTTCGGCGCCTCGCCGCCCTCACCGCCACCACGGTGGGCCGCCTGCATCGGGCCCTCCATCCACGCCTTGAAGTCCTCCTCGCTGCGCCAGCGGGTGTAGACCAGGTACTGGTCGGTCCCCTCGACCGGACGCAGCAGTTCGAACCACTCGAAGCCGTCGGAGTTCTCCACCGCACCGGCCCGCGAGGCGAAGCGCTGCTCCAGCACCTCGCGCTGCTCGGCGGGCACCGTCAGTACGTTGATCTTGACGACGGACATGCCGCTCCTCACTGATCCGCCGGGGCCCGTACGGCCGTCGGCTCGGTTGCTCCCGAGCAGTCTGCTACACCTCACACCCCGCCGGTCGGGCGCTGCGGGCCCG
The DNA here is from genome assembly GCF_042896295.1 of Kitasatospora sp. NPDC001309. Taxonomy (NCBI): domain Bacteria; kingdom Bacillati; phylum Actinomycetota; class Actinomycetes; order Kitasatosporales; family Streptomycetaceae; genus Kitasatospora; species Kitasatospora sp. NPDC001309. The sequence goes on along the minus strand of NZ_JBIAXC010000023.1, from coordinate 63,676 downwards.
GGGGCCGCCGGGGCGGGGCGGGGGCAGGGGGCGGGGCTCCGGCTTCCGGCTCAGGCGATCCAGGCCGGGAGGAGGCGGTCGGCGTCGCGCGGGGCGAGGGCGCAGGCGCCTTCGGGGGTGCGGGCGTCGGGGTTGTAGGCGTGGGAGGGGGACGGGGAGGCGACGAGGGCGGTGAAGCCCTCGGCGGTGGTGATGCGGCGGGGCACGTCGGCGGGGAGGGCGAGGGTGTCGCCGGCGGCGACCGTCAGGGTCTCGCCCGCGAGGTCGACCTCGGCCGAGCCGGCCAGCAGGGTCCAGATCTGCTCGGTGTCCATGGCGTGCAGCGGGCCCTGCCGGTCGGCGGGCATCTCGACCCGCCACTGGGCGAGGGCGGTCGCACCCTGGGTGGGTGAGGCAAGGGTGGTCATGACGGCGTTCGGGGTCTCGGTGCGACGGGCGTCGGCGGAGCGGATCACGGGCATGGTGAAGGAACCCCCTAAGATGGACAATGTCGTTGTCTATATGGTCAATGAGGTTGTCTATCGTGTCAAGCGAACCCGCCCCGCCCGGCTTCGAGCTGCCGCTGCGCCTGCTGCTGGCCTTCCGCACGATCATCGACGAACTGCACGAGCGGATCGCCCGCGAAGGGCACCCGGACCTGCGCCCGATGCACGGCTTCGTCTTCCAGGCGATCGGCCCCCGGGGCACCACCGCCGTCGAACTCGGCCGCCGGCTCGGCGTCTCCAAGCAGGCCGCGGGCAAGACCGTCGAGACCCTGGAACAGCTCGGCTACGTCGAGCGCGGCAGCGACCCGGCCGACGCCCGCCGCAAGGTGGTCCGGCTCACCGAGCGGGGCGTGGACTGCCTGGTCCGCTCGGCGCGGATCTTCGAGGAACTGCGCACCGAGTGGTCCGCCGCCCTCGGCGAGGAGGAACTCCGCCGGATCGAGGACGGTCTGCGGCTGCTCGCCCCCGGGGACCCGTTCCGGCTCGACACCCCGCGCTGGTTCGGCAGCCCGTGAGGAACGCCGCACCAGCGCTGGGGACGGCTAGAACGACCGCCCCTCCCCCCGGTACGGCGGCTGCGGCCCGGTCGGCGGATCCGGCCGGTCCCGCCGGTCGGCGCAGAGCGTGGAGCTGAGCCGGGTGAGGAGTGCGGCGAGGTCCTCGTACTGCCGCTCGTCCCAGTCCCCCAGCAGTTCCGCGAGCTGGGTGCGCCGGGCCGCGACCAGCCGCAGCGCCGCCTCCTCCCCCGGCTCGGTGAGCCGCAGCGGCAGGCCGCCGGTGCGGGCGGCGAGGCCGCGGCCCTCCACCTCCCGGACGGCCTCCTCGACGACCGAGACCGGGACGACCCGCCGCTCGGCCAGTTCGGCGGGCTCCACCGAACCGTGGTGGTGCATCTGCAGGAGGAGCCAGCTGGAGGCGGGCCGCAGGTCGAGCCCGGCGGTGGCGGTGATCCGCCGGAAGAGGTCGCGCCGGGCCTCCCGGGTGCCCAGGACGGACAGCGCGCGGGCGATCTCGTCCAGGGAGGAGCGCTCGACCGGGTTGATCCCGATCGACTCGCTGAGGTCGGGCGCGGTCACCGTGGAGCGCAGCTTCTGCTCGCGCAGGAACAGCGACAGCACGAAGGCGACCGCCGCGACGGGCACCGCGTACAGGAACACCCGGGTGATCGACTCGGCGTAGGCGTGGTGGACGCCGGCCTGGAGGGCGGCGGGCAGCCGGGTGATCAGGCGCGGGTCGGCGGTGATCGCCTCCACCCGGAAGCCCGGCGGCAGCGGCTGCCCGGCCAGGGCGTCGGCGAGCCGGGAGCGCAGGCCGCTGGCGAAGACCGTCCCGAAGATGGAGACGCCGAAGGAGGCGCCGATGGAGCGGAAGAAGGTGGCGCCGGCGGTGGCCACCCCGAGGTCCTGGTAGCCGACCGAGTTCTGCACGATCAGCACCAGTACCTGCATCACCAGGCCCAGCCCGAGGCCGAAGACCAGGAAGTAGAGGCTCATCTCGGCGGTGCCGCTGTGCTCGTCGAGCCGGGAGAGCAGCAGCAGGCCGACCGTGGTGACGGCCGTCCCGGCGATCGGGAAGGCCCGGTAGTGGCCGGTGCGGGCGACGATCTGGCCGGAGCCGATCGAGGTGAGCAGCATCCCGAGGACCATCGGCAGCATGTGGATGCCGGACATGGTGGGCGAGACCTGCTGGACCACCTGGAGGAAGGTCGGCAGGTAGGTGAGGGCGCCGAACATCGCGAAGCCGACCACGAAGGAGATCACCGCGACCAGGCTGAACGTCCGTGAGCGGAACAGCCGCAGCGGCAGGACGGGCTCGGCGGCCGAGCGCTCCACCTGGACGAAGACGAGCAGCAGCGCCAGTCCGAGCACGCCCAGGCCGACGACCTGCCAGGAGCTCCAGGCCCAGGTGGTGCCGCCGAGCGAGGTCATCAGCACCAGGCAGGTGGCGACGGCGGCGATCAGCGCGGTGCCGAGGTAGTCGATCCGGTGCTCGCGCCGGGCCTCCGTGCCGTGCAGCACCGCCGCGATCACCACCAGGGCGACCGCGCCGATCGGCAGGTTGACGTAGAACACCCAGCGCCAGCTGAGGTGGTCGACGAACAGCCCGCCGAGCAGCGGCCCGAGGACGCTGGTGACGCCGAAGACGGCGCCGAAGAGGCCCTGGTACCTGCCGCGGTCCCGGGGGGCGACGAGGTCGCCGACGATCGCCTGGGAGAGCACCATCAGGCCGCCGCCGCCGAGGCCCTGGAGAGCGCGGAAGGCGATCAACTCGCCCATGTTCTGGGCGATTCCGCAGAGCACCGAGCCGATCAGGAAGATCACGATGGAGGCCTGGAAGAACCGCTTCCGGCCGTACATGTCGCCGAGCTTGCCCCAGAGCGGGGTGGCGGCGGTGGAGGCCAGCAGGTAGGCGGTGACCACCCAGGAGAGGTGGTCCAGGCCGCCGAGGTCGCTGACGATGGTGGGCAGCGCGGTGGAGACGATGGTCTGGTCGAGGGCGGCGAGCAGCATCGCCAGCAGCAGGGCCCCGATCGGCACCCAGAGGTTGGCGGCGGTGACCTCGGGCGGGCCGGGCGGGCCGGGCGGGTGCGCCGGGCTCCGCCCGCTCGCGGCGCGCGGCTCCGTCATGACGTCTCCACAGGCGGCATGGCCTCTCCGTCGGGTCGCGGGGCCGGACGACCGGACGCCCAGGTGGATGATCACTCCCCGTTCCCCATGCTGGCAGATATGTCCCGTTATGCTCCGCCGGGTTGAGCCGAACGTAAGCACCGGACCCGTCGTGGGCGTTCCGGCGGTTTCCCCCGGGGCCAACCACCACCAACCGGCACAACACCCCCGCCGGGGGCCGGACGCCCCTGTCCCCCCTCCGGGACGTCCTGCATAATCAGGCCCGATCGCGAGACCCGAGAACCGAGGAGGACCGGCCGATGCCGGACCAGCACTGCCCGACGTGCGGCACCGCACGCTCCACCGGGTGCAGCTGCCTCCCCGACCGGAGCCTCGACGAGACCACCGTCCTCCCGCACCTGGAGGGCCCGCCGCTGGTCCGCCCGTACGTGCCGCAGGCGCCCGAGCAGGTCGCCGACGAGCCGCCGCTGACGGCCGACCCGTTCGCGACCACCGTGCTGCCCCCGGTCGCGCCGGCACAGCCTGCACAGCCTGCACAGCCGATGAGGCATCCGGTGCAGCAGGCCCAGCACGCACAGCAGATGCAGCCGCCGGCCACGCCCCCGCTCGGGCCGGACGCGGACGCCTACGCGACGACCGTCCTGCCGCCCGTCCCGGGCCCCGCACCGGACGCGTACGGCAACGGCGCCACCACCGTCCTGCCCGCGGTCCCGCCGGCCGGACGGCCCGGCCCGGACGCGTCCGGGGACGAGCTCGGCTACTTCCCGTTCGACAGCGGGGCCCCCGGGCCCGACTCCGCCCCCACCGGCGGACGGGCCGCGCGCCGGGCCGCCGAGCAGTCCGAGCGCGGCCCCCTCGCCGGGCGCAAGGGCCTGATCGCGGGCGTCGGCGCCGGACTGCTGGCGCTCACCGTCGGCCTCGCGTACGCCGTGACGCCGTCCTCCGAGCCGACCCGTCGGGCCGAACCGGCGCCCACCACCTCGCTCGCCCCCGCCCCGGTGGAGCCGCCGACCGTGGCCGCCCCGGCGCCCAGCGACCCCACGCCGACCCCCGAGACGCCCAGCCCGAGCGCCACCCGGTCGGCCAGACCGAGCCCCACCAGGACCCCCACCCCCACGCCGACACCCACTCCGACCCCCACCCCGACACCGACGCCGACCCCCACGCCGACGCCCACCCCGACGCCCACGCCCACCCCGTCGCAGACCCCGCGGCTGCTCCAGATGGGAATGAGCGGGCCCGACGTCAAGGCGATGCAGCAACTGCTCGTCGGCGCCGGGTGCGGATTCGTCGACAAGTCGCTCGTCACCGGCACCTTCGACTGGTGGACCCAGACGACGCTGCAGGACTACCAGCGGCAGAACCGGATCAAGGGCGAGAACGGCGTCTACGGCCCCAAGACCCAGGCCGCCCTCACCGCCGACCCCGGCTGCTGAGCGGGGCCGGGCGGGAGGCGGCCGCGCCGTCGGCCGGTCCCACCTCCGGCCACCCGCACCACCTGCTGACCGGCGTCAGCCGGTGATCGCCCCGAAGATGCTGACCCCGGCCAGCACCACCATGATCGCCGCCGCCACCCGGACGATCAGCTTCATCGGCACGTACTTGAGCAGCTTCTGCCCGCCCACGATGGCGATCCCGCCGACCGCGCAGAGCGCCAGCCAGGAGCCCAGGCCGACGGCCAGCGGGTCGGCGTACTTGGCGGCCAGGTTGGCGGTCATGATCTGGGTCAGGTCGCCGAACTCGGCGACCGCGACGACCGCGAAGCTGGTCCCGGCCACCTTCCAGAAGCGGTTCGAGGACGGCTCCTTGGCCGCGTGCCCCTCCTCGTCCTCACCGCCGTGGAACAGCAGCATCGCCGCGCCGACCAGGAACAGCGCTCCGGTGACGCCCTCCACCCAGCGGTGCGGCAGCAGCGAGAGCAGGTGCCCGGCGGCCAGCGCCAGCACCACCTGGAGCAGCATGGCGGCGGCGACGCCCGCGAAGACGTAGCTCGCCCGGTACTTGGTGCCGAGCACCAGGCTGGCCAGCGCGGTCTTGTCCGGCAGCTCGGCCAGGAAGATGATGCCGAACGTCAACGCGGCAACGGTCAAACTCATCGGAGGAACCCCTCGGTCGGCTGTCCGGCCTCCGCAGGTCCGTCAGGGGACGCTTCGGCCCGACAGCACTGGAAATGGTCACAGCACTGCGGCCGAAGGTCTCGCCGGCAGCCGCCATTCGAGCGGTGCCCCGGGCGCCGGGCCCCTGGGGGCCAGTATGTCGACGGTCCGGTGGAGGGCTACTCCCCTTCAACGCGCTCCAGCCTACCCGACGCCGTGGCCGCCCGGCCCGGCGTCGGCCGTCACCAGACCCCGCCCGACCAGCTCCAGCACCACCACGACCGCCACCGACTCCACCGCCAGCAGCCCGATCAGCACGAACAGCTGCACCGCGCCCGCCTGCACCGGCGAGGCGCCGCCGAGCAGCATCCCCACGAAGGCGCCGGGCAGGGTGACCAGGCCGACGGTGCGGGTCTGGTCCAGCGCCGGGACCAGCGAGGTCGCGGCCGCCGTACGGCAGATCTCCAGCCGGGCGTCCCGCTCCTCGAAGCCCAGCGCCAGCGCCGCCTCCACCTCGCCGCGCCGCTGCCGCAGCTCGTCCAGGGCGCGCCGGCCGGCGAGCGAGGTCGCGGTGAGCCCGCCGCCGATCAGGATGCCCGCGACCGGGATCACCGACAGGCCCTTGAGCGGCAGCAGCCCGACGGCCAGCAGCAGGGCCAGCACCGGCAGCACCCCGGCGCCGATCGGGGCCGCCGCCCAGACCCAGCCGGGGCCCGGGGTCATCCGCCGGCCCGCGGTGCGCACCGCGACCGTGAACATCAGCAGCACGAACAGCGCCGACCACCAGAGCGAGGCGACCACCCAGCTGATCACCGCGGCGACGGCGGCCAGCTGGACGACCGCCCGCAGTCCGGCCCGCGCCACCGCCCGCCCGTGGCCGAGCAGACCCCGGCCGGCCACCGCCACGGCGGCCAGCAGCAGCACCGCGGTGACCACCCCGAGCACCGGGGTGACCGGCAGCAGCTGCCCGGCGCCGGACGCCGCCAGCGGTACGGGTGCCGACGGCGGCGACCACGGGGACAGCGGCATCAGATCCAGCTGGTGAACCACATCCGGTCCTGCCAGGACGACATCGGGATCACCTCCGCCGTGTACAGCGGGTAGAAGAAGGCGAAGCAGCCGACGATCGCGAGCACGATCAGCCCGGCCCCGATCGCCCCGTACCGGCGGCGCTGGGGGCTGCAGCCCACCGGGCCGAGGATCGCACCGAGCATCTGGGCGACGGCCAGGCACAGGAACGGCACCAGCACGACCATGTAGAAGGAGAAGATCGTCCGCTCCTGGTACTGGAACCAGGGCAGGTAGATCCCGGCCACCGCGCACAGCACGGCGCCCGAGCGCCAGTCCCGGCGGAAGAACCAGCGCCACAGCAGGTAGACCAGCGCGAAGCAGGCCGCCCACCACAGGAACGGGGTGCCCAGGCCCAGGATCTGCGCCGCGCAGCCACCGGGGGCGGTGCAGCCGCGCGACCCGGTCGGCACCTGTTCCCAGTACATCGAGACCGGGCGGCCGTCGACCAGCCAGGCGAAGGGGTTGGACTGGTAGGTGTGCGGGGTGCTCAGGCCGGTGTTGAAGTCGTACATCTGCGAGTGGTAGTGCCACAGGCTGCGCAGCGGCGCGGGCACCCAGGTCATCGGGACCTGCGGCAGCGGGATGCCGAAGGCGTGGTCCGGGGAGAGCCCGGCGCGGCCGTCCGCCCAGTGCCGGTCGTAGCCGCCCCCGCCGTTCGCACCGCCGGCCAGCCAGCCGCTCCAGGCGCCGACGTACACCACCACGGCCGAGCCGACCATGGCGAGGAGGGCGGGTACGGCGTCCCGGCGCAGCATCGAGCGCCAGGGGTGGCGGGCGCCGGCGGCGCGGCGGCCGGACTGGTCCCAGAGCACGGTCAGGACGCCGAAGGCGGCGAGGATCGGGGCGCCGTTCCACTTGACGGCGCAGGCGGCGCCGATGAGCACCCCGGCGGCGATCCGCCAGGGGCGCCACCCGAGCCGCACCCCGTCGCCGTCGGTGACCCCGGCGAGCCGGGCGCGGACGTGGTCGCGGTCGATCAGCAGGGCGCCGAAGGAGGCGAGCACGAAGAACATCTGGATGCCGTCGAGCAGGCCGACCCGGCTCATCACCAGCTGGAGGCCGTCGACGGCCATCAGCAGGGCGGCGGTGCAGCCGACCAGGGTGGAGCCGAAGAGCCTGCGGCCGATCCGGGCCAGCATCAGCACGGTGAGGGTGCCGAGCAGTGCGGTCATGAACCGCCAGCCGAAGGGGTGCAGTCCGAACAGCTGCTCGCCGACCGCCATCACCCACTTGCCGAGCGGCGGGTGGGCGATGAACTCGGGCGCGGAGCTGAGCGGGACGGACTGCGGGACGGCCAGGATGTCGGCGTTGGCGTGGTCGGGCCAGGTGCCCTCGAAGCCCTGCTGGAGCAGGGACCAGGCGTCCTTGGGGTAGTACGTCTCGTCGAAGACGAAGGCGTTGGGGTAGCCGAGGTTCCAGAACCGCAGCAGGCCGGCGAAGAGCGCGACGCCGATCGGGCCGAGCCAGCCGGAACGGTCGGCCGCCCAGCGCAGCAGGCCGCGCGGGGCCGGTGCCGGGTCCGGTTCGGCGGTGGCCTGGACCGCCGGGGGGTGCGTGAGCGCCGCTTGCGTCATAGCCTCGCCGATTCGCCTGTCTGCGGGGCCCTGGGGGTTGCTGCACCGGGCCCGGGTCTGCTGCCCCGGCCGGGGCCGGGCGGTCAACAGCCACTGACACTATGTGGCGGTGCCCGGGAAGCCAAGCGCGACGGGCGCCGACCAGGTGACCTGGTCGGCGCCCGTACGAGCGGCTGTACACATGGCCGCACAAGCGGCCGATTCGCTCGGCCGCCCGCCGTCACGCGGCGGTCTGCAGCTCCCGCCCCCGGACCGGGGCCGGGGTGCGGACCACGGCCGGGGCCGCGTTGTCCTGCTCGGCCGTGAGGTACGGACGCAGGCGCAGCGCCAGCACGACGATCAGCAGCGTCGAGCCCGCCATGGCCGCGAGGTAGAGCGGCCAGGTGCCGGAGCCGACCAGCAGCACGCCGACGGCCGGGCCGACCGCGATGGCAATCTGCTTCACCAGGGCGTACCCGGCGTTGTAGGTGCCGAGCAGCCGGGCCGGGGCGAGGTCGGCGACCATCGGGCCCATGGTGGGCGCGAGCAGCGACTCGCCGACGCCGAACAGGGCGTAGATCGAGACGATGGCGACCGTGGCGGCCATGGTCTCGGTCCGGATCAGGCCGGCGACCAGGGCCATCCCCCAGGCGCCGAGCCAGGCCACACCGGCCGCGGCCATCGCGGTGGTGCGGCGGCGGCGCGCCGTGATCCGCACCATGAACATCTGCAGCACCACGATGGTGACCGCGTTGGCGCCGATCGCGAGGCCCAGGGTGGACGGCGCGGTGCCGACGGTGTCGGTGGCGAAGGCCGCGACACCGGACTCGAACTGGCCGTAGCAGGTGAAGAAGATCAGCCCGGCGAGGATGCTGAGCCGCACCATCGCCTTGTCGGCGAGCAGGGCGCGCAGGCCGGTCGGGCCGGTCGCCGCGTCCTGGACGGCGCTCAGCTGGGCCTTCGGCATCCGGGCGGTGCCGGTGACCAGGGCCAGGCCGAGGAAGGTGACCGCCTCGATGGTGAACAGCCGGGTGAGGCTGGCCGGGTCGGCGACGTTCACGATCTGCCCGCCGACCAGCGCGCCGATGCCCATGCCCAGGTTGACCAGGGTGAACTGCAGCGCGAAGGCGTGCGAGCGGGTCGCGGCCGTCGAGCAGCGGACGATCATCGTGGCGAGGGCCGGCTGGCAGGTGGTGACACCCGCGCCGAACAGGAACGAGGAGACCAGCAGGGCCGGCGTGCCGGTGGCTTGGCCGAAGGCGAACGCGCCGGTGGCGGCCAGGGCCGCACCCGCCAGCAGCACCGGACGGGGACCGTACCGGTCGATGCCGCGCCCGGTGAACGGGAGGACGGCGAGCGCCGCCAGCGCGAAGACGGTGAACACCATCCCGGCCGCCAGCGAACCCAGCCCGCGCACCTGGTCCACGTACACGAACATGTACGGCATCGTGAACCCGCTGCCGAACGCGCTGAGCGCGTTGCCGATCTGGACGCGGCGCAGCGGGCCGCCCGCCCCACGTCGCTGCTGCCTCTGCTGCTTCACCGTGCCGATCACCGTGCACATCCCTTCCTGTTTCCACTGGAACTCTTAAGCCCAGAAGATTTCAGACCTAAACTCTGCCGAGATAAAGTCTTAGCACCGGAAGACTGCGGAGTCAAAGGCTTAAGGAGTGCACGCCCGTGCGACACTGGTCCGCATGACTACGGACAAGCCGTCGCCGGCTGCCGACAAGCCCCCGCGGACCACTCCCCTGGAGTTCGGCATCGCCGAGCAAGTGGCCCTCTACCAGCGGGAGTTCCCCACAGTCGACCCCCAGGTCGAGACGATCGTGCAGACCCTCAACCGGGTCTCCCGGCGGATGGGCGTCGCGTACGACCGGCAGCTGACTGTGCTCGGGATCACCTCCGCCGAGTGGGAGGTGCTCAAGGCGCTGGTGGTGAGCGGGAGCCCCTACCGGCTGGGCCCGGGCGAGCTGGCGAAGCGGCTGGGGCTCACCCCGGCCGCGATGACCCACCGGATCGACCGGATGGTGGCCGAGGACCTGGTCACCCGGGAGCGGGACGAGTCCAACCGGGTGCGGGTGATCATCGAGCTGACCGAGAACGGCCGCGACAAGTGGCTGGAGTCGATGCGGATGGCCGCGGTGTTCGAGGAGGAGCTGCTGCAGGACGTCGTGGGCGAGGAGCGCACCGCGCTGTCCGGCCTGCTGGCCCGGATGCTGCGGCGGATCGAGGAGAGCCAGCCGGACGCGCTCGGGCGCACGGCCGACCTGGCCTGAGCCGCGGTCGCGGGCCCGGAACGACGGAGTCCGGCCCGCCGGGGGTGCTCCCCCGGCGGGCCGGACTCCGTTCTCGTTCAGGTGCCGCGGGGTCCGTGGACCCCGGACGGTCAGCGGGTCGGCAGGTCAGCAGGTCAGCCGCTCCGCGGATCAGCGGGTCAGCGGGTCAGCAGGGACCGTTGTCGGTCCAGACGCCCCACTGGCCGCTCTGGGTCGGGTCGTCGCCCTTGGTCCACCACTTGTTGGTGTAGTAGTGGCCCTTCCAGGAGACCTTGGTGCCGCCGGCCGCGTAGGTGGCGTTCGGGTCCCAGCTCGGGGCGGCCGAGCAGGTGGCCGGCGTGGTCGGGGTGCCGGTCGGAGTCCCGGTGGGCGTGCCGGTCGGGGTACCGGTGGGGGTCCCGGTCGGCGTGCCGGTCGGGGTCTGGGTCGGCGTCGGGGTGCCGGTCGGCGGGGCCGGGCAGCCGGCCGCGGAGCCGTTGGTGGCGTTCACCATCGTGTCGAACAGGCTGGTGTTGGTCCCCAGGTCGTACAGCGAGAAGGCGAAGGAGCCGCCGAGGCCGTTGCAGTGCGCGTAGTCCAGCTTGGCCTGGATGGACTTGGCGTTCTCACCGCTCCAGAAGGTGGTGCCGTCGTAGAAGTAGGCGGCCTTGGCGTCGTCGTCCCAGAAGGTCTTGGACGGGTTGTCGACGAAGCCGGCCAGCTCCTTGTACATCTGGATGCCCGGGACGTTGCCGGACATCGCGGCGCCGGTGGCCGGGGCGGTGGCGGGCTGGAAGAGGCCGTTCTTGCCGTTGTTCTGGACGCCGGTCCAGCCGCGGTAGTAGAACGGCACACCCATGTTGATCTTGTTGGCCGGGAAGCCGCCGGGGATGCCGTACTGGGCGTCGCCGACCGTCCACGCCTTGATGGCGTTGTCGATCGAGTACTTGCCGTTGCCCGGCCTGGCCGGGGTCGACGGGTCGTTCGGGCCGGAGTACAGCGGGGCCTGGTGGTTGGTCGGACCCTGGGGGTCCCAGCCGCCGTGCATGTCGTAGGTCATGACGTCGAGGAAGGTCAGGTACTGACCGATCTTGTCGGTCTCGACGTTCATGATCTTGTCCTGGCCGGCGCCGACCGCCGCCGAGAGGGCGTAGGTCTTGTTGTCGGCCTTGCCCTGGGCGTCCAGCTGGTTGCGGAACTCCTGCAGCAGCAGGGTGAAGTTCTGCTTGTCGGCCGGGCTGGAGATGTTGCCGGTGTGGCCGCCGCCGCCCGGGTACTCCCAGTCGATGTCGATGCCGTCGAAGACGCCCTTGCCCGTGCCCGGACCGCCGTAGCCGGCGTCGGACGGGAGGTTGCCCTTGATGAACATGTCGAGGCAGGACGAGACCAGGTGCTTGCGCGAGGCGTCCGTGGCGGCCGCCGACGAGAAGTACTTGGAGTAGGTCCAACCGCCGATCGACAGCAGGATCTTGAGGTTGGGGTTCTTCGCCTTGAGCTTCTTGAGCTGGTTGAAGTTGCCCGCGATCGGCTGGTTCCAGACGTCGCCGACGCCGTCCACCGAGATGTCCGCGCCGAAGCTCTTCTGGTAGTCGGCGAAGGCGTCGGCCGCGCCGTCACCGGCGTTGGGGTTGTTGTCGTTGGTGTCGGCGGCCTTGGTCGCCTCGAAACAGCCCAGGTCGGACGGGGAGATGTTGGCGAAGTCGTAGATCAGGTAGTCCAGCTTCCCGGCCACGCCGGTGTCCTGGATCGTCTTCGGGTAGTACGCGTTGGCGTACACCGACCACTGGTCGTAGTAGGCGACCTTGATGCCGCCGCTGGTGGCGGTCGCGCCGGTGGAGTTGGTGGTCGCGGCGTTGGCCGCGCCGCCGCCGGACAGCGCGAGGCCGGCGCCGAGCAGCAGCGAGGCGGTGGTGCCGGCCGCGATGGCGGCCAGGCTCTTCGGGCGGCGCCGGCGGGGCCCGTCCGGAGCCGGGGTCCCGGCCCTTTCAATGCGTGAGCGCAGCATGGGTGCGTGACTCCTGGGTGTGGGGGTTCCGTCGCCCGGTGGGGTGGCGCGTCCGGGGTGGGGCCGGACGACCGGGACATGACAGATCAGGGGTGGGAATCGAGCGGACAGGCCATGACGGACACCGGGATGTGCCGAACCGGCGCCCCCGACACGAGGCCGGTGACGCCGGTTCAGGGGCTCCCTGCACCTGGGGAATAAAAATGGACTAGACCAACTCCCCCGTCAAGGGGTCCTGTTGGCCTTGAGACCCGCTTAAGGTTCCGCACCCGCCCCGGAACGGCGGCGCCCGGAGCCGGAACGGGCTCCCCGCGGCCCGGTGCTCAGAACCGGACGGCGTTCGCCACCTCGGCCTCCACCGTGCCGCTGAGCTCCCGGTTGGCCTGCGCGGTGGCCTGGGCGCTCTGGCCCGCCGCCACGTCCTGGACGGTCACTGCGGTGGCGTCCAGCAGCTTGCCGCTCCCGTCGGTGAAGTTCACCTGGACCACGTACCGGTACGACTCCTGGCCGTGGTTGGTGACGGTCAGCTGCGCCTGCGGCCTGCCGTCCGGACCGGTCGACACCGCGCCGACCGAGACGTCCCCCTTGGCGTCCAGCCCGCCCTTGATCCCGGCGACCGCCGAGGAGGCCGCCGAGACCGCCGCGGAGGCCTCCGCCTGCGCCGAGCCGAGCAGCCCGCCCACGCCGCCGGCCGCCGAGGCCAGCGCCGACGCGGCGGAGGCGGCGGCGCTGGCCGCCTTCTGCACCTCGCCGGCCGCCGCGGAGGCCTCACCGCGCGCACTCTTGCCGGAGGAGCAGCCGGCCAGCACCGCCGAACCCAGCACGGCGGCCGCCAACACCCCTGCGGCCAGCCGGTGCTGACGGTTCGTCGGTACGGCCGGGCGCGGTGCGGTGCGGCGCGGCCCGGAGGCGGCCCGGGTGAGCGGCTGGCGGTCCATGCGGGTCCTCGTTCCTTCCGGCGCCGGGCTGCCCGGCACACCTCCCGCCCACCCTCCGAGCCGCCCGCCGCGCCCGCCAGCAGGGGTGGTGCCTCCGGGTGAGGCCTCCTGCGGCCTTCCGGACGGGGCCCGGCCTCAGGACAGCCCGGAGCCCTCCTGCTCGTCGGCCTCCACCGCCGCCCGCTCCTCGCGCAGCCGCACCAGGTGCCGACGGCGCGCCACCACCCCGTACGCGCCCGCCGCGCTCGCCACGAAGGCCAGCGCGCCGACCCACGGCCGGTCGAAGACGTGCCCGGTCAGGTGGTCCAGCGAGTACCGCCCGGGGCCGGCCAGGCCCATCGCCAGGGCGGTCCCGCCCAGGAACGCCGGGTACTCGTAGCCGCCGGACATCGCGAAGAAGCCCGCCGGGGCGTGCACCGCCACGGCCCCGGCCATCGTCCCGGCCACCACCGCACCGGCCGCCGGGGTGGCCAGCCCGGCCACCAGCAGCGCGCCGCCGCCCGCCTCGCCGACGCCCGCCGCGATGGCGCTCTCCCGGGCCGGGTGGAAGCCCATGTGGTCCATCGCCTGGGTGGTGCCCTCCAGGCCGCCACCGCCGAACCAGCCGAACAGCTTCTGGGTCCCGTGCGCGATCAGCACCCCGCCGACCGCGCTGCGCAGGGCCAGCAGGCCCAGGTCCCTACGGTTCAGGCACATGTCGCATCCTCGTTTCCGCCGGGGGAGTGGTCGTCCGTACCTCCATGGCACCCGAGAGCGCCCGCCGGCTCGACCCGGGGCCGCCATCCGGGCGAATCCGGCCCCGACAAGGAATGCTGGGCCCATGTTCGTCTTCAACCTGGGCAGCGCCTTCATCACCTTCTTCGCCGTGGTCGGCCCGCCGAAGACCCTGCTGACCTTCGCCAGGCTGGCCGGGGACCGCAGCACCCGGGAGCTCCGGCGGCTGGCCGCCTGGAGCACGGCCGTCTCGGCGCTGATCGGCCTGGTCCTCGGCTTCGGCGCGGACGAGGTGACCACGCTCTTCCACATCAGCGACCAGTCGCTGCAGCTCGCCGGCGGGGCGATCTTCTTCGTCTACGCCGTCGCGCTGGTCTTCGGCCTCCACCTCGGCGCGGACGGCGACGACGACGAGCACCTGGGCAACCCGCTCGTGGACGGCATCCGCGAACTGCTGCTGCCGTACATCGCCAGCCCGCTCGCGATCACCGCCGTCCTGGTCGCCTCGCTCAACCAGGACAACTGGGGCTGGAAGGCCGCCGTCGCCGGGGCGTACGTGGCCGTCGCGGTGCTCAACTACCTCTGCGTGGCCGTGCTCGCGCCGCTGATGCGGCGCACCCACAGCACCTCGCTGGAGGTGGCGTCCCGGCTGCTCGGGCTGCTGCTCGCGGCGGTCGGCGTCGAGCTCTTCCTGGAGGGCCTGGCCGGGCTCGGGGTGCCGCTGCCCGCCGGGCACTGAGCCGCAGCCCCCGGGCGGGCGCTCAGCCGGCCGCCAGGAGGGTCAGCACCTCGCCGATCCGCCCGCGCACCAGCGGGTCGGCGACCAGCCCGTCCGGGCCGACCGCGCCGCGCTCCAGCGGGATCCGCACGCAGGCCTGCGCCAGCACGGCCGCGCCGGTGTAGCCCAGGACGGTGCCCAGGGTCGCCTCGGCGCCCTGGCCGCGGCCGGGCCCGGCGCAGTTGATCCAGGCCGCGGGCTTGTCCGAGATCTCGATCCCGCCGACCGTCCAGTCCAGCAGGTTCTTGAACGAGCCGGGCAGCGTCCCGGCGTACTCGGGGGTGCAGACGATCAGCGCGTCGGCCGCCTCGATCGCCGCCCGCAGCGCGGCCACCGGCTCCGGCAGGGGGTCGGTGTCGTGGTCCGGGTTGAAGTGCGGCAGCCCGGCCAGGTCGGCGTAGTACGTGGTCCGGACGCCGGGCAGGTCGTCGGCCACCGCGGCGGCGGTGCGCAGCACGGCCTCGTTGGCGGAACCGGCCCGCAGGCTCCCGGGCAGCAGCAGGATGTGGCGCTCGTTCGGCATGCCGAGGAACCTACTCCCTGACGTCCGCGTCAAGGCCAACCGGCGTCAGGGCCGGCCGGCGCCGGGGGGCAGGCGGGCTCGCGCCGGTCAGCTCGGCAGCAGCGGCCGCCAGGGCACCGGGCTGGAGAGGATCATCGAGCTGGCCGGCGGCCCGTACCCGCCGAGCCGGTCGCAGAGCGCCTCGAACTCGGCCATCGTGGCAACCGCGACCAGCAGCACGCAGCAGGCCCCGCCGGTGACCCGGTGCAGTTGCAGCACCTCCGGCCAGGTCGCCACCTCGGGGTCGCGCAGCACGCAGCGCGGGCCGTAGCACTGCACCTGGACCAGCGCGGTGATCGGCAGCCCGGCCCGGGTGGGGTCCACATGGGCGTGGTAGCCGCTGATCACGCCGTCCGCCTCCAGGCGGCGGACCCGTTCGGCCACCGCGGGTGCGGACAGGCTCACCCGGCGGGAGAGTTCGTTGTACGAGAGTCTGGCGTCGGCCTGGAGTTCGGCCAGCAGGCGGCGGTCGACGGCGTCCATGGGGGCTCCCGGAGCGATGGTGATCAGCAGGTGTGATCAGCGGTTTTTCATTCGTAAAGCAGATCGACCGAACGCCTCGCGAACGACAACCCGAAGCCCTGTTGCGGTGCTCGTCGGCCATTCAAGCGGGGGACCGCGGCGCCGCACAATGGGCACCCCGGTGGAACCAGGACGTCCGTCCGCTCCACCGGACCCGGGCGACGCGGCCCGGACGGAGCAGGAGGGATCGGGATGGGGCACGACACGGTGGAGACACCCAGCCTGTCGTTCGGTGGGGACGGCCGGCCGGGTCGGGGCACCCCGTACGCGCAGTACGTGCGGCTGGAGGAGCTGCACAGCCTCCAGCACCCGCGCAGCAAGGAGCCGGCCGAGCTGTCCTTCATCGTCACCACCCAGGTGATGGAGCTGCTCTTCGACCTGCTGCGGCACGAGTGGACGATCGCCCGGCAGGCGCTGCGCGAGGACGACCCGACCGCCGCGCGGGCCGCGCTGCGCCGCGGCACCCACGTCCAGGACGTGCTGGTGGAGTCCTGGGACCTGCTGGCCACCATGACGCCGCAGGAGTTCAACTCCTTCCGCGCCCTGTTCGGCGAGGCCTCCGGCTTCCAGTCCTCGGCCTTCCTGCACCTGGAGTTCCTGCTCGGCAACAAGAACGCCGCGCTGCTGAACATGTACGAGGGGATGCCGCAGACCCGGGCCGAGCTGGCCGAGGCACTGCGCTCCCCCGGCCTGTACGACGAGGTGCTCGGCCTGCTGGCCCGCCGCGGCCTGGCGGTGCCCGCGGCCGTCCCGGAGCAGCGCTACCGGCCCTCCGAGGAGGTCGCCGCGGCCTGGCGCCGGGTCTACACCGAGCCGGAGTACGCCGACCTCCAGCCGCTCGCCGAGACGCTGCTGGACGTCGCCGAGCGGGTCACCCGCTGGCGCCAGCGGCACCTCAGCTCGGTCAAGCGGACCATGGGCGCCAAGCCCGGCTCGGGCGGTTCCAGCGGACTGACCTGGCTGCGCAAGGCGGCCGAGCAGGACGTGTTCCCGGAGCTGTGGACGATCCGGGACGAGCTGTGACCGAGCCGGTGGCGAAGGAGAGAACGGGCATGACCACGCGCGAGGACTGCGCGGCGCTGGACGCCGTCGACCCGCTGGCGGCGTTCCGCGAGGAGTTCGCCCTGCCGGACGGGGTGATCTACCTGGACGGCAACTCGCTGGGCGCGCTGCCGGTGCGCACGCCCGAGCGGGTGGCCCGGGTGGTCGAGCGCGAGTGGGGCCGGGAGCTGATCCGCAGCTGGAACGACGCCGGCTGGTTCGAGCAGCCGTACCGGCTGGGACGGCGGATCGCGCCGCTGATCGGGGCCGATCCGGCGGAGGTGGTCGTCTGCGACACCACCTCGGTGAACCTGTTCAAGGTGCTCGCGGCCGCGCTCCAACTGCGCCCGGGGCGGCGCACGGTGCTCGGCGACGTCGAGGCCTTCCCGACCGACCTGTACATCGCCGAGGGCGTGACCGGCCTGGTCGAGGGCGGGAGCAGCGTGCTGATCCGCCCCGAGGAGCTGGACCGGCACCTGGACGGCGACGTCGCCGCGGTGGTGCTCTCGCACGTGGACTACCGCACCGGCGAACTGCTGGACATGCCCGGGATCACCGCCCGGGTGCAGGCCGCGGGCGCCCTGATGATCTGGGACGTCTGCCACTCCGTCGGCGCGCTGCCGGTCGAACTCGGCGCCGCCGGCGCCGACTTCGCGGTCGGCTGCACCTACAAGTACCTGAACTCCGGCCCCGGCTCGCCGGCCTTCCTGTACGTCGCCGAGCGGCACCTGGCGGCCGGTCCGCGGCAGCCGCTGAGCGGCTGGTTCGGGCACGCCCGCCCGTTCGCCTTCGAGCCCGGGTACGACCCCAGGCCGGGCATCGGGCGCTTCCTGACCAGCTCGCCCTCGCTGCTCGGCCAGGCCTCGCTGGAGGTCTCCCTGGACATCTGGGAGCGGGCCGACCTGGCCGCCGTACGGGTCAAGAGCCTGGCGCTGACCGACCTGTTCGTCTCGCTGGTGGAGGGCCTGGACGGGATCGAGGTGGTGACCCCGCGCGAGCACGCCCGGCGGGGCAGCCAGGTCGCGCTGCGGCACCCGGACGGGTACCCGGTGGTCCAGGCGCTGATCGCGCACGGGGTGATCGGGGACTTCCGCGCACCGGACCTGATGCGCTTCGGCTTCACGCCGCTGTACCTCTCGTACACCGAGGTGTGGGACGCGGCCCGGCAGCTGGCCGAGGTGCTGGAGAGCGGTGAGTGGCGGGAGGAACGGTTCTCCCGTCGGGGCGAGGTGACCTGACCGGGGCAAGGGGCCGGCGGAAGGGGCCGGCGCGGGGGTCCTTTGCTGTTAATAATGCGCAGTATTAACCTGGTGCGCATGGCAAGGACATCGGCGGGCCACGAGACCCGCGACAGGCTGCTGCGGGCGGCGGAGGAACTCTTCGCCACCCGGGGCGTGGAAGGTGCCCTGACCAGGGACATCACCCGGCTGGCCGGACAGGGCAACCCGTCCGCCGTGCAGTACCACTTCGGCTCCCGCGAGGGCCTGCTCGACGCGATCATGGCCGGCCGCCAGGACCGCACCGAGCGGGCCCTCGCGCCGCGTCTGCCCGCACTCGCGGACGCGGACCTGTCCGGACTGCTCGACGCGCTGGTCGCGGCCGAGGCCACCGAACTGCGCACCGAACAGGGCCGGTACTGCCTGCGGATCTCCGCCCAGGTCAGCCACAGCAGCGGGGTCCGCACCCGGACCCCGCACCCCACCCTCGCGGGCGGCGGCTACTGGCGGCTGATCGAGCTGGTCGAGGAGCGGATCGCCGCGCTGCCGGAGCCGATCCGGCTGGAACGGATCGACCTGGTCCTCACCCTGGTGGGCGCGGCCCTGGCCGACCGGGCGCAGCAGTACCTCACCGGGTCCACCCCCCTCACGGACGAGGAGACCTTCCTCGCCGACCTGGTGACGGTGTCCGCCGCCATGCTCTCCGCCCCCACCCCCCGAAGGAGCACGTCATGAACGACCTCACCGGCAGGACCGTCCTGATCACCGGCGGCGCCCGCGGCCTCGGCGCCGAGGCCGCCCGGCTCGCCGTCGCGGCCGGCGCCAACGTGGTGATCACCGACGTGCTGGCGGAGGACGGCGCGGCCACCGCCGCCGAACTCGGCGAGCGAGCCCGGTTCGTCCGGCACGACGTGACCTCCGAGGCGGACTGGCAGCGCGTGGTGGACTTCGCGGTGGCGGAGTTCGGCGCCCTGCACGGCCTGGTCAACAACGCCGGGATCTCCACCGGTTCACTGCTCGCGGACGAGAGCGTCGAGCACTTCCGCAAGGTCCTGGACATCAACCTGACCGGCGTGTTCATCGGGATGAAGACCGTCGTCCCGGCGATGCGCGCGGCCGGCGGCGGCTCGATCGTCAACATCTCCTCGGCGGCCGGCCTGATGGGCCTGGCGCTCACCGCCGGCTACGGCGCCTCCAAGTGGGGCGTGCGCGGCCTCAGCAAGATCGGCGCGGTGGAGCTCGGCACCGAGCGGATCCGGGTCAACTCGGTGCACCCGGGCATGACCTACACCCCGATGACCGCCTCGGTCGGCATCCGGCGCGGCGAGGGCAACTACCCCAACACCCCGATGGGCCGGGTCGGCGAGGCGCCCGAGATCGCCACCGCCGTGGTCTACCTGCTCTCCGACGACTCCTCCTACGTCACCGGCGCCGAGCTGGCCGTGGACGGCGGCTGGACCACCGGGCCGACCGTCAGGTACGTCATGGGCCAGTAGCCCGCAGCGGGACCGGGAGCACGGCGCGCCCGGCGACGTGACGCAGCTCATGTCCGAGCGGGAGTTCGACCGCCATCGCACCAGGGAAACCTCGTCCTTGACGATCCGTCACACCCTGGGGAGGTTGGCGTGAACATCGAACTCGGCCCGCTCAAGCCGGATCCCTCCATGCTGGTCCTCGGCCTGGCCCAGCTCTTCCTGCTCATGTTCGCCCTCGGTGTCGTCCTGCTCCCCCGCATCGAACGGGTGCGGGCCCAGCGGTGGGACGCGACCGAGGGGCGCGCCGAACGGGCGGAGGCCGTCCGCGCCGAGGCCGAGGCGGTCCGGGACGCGGCGCTGCACGAGATCACCGAGGCCCGGCACGAGGCGGCCCGGATCCGCCCGGAGTACACCGAGCGCGGCACGGCGGCGATCGCGGCGGCCCGCGCCGAAGGCGTCCGCGACCGTGAACTGCTCCTCGCCACGGGCCGCGCCCGGATCGCCGCCGACCGGACGCAGGCCGCCGGTGTACTGCGGCAGGACGTCGGCGACCTGGCCGTCGTGCTGGCCGGCCGGGTGGTCGGCGAACCGGTGCACACCGTCGCCGCCCAACGCCGCACGGTGGAGCGGTTCTTCGCTCAGCCGATCGACTGACCGATCGTCAACTCGGCCACCAGCTGGCAGTACACGCCGAAGGCCGGCTTGCGCGTCCAGTCGTCGCGAAGCAGTCCGAAGTGGTGGAACGGACCCGGACCGGCGCTGTCGGCGTCCCGGAGGGAGAAGAACGAGTAGCTCCGGACGGCGAGTTCACCCGCCAGCCCGGCCACCGCCCGGACCACCTGCTCCACCACCTCGGCCTGCCGGGCCTCACTCCGCCCCGGACCGGTGGGCCAGCCGTTCTCGCAGATCCGCAACGGGACGGCCGGCCCGATCCCGGCCCGGGGCAGCGCGTCGTTCCGGAAGCCGGTGAGCACCGCCCGCACCGCGTCCGCGAGCCGCCCCTCCGGGACGGGGCGGAAGACGTCCGGGAAGAAGTCCAGGCCGACGTAGTCCAGGGCGCGGTGGAAGCGCTCGTCGGCGAGCCGGCCCAGCTCCGGCCAGAAGGTGTCGGCGGGGTCGAAGCTCGGCACCGCGTTGAAGCCGACCGCCAGGTGGTCGTAACCGCAGGCCAGCGCCTCCTCCTTGGCCGCGACGACACCCTCGACCAGCGCCCGGCGGACGTTCGGGACGCTGCCGTCGAGGACGGGCAGGTCCAGGTTGGGCTCCTCGCAGATCTGCAGGAGCGCGAGGCGGGGGCCTTCGGCCCGGACGGTCCGCCGGACGAAGTCCAGCCAGCCCGCCAACTCCCCGCTGCGCTCGCGGAACTGGAGCACGAGGTCGAGCTTCCGCCCCTCGGCGGCGTACCGCTCGGGCCGCTCCGGCGTGTGCGCGCCGTCCGGGTACAGGCGGTAGGCGCGCACGAGCAACTCGGCCGCCTCCCCCTGGAGTTCGCGCAGGGCGGCGGTGATCTCCGCGGGATCGTCGGGGCGGACGGGAGGGATCAGCCCTGCCTCGTCGCCGAGCAGTCCACCGGGGTAGATGCCGAAGGTGAAGGTCATGGCGACACCGTAGCCGATATTTTTGGTGTCACTGCAAGTTTTAAGTGACACCATGATTCGGCGCTACGATGCGGCCATGGGACTTCGCGAACTCAAGAAGCAGCAGACCCGGGAACTCCTCTCCGACACCGCCATGGGCCTGTTCGCCGAGCACGGCTTCGACCGGGTCACCGTCGTCGAGGTGGCCCGGGCCGCCGGGGTCTCGCCCAACACGGTGTTCAACTACTTCCCGACCAAGGAGGACCTGTTCTTCGACCGGCAGGACGAGGTCGTCGGCCACCTCGCCGACATCGTCCGCCGCCGGCCCGCCGGCAGCTCCGCCGTCGACGCCGTCCGGGCCGACCTGCTGGCGGGCCTCGCCGACGGGGAGCCGACGATCGGGCTCGACCCCCGGATGGCCGCGTTCTGGCGGATCGTCGCGGACAGCCCGGCCCTGCGGGCCCGGCTGCTGGAACTCGGCGAACGCTCCGAGGCCGCCCTGGCCGCCGCCCTGGCCGAGGAGTCGGACGCCGGACCGGCGGACCCGCTCCCCCGGGTGGTGGCCGGCGCCCTCGCCGGGGCCCACCGGGCGGCACTCGGCGAGGTGCGGCGGGCGATGGTCGCCGAGGAGCCGGCCGAGGAGGTGCGGGAACGGGTCGCGGCGGCGGCGGACCGGGCCTTCGGCCTGCTCGCCTCCGGACTCGCCGGATACCCGTCGGGGGGCTGAGCCGGAGCACTGGGTCGGGGCACCGAGTCGGGGCGCTGACGCGACTCGGGCCGCCCGGCCACGAGGGCGGGCGGCCCGAGGGGCACTGGCCGGGGCGTCAGCTGTGACGGCCCCGGCGACGGCGGGCGGCCAGCACGGCGAGGCCACCCAGGCCGAGCAGGCCGACACCGGCCAGGCCGAAGACCACCGGCGCGTTACCCGCACCGGTCGAGGGCAACTCGCCGTGGCCACCGGGGTGGTGACCGCTCGGGTGGTGGCTGGTCGGGGCCGGGCCCGCGCTCGACGTGGACGAGCTCGCCGATGCCGAGGTGGTGCTCGCGCTCGGGGAGGTCGGGGTCGGACGCGGCGAGGTCGGGCTCGGGGACGTCGGGCTCGGCGAGGTGGGGCTCGGCGAGGTGGGGCTCGGCGAGGTGGGGCTGGGCGAGGTGGGGCTGGGCGACGTCGGCGACGGGGAGGTGGGGGACGGCGAGGTCGGGGAGGGCGAGGTCGGGGACGGCGAGGTCGGTGTCGGGCTCGGCGTCACCCGGCAGTCCGGCAGGTCCCCGTCGAACGGGTAGCTGTGGATCTCGTAGCCGCCCGTACCGGTGTGGATCAGGTTGCCCGCGAGGTAGACCCGGCCGTTGATGCCCGGCTGGGCGAGGGTCGTGGTGCTGCCCGGGTTGCCGGCCATGACCGCGCCCTGGAACTGGGCGCTGCCGTTGATCTGCGCCGAGGTCGCGGTCGGGAAGTTGTACAGCAGCTTGGAGCGCAGGTCGGTGGTCTGGTCGCCGGCCAGGCCGGTGCCCGTGTAGGTGTTGATGACCGGGCTGTCCCCGAGCATGTTCACCACGACGGTGGCCCCGGCCGGGATGTTGGTGAAGACCAGGCCGATCTGGCCGCCGCTCGGGGAGGCCAGGTTCTGGGTGACGTTGAAGACCTGCTTCATACTGACGCCGTCACCGGTGAAGGTGGCCTGGCTGGAGGAGACGTCGACGGTGCCGGTCGCGGTGGCCCGCCCGACGCAGTCGGAGACCTCCTCGATCCGGGTCAGCACGTCCTGGTAGGGCGCGGCGGCGTTCGGGTCCTGGATCGACCGGCCGGTGGGGTCGATGCTGACGGTGCCGGTGACGCCGCCCGCGTGGCGCAGGTTGCCGAAGGCCGGGCCGTGGGAATCGCTGCCGCCGATCAGGATCGAGTTGCCGGTCCTGACGTCGACGTTGCCGCCGGTGGTGACGAAGTCACTGCCGTTGGGCGGCACGACGCGCGAGCCGACGCCCACCACGCCCATGTTGTAGACGCCGCCGCCGTTCTTGTCGACGGTCAGGTTCCCCAGCGTGACGATCTTGCCCTCGGCCTCGGCCGCACGGCCGTTGACGGTGTAGTCGCCGCCGGTGAAGACGTTGATCGTGGCGTCCCGCCCGGTGAAGTCGCCGTTGTTCGGCGGCGGCCAGGTGGCGGGGCAGTCGGGACCGGAGCA
Source organism: Kitasatospora sp. NPDC001309 (assembly GCF_042896295.1). Taxonomy (NCBI): domain Bacteria; kingdom Bacillati; phylum Actinomycetota; class Actinomycetes; order Kitasatosporales; family Streptomycetaceae; genus Kitasatospora; species Kitasatospora sp. NPDC001309. The sequence goes on along the minus strand of NZ_JBIAXC010000023.1, from coordinate 40,574 downwards.
GGCGCCCAGCGGCGGGGCGAGCGGGGCGGCCGAACCGACCGTCAGCACGGCGGCCAGCGGCACGGCGGCGACGGCGGTCGCCACGGCGATCCGGACGGCCCGGCGACGGCCGGTGGCGGGTGTTCTTCTCACGGCGGTCGCTCGGTGATCCGGCGAACCGGTGGCCTGACCCATCGACAATTCCTCCGCGCAGAGAAAAGGGCAGGTCCGGACGACCTGCCAGATTCATTCATATCTCCTGATGATCCCACAGATCAGAGACATTCAATCCTAAAACGGACTATTCACACCCTGCGGACCCTCAGATCGGATCCGAGCACCCTGCGGACGACCCCTCGCTCCGCCCGACCCGCCCGCCGCCGGGACCGCGGTCCCGCCCGCTCCCCCAGGGTCCGGCTCCCCGCCCGGCGGCTGGGCGGACTAGGTTGGAGGTCATGACCACCGAGGCCCAGGAGCAGGACGCGCCGCTCGTCGCCGTCGCGTCCGCCGACGCCGTACTGCGGCACCCCGAGGCGGGCGAACACCTGCTCACCGAGATCGAGCGGGCCCGCGCCGCACGCTTCCGGCAGGAGTCCGGGCGGACCGACTTCGTCGCCGGGCACGTGCTGGTCCGGCTCTGCGCCGCCCGCCTGCTCGGCGTCCCGGTCGCCGGGCTGGTGCTCGCCCAGGAGTGCCCGGACTGCGGCCTCGCCGACCACGGCAAGCCCTACCTGCCCGACCACCCCGGGGTGGAGGTCAGCCTGTCGCACACCCGGGGCGTGGTCGCGGCCGGCGCGGGCCGGCGCCCGGTCGGCGTGGACGTCGAGCTGGCCGGCCGGGGCGGCTCGCTGCGCGCCGTGGCCCGCCGGGTGCTCGCCCCCGCCGAGCTGGCCCTGGTCGAGGCGGCCCCGGAGCCGGACCGGGCGTTCCTGCGGCAGTGGGTGCGCAAGGAGTCGCTGATCAAGATCGGGCGGGTCACCCTGGACACCCTCGGGCAGGTCGACCTCTCCGCCCTGCCGCTGGACGTCCCGCCCGGCGCCCCGCTGCACAGCCGCTTCGAGGACCTCCACCTGCTCGACTGGACCGACCCCGGGCAGGGCGCCGCCGTCGCGGCCGTCAGCACCGCCCCGCCGCGGATCGTGGAGCTGGTCCCGGCGGGCTGAGCGGGGCACCGGGCCGGGCACCCGAGCGCGGGGCCGGTGGATAAGCGGTGTTAGCGTGCCTGGTCGTGGGCACGCCGAGCGCGCACGCCCGCCGTCCCCCCGCTGCCCACCGGATCAAAGGGTGCCCCGCCATGGCCAAGTTCCTGCTGAGCCTGCACGTCCTCGCGTCGGTCCTGTTCATAGGCCCGGTCGCGGTGGCCGTCAGCATGTTCCCGCGCCGGGCGAAGGCCGCCCTGGCCGGCGGCCCGGACCAGGCCTCGGACGCGGGCGTGCTGCGCGTCCTGCACCGGATCACCCAGGTCTACGCGCTGCTCGGCGTCGCGGTGCCGCTGCTGGGCATCGGCGTGGCCCAGGTGATGGACGTGCTCGGCCAGTCCTGGCTGATCGCCTCCATGGTGCTCACCGCGGTCGCCGCGCTCTCCCTGCTGCTCTTCGTGCTGCCCGGCCAGCAGGCCGCCGTGGACGCGCTCGGCCTCGACCCGGCGGACGAGCAGCGCACCAAGGCCGTCAGCGGCCTGCGGCTGCTGCCGATGACCGCCGGGGTGTTCAACCTGCTGTGGGCGGTGGTCGTGGTGCTGATGGTGATCCGCCCCGGCTCGACCACCGGCGCCTGAACCTCCGGCACCCGACCTCACGGCACCCGACCTCACGGCACCCGACCTCACGACACCCGACCTCACGACACCCGACCTCACGACACCCGCACCCACGGCCCCCTCCCGCGGACGGGGTCGGTTCGAGTACCGTCCTTGCCCATGACGATCATGGCGGGCATGGGCGGCCCGACAGGGACCGGCGTCGGACCGCTGCTGCGCGGCTGGCGGGAGCGGCGGCAGCTCAGCCAACTCCAGCTGGCCCTGCGGGCGAACTCCTCGGCCCGACACCTCAGCTTCGTCGAGAACGGCCGCGCCCGGCCGAGCCGGGAGCTGCTGCTGCGCCTGGCCGAACAGCTGGACGTCCCGGTGCGCGAGCGTAACTCCCTGCTGCTGGCGGCGGGTTACGCCCCGCACTACCCCGAGACACCGCTGGACGCCCCGTCCATGGACGCGCTGCGCGGCGGCGTCGAACGGCTGCTCGCCGCCCACGACCCGTACCCGGCCGTGGTCGTCGACGGCACCTTCCGGGTGCTGGCGGCCAACCGCTCGCTCACCCTGCTGCTGGACGGCGTCGCCCCCGAGCTGCTCCGGCCGCCGTTCAACGCCGTCCGGGTCGCCCTGCACCCGGACGGGCTGGCACGGCACATCGTCAACTTCCGGCAGTGGCGGCGGCACCTGCTCTCCCGGCTGGAGGAGCGGCTGGAGCCAGGGATCCACGCGGAACCGCTGCGGCAGCTGTACCAGGAAGTGCTCGGCTACCCCGAACCGGAGGAGGAGCCGACCCCGGAAGCCGCCGAGGAGCGGAACCCCTTCGCGCTGCCGCTGCGGGTCCGGCACGACGGCCGGGTGCTCTCCTTCCTGTCGACCGTCACCACCTTCAACACACCACTGGACGTGACCGTCTCCGAACTCGCCCTGGAGACCTTCCTGCCCGCCGACCGGGAGACCGTGCAGCACCTGCAGTCCGTGGTCGGCCCGGACCGGTAGCCCTGCGCCGGAGCGGGTGCCCGGTGGGTCGGCCCTACCGCCGGGCACCGCTCCGGCGCAGGGCCGCGAGCTGGAGCACCACGAACAGCGCCACGGCGGCGGCCTGCACCGGGACCCAGACCGTGCCGGACGCGGTCGGCGCGAACCGGACGGCGAGCGCGACCAGGCTGAGCAGCACCCACCCGGCGTTGATCCCCGCCACCGCCAGCACCGCGGGCCGCGGCGGGCGGCGGGCGGCCAGCGCGCCGAGCACCAGGCCGTGGCAGGTCAGGAGCAGCCCGAGGACCAGCAGGGTGGGACGACCGACCCCGAGCAGGCCGCCGAGCGGACCGGCGAAGGCCAGATAGGCCAGACCGTTGCCCGCGGTGACCACCGCGTCCAGGGCGAGGACCCCGCGGACCGTCCACGGCGAGAACACCGCAGCAGGCCGGGCGGGGGTGACGGGGTGTGCGTTCGCACGCATGCGGATCGTCTCCTGACCGGGGTGGTGTCCCGGTGGCGCCGACCGCCCGCCCGGGTACCTCCACCCTGCCGGGCCGGACGGCGCCCGTCGATTACCCCGCGGGTCACGTACCCGGCCACCGCACGGGCGAGGCGCCCGGCCCGGCCCGCCCGGAGCTCACCGTGCGCGCGACGGCCGGTCCAGCAGCACCCCGGCCCGCTTCACCGCGCGGGCGGTGATCGTGGTCTCCGCGCGGGTGACCCCCAGCGGGCCCAGGGTGTCGGTGAGGAAGCGGTAGAGGCCGCCGTGGTCCGGGCAGAACAGCGTGGCCAGCAGGTTGGTCGGGCCGCTGGTGGCGAAGACGCCGTGCACCTGCGGGTGGCGGGCCAGCTCGGCGCCGACCTCGGCGAGCCGGCCCGGCGGCACGTCCAGCCAGAGGTTGGCGTCCACGGCCATGCCGAGCAGCCGGGGGTCCACGGTGGCGTGGGTGCGCAGCAGGCCGAGCCCGTCCAGCCGGTGCAGTCGGCGCCGTACGGTCGACTCGGGCGCGCCGACCGCCCCGGCCAGCACCGCGTGGGACTGCCGGGCGTCCTGCCCGAGCCGGTCCAGCAGGGCGCGGTCGAGGTCGTCCAGCGGCGGGGGCACGGCGGGGCGCGGGGCGAGCGGCCGGGCGAGCGCGGCGGCCTCCCCGTCGGTCAACCCGCCGGCCCGCCACTGCCCGGCGTCCGCGAAGGCGTGCAGGACGGCGTGGGTGGTGGTCTCGACGACGGCACCGGTCGCGGGCAGCTGCCCGTACAGCAGCCGGTCCCGGCCGTGGGCGTCGCCCAGCATCACGGCGCCGACCTCGTGGCCGCCCAGCATCACGTCGACGAAGGGCACGTCCGAGCGGTCGGCCAGCGCCCGGGCGAGGGCGTCCACCCGGCCGCGCAGCACCCGGACCCGCAGCAGCAGCGCGCCCACGGCGGCGTCCTCGACGTCGGGCAGCCGCACCACCCGGAGCACTCCGGCCTCGCGCATCCGGCCCAGCCGGCGGGTGACCGTCCGGGCGGAGACGCCCAGCACCTCGGCGATCCGGCCGGGCTCGGCCCGTCCGTCCACCTGGAGCGCGCAGACCAGGCGGCGGTCCAGGGTGTCCAGCACGGTGTCCGGATCCGTCGTGTCGAGGTCCATGGTGTCCGATCTCCGTCGCTTCGGGCTGCCCGTACGTCCTGTTCGGCAGTCCTGACGGTACTCCTTGTCCTGCCCGGCCGGAACGCGGCCGGAACGCGCCGGGACGCACCGGACCGGGGCGGAGCAGCACGGAACCGAGGAGGCAGGACATGGACGGACAGGGACAGGTCGCGGAGCTGTGGGCCCTGACGGAGGCCGTGGAGGCGGCGGTGCGCGAGGTCGGCGCGGGGCTGGCGGCGGCCCGGCCGGTCGAGCCGACCCCGGGGCGGACGGTCGAGGAGGCGATGGCCCGGTTCGCCGAGCTGGACGGCCCGGCCGCCGCCGAACTGCGCGAGCGGCTCACCGCGCTTCGCCCGCAGGCCGGGTGGGTGCCGGAGGAACTGGACGGCTCGGTGCCCGCCGAGGGCGAGTGGTGGGTCTGTGACGCGACCGACGGCGCGGTGCAGTACCTGCTCGGGCAGCCGCACTGGGCGGTGACGGCCACGCTGGTGCGCGACGGCACGGCGGTGCTGGCCGTGGTGCACGCCCCGGAGCTGTTCGGCGCGGGCCGGACCTACCGGGCGGTGCTGGGCGGCGGCGCCCAGTTGGACGGGCGGCCGATCACGCCGCTGGAGCGCGAGCTGGCGGCCACCGTCGCCGCCACCAGCCAGCCGCCGCTGGTGGCCGCCGACCCGGTGGCGCTGCGCCGGGCCGGCGAGTCGCTGTCCGCGATGGCGGGCGCGGTGCTCGCGGTGCGCAACCTCGGCCCGACCGCGCTCCAGGTGGCGCAGGTCGGCTCCGGGCACCTGGCGCTGTTCTGGCAGTACGGGCAGGACGCGGGCAACCTGCTGCCGGGCGCCCTGGTGGCGAGCGAGGCGGGCGCGACGGTGACGGACACCGCCGGGTCGGCCTGGACGGCCGGCTCGGACGGCTTCCTCACCGCCGCGCCCGGACTGCACGCGGACGCGGTGGGGGTGCTGCGCGCGGTCGGGTGAGGCCCGGGGTGGGACTTGGGTGAAGCCTCGGGCGAGGCCACGGGTGAGGCCTCACGGGTGAGGCCACGGGTGAGGCCTCAGGTGAGGCCTCAGGTGAGACCGAACAGCGCGGCCGCGTTGTCGTGGCAGACCGCCCGCAGCCACTCCTCCCCCAGCCCCAGTCCGGCCAGCGCCTCCAGCTGGTGGACGTACCGGTACGGGATGTTGGGGAAGTCGCTGCCGAGCAGGACGCGCTCCCGGAGCCCGCGCAGGCGCGGCAGTTCGTCGCGCGGGAAGGGCACGTCGGCCTCGGCGAAGTCGGTGAACGCGATGGTGGTGTCCAGCCGGACGGCCGGGTGGCGCTCGGCCAGGTCGAGGAAGTCGCGGTACTCGGGCATGCCCAGGTGGGCGACCACCAGGACCAGGCCCGGGTGCCGGTCCAGCACCGCGCCGATCGGGCCGGGACCGGTGAACTTGCCCGGCACCGGCCCGGATCCGCAGTGGGTGACCACCGGGGTGCCGGTCTCGGCGAGCAGCCCCCAGACCTCGTCCAGCCGGTCGTCCGTCGGGTCATAGCCGCCGACCTGGAGGTGCGCCTTGAACACCCGGGCGCCGTCCTCGATCGCGCGGGCCACGTAACCGGCTGCCCCGGGTTCGGGGAAGAAGGTCGCGGTGTGCAGGCACTCCGGGGTGCGGGCGGCGAACTCGGCGGCCCAGGCGTTCAACCAGCCGGCCATACCCGGCTTGTGCGGGTACAGCATGGACGTGAACGCCCGGACGCCGAAGTCCCGCAGCCGCTGGACCCGCTGCTCCTCGGCCTCGCGGTAGGTGATCGGCCAGGGGCGGTTCACCAGCGGACCGGCCGCGTCGAAGTACGCCCAGACCTTGTCGAGGACGTTCTTCGGCATGAAGTGGGTGTGCACGTCGATCAGCCCGGGCAGGCCCAGGCCCTGCCAGAACTCCCGTACGCCTGCGGACTCCTGGTCGTTCGCGGGGTCGTGCTGCTGATCGTTCGCGGGGTCGTGCTCCCGATCGTTCGCGAGATCGTGCTCCCGATCGTTCACGCGGGCACCGGGCGGGCGCGGTCGATGATCGCGGCGGTGTCGACGCCGGACGGCAGGGTGCCGAAGGCGGCGCCGTGGTCACCGCCGAGCCGGCTCGCGCAGAAGGCGTCGGCCACCGCCGGGCTGCCGTACCGGACCAGCAGCGAACCTTGGAAGGCCAGCGCCATCGACTCCACCAGCCGCCGGGTGCGGTACTCCAGGTCGGTCGGGTCGCTGAACTGCTTGCGCAGTCCGGCGACGGCCGCGTCCAGCCGGCGGTCCGCCCCGGCCGCCGCGTCGAGCTCGCCCATGAAGGCCTCGATCGTCTCCGGCCGCTTGGCCATGGCGCGCAGGGCGTCCAGGGCGGCGACGTTGCCGGAGCCCTCCCAGATCGACACCAGCGGTGCCTCGCGGTAGAGCCGGGGCATCCCGGACTCCTCGACGTAGCCGTTGCCGCCCAGGCACTCCAGCGCCTCGGCGGAGTGCGCCGGACCGCGCTTGCAGACCCAGTACTTGGCCACCGCCAGGCCCAGGCGCCGCACCAGCGCCTCGTTCCCGTCCCCGGCGAGGGTGAGGTCCGTCGCGTGGGCCAGCCGCATCGCGACGGCCGTGGCCGCCTCGGACTCCACCACCAGGTCGGCCAGCACGTTGCGCATCAGCGGCTGGTCGACCAGCGCCTTGCCGAACGCCCGCCGGTGCAGGGCGTGGTGGACCGCCCGGGTGGCGCCGTAGCGCATCCCGGAGGCGGCGCCGATCGTGCAGTCCAGACGGGTCATGTTGACCATCTCGATGATGGTCGGCACGCCCCGGCCCTCCTCGCCGACCAGCAGGCCGACCGCGCCGTCGTACTCCAGCTCGGCGGAGGCGTTGGACTTGTTGCCGAGCTTGTCCTTGAGCCGCATCAGGTGCAGCCGGTTGCGGCTGCCGTCCGGGAGGACGCGCGGCAGCACGAAGCAGCTGAGCCCGCCGGGGGCCTGGGCGAGGGTCAGGAAGAGATCGGACATCGGCGCCGAGGTGAACCACTTGTGCCCGGTGAGCCGGTAGCTGCCGTCGGACTGCGGGACGGCGGTGGTGGTGTTGGTGCGGACGTCCGAGCCGCCCTGCTTCTCCGTCATCGACATGCCGGCGATCAGCCCGCGCTTGGTGCGCGGCTCGCGCAGCCCGTAGTCGTACTCGGTGGCGGCCAGCAGCGGCTCCAACTCGGCTGCCAGGGCCGGGTTCTGGCGCAGGGCCGGGACGGCGGCGTAGGTCATCGAGATCGGGCAGGTGTGACCGGCCTCGACCTGGCTCCAGACGAAGAACTTGGCGGCGCGGGCGGAGTGGGCGCCGGGCCGGTCGTCCCGCCAGGGCGCGGCGTGCAGGCCGTAGGACACGGCGGTGCGCATCAGCTCGTGCCAGGACGGGTGGAACTCGACCTCGTCGATCCGGTGGCCGAAGCGGTCGTGGGTGCGCAGCACCGGCGGGTTCTCGTTGGCCAGCCGGCCCCAGTCGGCGGCCTGCTCGGAACCCGCCAAACGGCCGAGCTCGCGCAGTTCGGGCTCGGCCCAGCCGGCGCCGGCCCGGTGCAGGGCGGCGAGCAGGGTCGGATCGGCGGCGGTGTCGTGTCCGTACGGCAGGGGCACCTGGTTGGTGACCTCATGCGTCGCTGTCATCGCGTCCTCCCAGGGCACGCAGGGTGAAGGAGACCAGGGCGGGGACCACCTCGGCGGTGGCCCGCTGGGGGTCGGAGTGGGGCCGGGGGCCGGAAGGCTGAGGGTCGGAGGGCTGAGGACCGGGGAGCCGGGCGTCGGAGGGCTGGGGGCCGGAGGGCTGGGCCGCGAGCGGGCCGGCCAGGGCCTCGCCGACCGCGCCAACCAGGGCGGCGGCGGTCAGCACCGGGTCCTGCTCGGGGAGTTCGCCGGCCGCCACGGCAGCGGCGATCTCGGTGGCGATCACGTCCCGGAACGCCCGCCGGAACACCAGACGCTCGCCGTCCACCACCGTGTCGGCGGGCTCGACCAGCAGCGCGTACGCCAGCCGGGGGGCCCGCAGGGCACGGGTGGCGAAGGTCTCGACCACGGCGGCGATCCGCTGCCGCGGGGTGTCCCGCAGCGCGACGGCGGCGTTCACCGCGGCCATCTCGCGGGTGACCACCCGGCGGAACAACTGCACCGACAGCTCGGCCTTGTTGGCGAAGTGCTGGTAGAGGCTGCCGGTCGCGATCCCGGCGCGGTCCGCCACCGCGGCCATGGTGCAGCCGCCGTAACCGCGCTCGGCGAGCAGGCCGACCGCCGACTGCAGCACCGCCTCGCGCTGGGCGTCCAGGCGGGCTTGGACGGCGGGGGTGCGTCGGTAGGCCATGGAAGCATTGAAGCACCGATTCACTGCTTCGGGGAGGGGGAGGGAGAGCCGAGACGGCGGCAGCAGCGGGACCTGCGGGAACGACGGCGGGAACGACGGCGGGAACGACGGGAGGCCGCCCCGGGCGGGGCGGCCTCCTGGTCCTGCTCCTGGTTCTGCTCCTGGGCTACGCAGCGCTACAGCGGGCGGCGCTCCTGCTCCAGGCGCTGGCCCTCGACGTCCAGCGGGCCGAACGGCGCTCCCGGCTGCGCCGACTTGGCGAGCGAGCGGGCGGCGGCCTGGTCGCCCAGACCGGCCCACTCCAGCACCTTGGCCGTGGCCTCCGCCGACTGGTCGGCCGGCAGCTTGCCGATGTTGGAGCCGTGGTTGCCGCCGGGCACGACGTAGACGTAGCTGTCGTCACTGCCCCGGCCGAGGTGGAACGGCTTGGCGCCCCACGGGTCGTTGCCGCCGTAGACGAACATCATCCGCTCGCCCTCGCGCTTCACCCAGCGGTCGATGTCGGGCATCGCCTTCGGGTTGAAGACGGTCGGGATCTCCTTCGGCACGTAGGAGCGGGCCGAGTAGAGGTCCTTGTAGTCGTAGTGCAGCTGGTCCTTCAAGTACGAGACGTCGAAGAACGGCGCACCCAGCTCGGTCGCGGCCTGGTAGTAGTACGCGGTGTACTTCGCCAGCGACTGGTCGCTGTTGCCGGTGATGCCCGACTGGGCGTCGTACCACGCGTACAGCTCGTCGTCGGTCGCGGTCGCGGCCACCGGGACCTTCGCGCAGTCCGACTCCAGGCTGTACTGCCAGAACGCCCAGACGACGTCGAGCACGCCGGCCTCGTAGGCGCGGTCCGGGGTGCCGAGGGTGTTGAAGGTGGAACCCGCCGCCTTGTTGTCGGCGATGTAGCGCGACTCCAGGCGGTCACGGCGCACCAGCAGCTCGCGCTGGGCGGCGTTCAGCTTGGCGCGGCACTCCGGGGTGCCGACGTTGCGGAAGAACTCGGTGTAGGCCGCGTAGTCGCTGACGTCGGTGTTGTTCGGCGCGACGTACGCGATCGTGCCGGCCACGTCGTCCGGGTAGAAGCGGCGGTAGAAGGTCGACGACATGCCGCCCTTGCTGGCGCCGGTGGAGAGCCACTCCTGGTCGTAGATCCGCTTGAGCGCGGTCACCAGCTTGTGCGAGTCGGCGGCCTGCTGGCGGATGCCCGCCTTGGACCAGTCGGCCGGCTCCGGGCGGGAGGGGGTGAAGTACCGGTACTCGATGGAGACCTGGTTGCCGTCCACCAGCCGGGTCGGCTCGGTGCGGGACGGCGTGGTGCCCAGCGTGTAGCCGTTGGTGTAGAAGACGGTCGGGCGGTCGTAGCCGCGGTGCAGCACGCTGAAACGCTGCTGGAAGGTGCCCAGCCAGGGGCGGAAGTGGTCGATCGGCTGGGTGTAGGTGGCCAGGAAGTAGCGGTGGCCGGTGGTGGTGGGCTTCTCCTCGGTGATCGTCACGCCGGGGATCGCCGCCAGGCGGTCCTTGATGTCGGCGGTCGGGTCGTCGGCGGGGCTCCGGCCGTGCGCGGCCCCGGACGCCTCGGCCCCGCGGCCGGTGTCGGCCGAGGCCGGAGCGGCCAGGCCGCCGATCGCGAACATCGGTATCAGCAGGGCGGATACCAGCAGCCTCTTGAACCTGGTGGTCATCAACTCTCCATCTGGTCAACGGACATGACGTGCCTCGTCGGCACTACTCTGCGGTGCGGGTGGTGCGGTGGCCGCCCGGTGGACGGCCGAATGGGCCACCCGCCTGGTCGCGGGTGGCCCATCGGGGAGAAGGTGCTGGTCAAGGGGGTCGCTGCGGTTCCTTCGACGGCCCGGAGGCCAGGTGGGTCGGCCCGCCCGCCGAGGGGGTGCGGTGCGGGCGGGCCGGGGCACCCGGGCCGGGCCAGGGCTTACGGACAGGGCTTGCACGGACAGGGCTTACGGGCAGGGCGTGCGAGCGGGGCCTACGGGCGGGGCAGGGTGCAGCCGGCCAGGGTGAGGTCGAGGCGGTTGCCGGGTGCGAAGCAGGCGGGGATGCCGTAGGTCTCCTGGGCGTAGCCGATGCCCTGGTGCACCGTGACCGCGCCCGACTCGTCGACCTCGCACGGGTTGTCCAGGGTGCAGGACTCGCCGCTCTCGTTGATCGTGTTGTTCACGGCGACCAGCAGACCGGTCGAGGCGTCGACCACCGGCGAGCCCGAGGTGCCGCCGATCACGTTGCAGCCCGAGGTGTAGCGGACCGAGTCCTTGAACGTCCAGTCGGCCTCGTTCAACTGGTAGGCGAAGCCGTCGATCGAGCAGGAGTAGATCTTCTTCCAGTAACCGGAGACGACCCGGATGTCCGCGCCCTGGTTGGGGTGGGTGTCGGCGATCGTCAGCGGGGAGATCCCGTACTTCGACTTGATCGAGGCGTAGCTGGTGTTCAGCTGGTAGATCGACACGTCGGTGTCGGTCATCGCGCCGTAGACCACCTTGGTCGCGCGCAGGGTGGCGAGGCGGCCGCCGGTCGAGTTGAGCAGGGTGAAGGTCCGGCTGGAGGGCTGGTTGAGGACGACCTCGCCGGGGCCGGGCATACCGGACTCCAGGCAGTGGCCGTTGGAGAGCACCAGGGCCGGGTCGGTCGCGGCCGAGCCGGGCATCCGCACCAGGGAGCCGGAGCAGTTGCTGAGCGCGACCGTCCCGGCGAAGCTGACGGCGGCCGGCTTGGCCGCCGGAGCGGAGCCCTCGGCCTGGGCAGCGGCCTCCGTCGGGGCGGTGACCTGCACCGGGGCGGCGGCCTGGGCCGGGGCGGCACCGCCGAGGGCGGTGGCTCCCGCGACCAGGAGCGTGGCGAGCATGCCTATGAGCGGCTTCTTCATGAGAGACCTCTCGGTGTGGGGGTCCCCCAAAGCTGTCGCGGACATGACTTACTGTCAAGAGTCAAAACCAGACCAAGAGAACACCCCTGGTCATGGAATCGACCGCCCGGCGCCCGGGCGGGTGCCCGGCCCGGCACTCAGGGCCCTACTGCGGTCAACTCCCCTGCCAGTGCCGCCGGCCGAGGCTGATCAGGCGCAGCTGCGAGCGCGCCGTGGCGGCGATCCGCTGCTCGCGGGCGGGGTCCGCCTCCTGGGCCTCCAGGAAGGCGGAGGCCGTCGACACCATGTGGTCGACGTAGAGCTCGGCCAGCATCCGCAGGTCCTGCTCGCTCCAGCCCGCCGAGACCGGCTGGAGCGCCAGGGCGGAGCCCACTTCGGCGGCGAATCGGCCCAGTTCGGCGTCGATCGCCTCGCGCACCTGCCGGACCCCGCCGTGCCGCTCGCGCGACAGGAAGCGCACGTGCGGCCGGTGTTCGCGGACGTGCCGCTGGATGACGTCCACCGCCCGGTCGATCAGCTCCTCGGCGCCCCCGGCCTCGGCGAGCACCGAGCGGATCATGACGTGCAGGCTGGCCAGCGACTCCTCGACCAGGGCGACGCCGAGGGCGGCGAGGTCCGGGAAGTGCCGGTAGAAGGCGGCCGGGGACAACCCCGCCTCCCGGGTGACCTCGCGGACGCCCAGGCTCGCCAGGTTCTGATCGGCCAGCAGGTGCAGACCGGCGTCCAGCAAGGCCCGCCGGCTCTGCTGCTTCTGGGCCTGTCTGGCCCCCACGGTGTGATTCACGCCATTCAGTAAACAGTCGTTTGCCGAACTTGGCCAGCCGGGCGTACAGTGGGCCTCGAAGTCAGTGAACACTTGTCAACCGAAATCGGCGCGGCAGCAGCCGCAGCCGCAGCCGAAGGAGCCAGCCGTGATCCTGTTCTCCGCACTGGTCGCCATGGGAGTCCTGATCGGCACCGCCGCCCACCTCCCCCTCCCGGTGTTCCTCGCCGCCTCCGCCGCCATCTCCGCCTGGCTGCTCGCCTTCGGCGCCCGCGAAGGCGTCGCCCGCCTGCGGCACCGCTGAGCCCGCCGCACCGTCCACTCCCGTCGACCGCCGAGAGGACCGCCACCGCCATGAGCACCGTCACCGACCACGCCGTCACCAGCAACGCCGTCACCGGCCGCGCCGTCATCAGCAACGCCGTCACCAGCCGTAACAGCGCCGGCCGTACCGCCGCCGTCCGCAGCAGCGCCGAGCGCGCCGCCGAGGAGCGTCAGGGCACCGCCGAGGCCGACAACCTGGCCGTCGCCTCCTTCCTGCTCGGCCTCCCGGGCCTGCTGCTCTTCAACCTCGTGCTGGGCCCGATCGCCGTCACCCTCGCCACCCTGGCCCTGGTCCGCGGCACCAGCCGCCGCGGCCGCGCCTTCCTCGGCCTGGCCCTCGGCATCGCCTCGCTGGCCATCCTCGCCGTCACCACCGCCACCTCCCACGGTGTGCTCATCGACCTCGGCTCCTGACCGGGCTTCAACTCCCTGGCGCCCCGGGCCGAACAGTCGATCATGTCAACCCTGCCCACGACCCCCGCCCGCCACGTAGGGTGGCCACATCGGCCGGGTGACCACAGGGGGCAGGAGTGAGTACCGAGATCCGCAGCGACGCACAGCCGAGGCCCACCGGGGCGGGCGGGGGCGGGCGGCTGCTCGCGGTGAGCGACCTGCACATCTCCTACCGGGAGAACCGCGACCTGGTGGAGAAGCTCCGGCCCACCCACCCCGACGACTGGCTGCTCGTCGCCGGTGACGTCGCCGAACTCACCACCAGCATCGAGTGGGCGCTCGGCCTGCTCGCCGACCGCTTCGCCCGTGTGGTGTGGGCCCCCGGCAACCACGAGCTGTGGACCCACCCCGAGGACCCGGTCCAGCTCCGCGGCGTGGCCCGCTACAACCACTTGGTGGAACTGTGCCGCGCCCTCGGCGTCGTCACCCCCGAGGACCCCTACCCGCTCTGGCACGGCCCCGCCGGCCCGGTGCGGATCGCCCCGCTCTTCCTGCTGTACGACTACACCTTCCGCGCCCCGGGGACGACCACCAAGGAGGAGTCCCTGGCGGCCGCGTACGAGAGCGGCATCGTCTGCGCGGACGAGCGGATGCTCCACCCGGACCCGTTCCCGGACCGCGACTCCTGGTGCCGCGAGCGCGTCCGGCTGACCGAGCAGCGGCTCGCGGCCTGCGACCCGGACGTCCCGCTGGTCCTGGTCAACCACTACCCGCTGGTCCGCCACCCCACCGAAGTCCTCTGGTACCCCGAGTTCGCCCAGTGGTGCGGCACCGAGCTGACCGCCGACTGGCACCGCCGTTTCAACACCGCGGCGATGATCTACGGGCACCTGCACATTCCGCGCAAGACCTCCTACGACGGCGTCCCGTTCGAGGAGGTCTCGCTCGGCTACCCGCGCGAGTGGCGCAAGCGCGGGCTGCCGGACCCGCTGCTGCGGGAGGTGTTCCCGCAGGTCACGGTGAGCTGATCAGCCGGCCCGCTGCCCCGCTGATCCACCGACCCGCTGACCCGCCGGCCCACTGACCCGCCGGCGCACTGACCCGCCGGACCCGGGACCTCGGGGAGGCCCTCTGCGAGGGGGCCTCCCCCGCTCCCGTACCCCCTCCTGCTCCACCGCTCCCTCCTTCCTACTCCGCCGCGATCGCCCGCAGCACGTCCAGCCGCGCGGCCCGCCCGGCGGGGCGGAGCCCGGCCACCGCTCCCGCGAGCAGTCCGGCCGCCAGGACCACGGCCAGTTGCCCGCCCGGGAGCGCGAACGACCCCGTCCCCGCGCTGTCCGAGGCCTTCACCAGCGCCCAGCCGAGGAAGACCCCGAGCCCCAGGCCGCCCACCGTCCCGAAGGCCGCCACCAGCACGGACTCCCAGCGGACCATCGCGCGCAGCTGCGCCCTGGTCTGGCCCACCGCCCTCAGCAGCCCCAACTCCCTGGTCCGCTCGTGCACCGCCAGCGTGAGGGTGTTGGCGATGCCGAGCAGGGCTATCAGGACGGCCAGCGCCAGCAGCGCGTAGACCACCGAGAGCATCATGTCGACCCCGGAGGCCGCGCTCTTCGCGTACTCGGCCCGGTCCTGCACCTGCGGACTGCCGTAGGGCACCAGCGCCTTGACCACCGCCGCCTTTCCGGCGGACGGCGAAACGCCGTCGCGCAGCCCGATCGCGACCATGGTGTCGGCGTCCTGCCCCCGGTGCGGGGCCCAGACCTGCCTGGTCATCAGGTAGTCGCCGGCCAACCCGCCGCCCTCGTACAGGGCACGGATGGTGAACGGCCCGCTCGCTCCGTCGGTGAAGCCCACGGTGACGGACTGTCCGAGCCGCCAGCCGTGCTGCTTCGCCTCGCTGCGGGAGACGGCGAGGCCGTCCGTGCCGAGCGCGGTGAGCGAGCCGTCCACCCGGCCGAGGTCGACGATGCCGGGCAGCCGGGCCGGGTCGGTGACGTCCAGGGTGCGGCCGTGCCCGTCGATCCGGGCGACGCCGCGACCGAGCCCGACCGTCTGCCGCACCTCGGGCAGCGCGGCCAGGGCGTCCGCCGCCTTGGGGCTGATCCCGCTGCCGCCCGCCCCGAAGGAGGCGGTGGTGACGGCGAGGTCGCCCGCGAAGGACTTGTCCACCGTGTCGTCCAGGGTGGCCCTGATCGAGGCGCCGAAGACGGTGAACAGCGTGACCACCGCGACGCCGATCATCAGCGCGCTCGCCGTGGCCGCCGTCCGGCGCGGGTTGCGGGCCGCGTTGCGCCGGGCCAGCAGTCCGGAGACCCCGCGCAGCCCGGGCAGCGGTGCGCCCAGTGTCCGGACCGCGACGGCCGCGGCGACCGGCCCGAGCACCACCGTGCCAGCCAGCACCGCCAGCGCCCCACCCGCCGTCAGCAGGACCGACGGGCCGTCGGTGGCACCGAGGACGGCGACCGGTACGCCGCCCGCCAGCAGCATGCCCCCGAGCACCACCCGGACGAGCCCCGCCCGGCCCCGGGCCGCCCCGTCGACCGCCGTCTCCCGCAGGGCCGCCAGCGGCGCCGTCCGGCCGGCCCGGACGGCCGGCAGCAGCGCCGAACCGACCGCCACCAGCGTGCCGACCAGCAGCGGCAGCACCACGGCGGCGGTGCTGATCACCATGCCGCCGGTCGGCAGGGCGAAGCCGAGCACCGAGAACAGCGCCTTGAGGCCGGCCGCGACCCCGATCCCGCCGAGCAGCCCGCCGAACGAGGCCAGCAGGCCGACCAGGGACGCCTCCGCGAGCGTCGCCCCGAGCACCTGGCCGCGCGCCGCGCCGAGTGCCCGCAGCAGCGCGTTCTCCCTGGTCCGCTGGGCGACCACGATGGCGAAGGTGTTGTGGATGGTGAACGTCGCCACCAGGAGGGCGATCCCGGCGAACACCAGCAGCAGCGTGGTGAACAGGCTGAGGAAGCGCCCGGACACCTGCTGGGTGCTCTCCTGGGTGGCCGCGGCGCCGGTGACCGCCTGGACGCCGGCGGGCAGGTGCGGGCCGATCCGGTCGACCAGCTCCCGCTGGGACACCCCGCCCGCCGCCCGGACCTGGATCGAGCTGGCCTGCCCCGAACCCTTGGGCGTGAGGTGCTGCTCGGCGTCGGCGAAGGTCATCGCGGTGAAGGTGCTCGGCCCCATGCCGTCCGCGCTCGCCCCGAAGGTGGCGATGCCGACGACGGTGACGGGCACCGGATCGGGGGTGCGCAGCACGGTGGTCGAGCCGAGGTGCAGCCCGCCCGCCTTGGCCGCGCCCCGGTTGACCACGACCTCGCCCGGCGCGGCCGGTGCCCGGCCCTCGGCCAGCCGGTAGGGGTTCAGCCGGGCGTCGGTGAGCCAGTTCCCCGCCAGGGTGGGCGGGCCCTGGCCGCCGACCGGTTTGCCGTCGCTGCCGATGAGTTGGCCCGCGCCCTGGACGGACGGCTCGGCGGCCGCCACACCGGGCAGCGCGCGCAGCCGGTCGGCGAGCGCGGCGTCGACCGGGGCCCGCACCCCGCCGGGCGCAGCCGGGGAGTCCAGGACGTCGGCGCTGCGGACCACCGCGTCGGTGCCCGCGTTGGCATCGGCGAACAGGGTGTCGAAGTTGGCCCGCAGGGTGTCGCCGAGCACCATCGTGCCGGTCAGGAAGGCGACGCCGAGCAGGATGGACAGCAGGGTGCCGGCCAGCCGGCGCTTGTGGGCGCGCAGCGAGCGCAGGCTGAGCCGGAGGGTGGCGTCGGCCGCGGTCATGACCGCCCCCGTTCGAAGGCCTTCATCCGGTCGAGCACCCGGTCGGCGCTCGGCCGCGCCATCCGGTCCACCAGCCGCCCGTCGGCGAGGAACAGCGCCTCGTCGGCGTGGCCGGCCGCCGTCGGGTCGTGGGTGACCATGACGACGGCCTGCCCCATCTCGTCGACCGCGCGGCGCAGCAGGCCGAGCACCTCGCCGCCGGTGCGGGAGTCGAGGTTGCCGGTCGGCTCGTCGGCGAAGACCACCTGCGGCCGCCCGGCGAGCGCCCGGGCCACCGCGACCCGCTGCTGCTGGCCGCCGGAGAGCTCGCTCGGGCGGTGCCGCAGCCGGTCGCCGAGGCCGACCACCCCGATCAGGGTGTCCAGCCAGGCCTGGTCGGGGGCGGCTCCGGCGAGGTCCAGCGGGAGGGTGATGTTCTCCCGGACGGTGAGCGTGGGCACCAGGTTGAAGGCCTGGAACACGAAGCCGATCCGCTCCCGGCGCAGCAGGGTGAGCCGCCGGTCGTTCAGTGGGCCGAGTTCGGTGTCGCCGATCCAGGCGCTGCCGGCGGTGAGGGTGTCCAGTCCGGCCGCGCAGTGCATCAGGGTGGACTTGCCCGAACCGGACGGCCCCATGATCGCGGTGAACCGCCCGGCCGGGAACTCCACCGTCACGTGGTCCAGCGCCCGGACCTCGGTGCCGCCGACGCCGTAGACCTTCACGGCGTCGGCGACCCGGGCGGCGGTGCCGCGTACGACGTCGAGGGTGGTCACGCGGCGCCACCGCCCCGGGGGACGTCCCGCGTCGGCTCGGTGAGCACCGCCCGCTTGGCGCGGTACTCCTCGGCGTCGATGTCGCCCTCGGCGTAGCGGCGGCCCAGGACGGCGAGCGGGTGCTCCGCGCCACCCGGGGCGCCGGCCCCGAACCCGCAGGCGCCGCGCCGCCGCCAGACCGTCCGGCGCAGCAGGGTGATCACCAGGACCACCACGGCGATCCAGACCAGGGGTACCAGCAGGATCCAGGGGCCCGGCCCGTGCCAGTCCGCCAGTTGCTCCGCCAGCTGTGTGGTCATCACGGTTCATCTCCTCGGTCGGCTCCACGGCCCCGGGTCTTCCCGAGGTGCCTTGAGCGTCCCGCCGAGGGGTCTCATCACGCGTCCTACCAGCAGCGGCAGTTGGGGTACTCCCGGGAGAGTACGGATGCCCCGCGCCACGCCGGGCCGGAAGTAGCCGTACGGAAGCGGGCCCGGGGTTCGGCGTACGAAGGTGCGCCCGAGGCCCGGCGCACGGAGGCGCGCCCGAGGCCCCGCCCCGCCCGCCCCGCCGGCCGCGGCGCCTCAGCCCAGCCAGCCCGGCCGCACCAGCCCCGACTCGTAGGCCAGCACCACCAGTTGCGCCCGGTCTCGCGCCCCGAGCTTCACCATCGCCCGGCTGACGTGCGTCTTCGCCGTCAGCGGGCTGACCACCAGCCGCCGGGCGATCTCCTCGTTGGACAGCCCCATCCCGACCAGCGCCAGTACCTCGCGCTCCCGCTCGGTCAGCGCCGAGACGTCCGAGAGCCCCTCCGGAGCCGTCTCCGGCCCCTTGGAGCGGGCCGCGAACTCGCCGATCAACCGCCTGGTCACACCCGGCGAGAGCAGCGCGTCCCCGGCCACCGCGACCCGGATCGCCCGCAGCAGGTCGGCCGGTTCGGTGTCCTTGACCAGGAAGCCCGACGCCCCCGAGCGCAGCGCCTCGAAGACGTACTCGTCCAGCTCGAAGGTGGTCAGCACGACCACCCGTACGGAGGACAGCGCCGGATCCCCGGCGATCCTCCGGGTGGCCTCCAGCCCGTCCATCCGGGGCATCCGGACGTCCATCAGCACGACGTCGGGCAGCAGTTCGCGGGCGAGCCGCAGCGCCGCCTCGCCGTCGTCCGCCTCGCCGACCACGGTGAGGTCGTCCTGGAGGTCCAGCAGGGCCCGGAAGCCCGCCCGGACCAGCAGTTGGTCATCCGCCAGCAGTACCCGAATCAATCGCTCTCCGCCTTCGGTGTCGGCAGCTCCGCCCGGACCCGGAAGCCGCCGCCGGGCAGCGGCCCCGCCGTGATGGTGCCACCGAACGCGGAGGCGCGTTCCCGCATCCCGACCAGCCCGCTGCCCGACCCGCCGGCGTCCGCGACCACCGCGGGCCCCGGGTCCTCGACCCGGACCACCAGGACGGCGGTGTCCCGCCAGTCCAGCACCACGACCGCCTCCCGGGCCACCGAGTGCCGGATCACGTTGGTCAGCGCCTCCTGGACGATCCGGAAGGCGGTCAGGTCGGCGGTGGCGGACAGCGGGCGGCGGACGCCGTCCTCGAGCACCTCGACCGCCAGCCCCACCCGGTCGGCCTGCTCGGTGAGTTCGTCCAGCCGCCCCAGCCCGGGGGCCGGCCCACGCGGCGCGGCGTCGGGCCCGCGCAGCGTGGCGAGCACCTGGCGGACCTCGCCGAGCGCCTCCTTGCTGGTCGACTTGATGGTGACCAGCGCCGTGCGGGCCTCCTCCGGCCGCCGGTCCAGCAGCGCCAGCGCGACCCCGGCCTGGATGTTGATCAGGGACAGGCTGTGCGCCAGGATGTCGTGCAACTCCCTTGCCATCCTGAGCCGTTCCTCGTTGGCCCGGCGCTGCTCCAGTTGCTGCCGGTAGGCCCGGTGGGCGGCGATCCGCTCGCGCCGGAAGCGGATCAGCTCGGCGACCGCCAGCATCAGCAGCAGCCAGGCCAGCAGGCCGAGTTCGACCTGCCAGACGAACCGGGGCTTGGCGGCGCGCTGCCAGTCGTCCGGCAGGACGAAGGACATCAGGACGTGCACCAGGTACACCCCGGCGACCCCCGTCCAGGCCGCCCGGCGGTGTCCGTAGCCGATCGCGAAGCAGCAGGCGATCACCCAGCTCACGAACACCGGGCCGTACGGGTACCCGGCGGCCAGGTACCCGGCGGTGACCACCGACGTCCCCGCCACCGCGGCGACCGGACGGCGGCCGAACACCGCCAGCAGCGCCGGGCCGAGCAGCAACAGCAGGTAGCCGACGGCGTCCAGCGGGGCCCGGCCGTCCTGGTGGCGGGCGGCGAACCCCGACCCGACCACCTGCACCACGGCGGCCGCCGCCGCCAGCCGCACCGGCAGGCCCGAGCGGGCCCCCCGCGCCCACGGCGGGCGCCACGGTTCGGGCGGCGCCTCCGGGGAGGGCGGCCCCTGCTCCGGCGGTGGGGACGTGGGCGGCATCATGCCCGGAAGGCTAGACCCGCGCCCGGCCCCGGCGCGTCCTCCACCGGTGGCGTTCGGGCGTACTCCCGCTGGAGTACGCCCGAACCGGTCAGCTCCCTGCCCCGGCCGCCCGCACCCTGCGCCTACCCCTCCGCCCGCGCCTCCCCCTACTCCCCCTGCTGGCGCCCCCGGCTACTCCTCCGGCTGCGCCCCCGCCGACGCCTCCGCGACGGCCGCCGACGCCTCCGGCCGCGCCAGCGTCACCGTCAGCTCCCCGTCTCCGACGTCCGCGATCAGCGTGTCCCCCTCCCGCACCGTCCCGTCCAGCAGCAGGTTGGAGATCCGGTTGTCCAGCTCCGACTGGATCGTCCGGCGCAGCGGCCGGGCCCCGAACTCCGGCTGGTAGCCGCGGTTGACCAGGTACTCCTTGGCCGCCTCGGTGACCTCCAGCCGCACGTCCTGGGCCCGCAGCCGCCGCCGGCTGCGCTCCAGCAGCAGGTCGACCACCGACAGCAGGTCCTTCCGGGTGAGCGCGTGGAAGACGATCACCTCGTCGATCCGGTTGAGGAACTCCGGCCGGAACTGCCGGCGCAGGTCCCGCATCAGGTCGTCCCTGATCTCGTCCACGTTGCCCGAGTGGTCCAGGATCCGCTGCGAGCCGATGTTGCTGGTCATGATCACCACGGTGTTGCGGAAGTCGACCGTACGCCCCTGGGAGTCGGTGAGCCGCCCGTCGTCCAGCACCTGGAGCAGCAGGTTGAAGACGTCCGGGTGCGCCTTCTCCACCTCGTCGAAGAGCAGCACGCTGTACGGCTTGCGGCGGACCGCCTCGGTCAGCTGCCCGGCCTCCTCGTAGCCGACGTACCCGGGCGGGGAGCCGACCAGCCGGGAGACGGTGTGCTTCTCCTGGAACTCGCTCATGTCGAAGCGGATCATCCGGTCCGGGTCGCCGAACAGCAGCGCCGCCAGGGCCTTGGCCAGCTCGGTCTTGCCGACACCGGTCGGCCCGAGGAAGAGGAAGGATCCCGTCGGCCGGTCCGGGTCGCCCATTCCGGCGCGGCCGCGGCGCACCGCCTGGGCGACGGCGGTGACCGCCTCGTCCTGGCCGATCACCTTCTCGTGCAGGTGGTCCTCCAGCCTGAGCAGCCGCTCCCGCTCGGTCGCGTTCAGCTCCGCGACCGGGATGCCGGTGCGGGAGGAGAGCACCTGCGCGATGTCGTCGGCGGTCACGTCGACGACCTCCTCGCGGGACTCGGCGATCGCCGCCAGCTCGTCCTCGGTGCGCCGCAGCTCGGACTTGAGGTTGGCGGCCCGGACGAACTCCTCGTCCGCGACCGCCTCGTCCAGCTCCCGCTTCAACTTGGTGATCCGGTCCTGCACCGAGGTCGACTCGGTGGAGCCGCTCAGGCTGCGCAGCCGCACCCGGGCGCCGGCCTGGTCCAGCAGGTCGATCGCCTTGTCGGGCAGGAAGCGGTCGCTGACGTACCGGTCGGAGAGGGTCGCCGACGCGTCCAGCGCCTCGTCGGTGAACCGCACCTGGTGGTGCGCCTCGTACGCGTCGCGCAGCCCCCGGAGGATCTCGATCGTCTCCTCGACGCTCGGCTCCGGCACCAGCACCGGCTGGAAGCGGCGCTCCAGCGCGGCGTCCTTCTCCACGTGCTTGCGGTACTCGTCCAGCGTGGTCGCGCCGACCACGCTCAACTCCCCGCGCGCCAGGGCCGGTTTGAGGATGTTGCCGGCGTCCATCGACCCCTCGCCGCCACCGCCCGCGCCGACCACGGTGTGCAGCTCGTCCAGGAAGAGGATCACGCTCTTCTCGGCCGCCGTGACCTCGTCGATCACCTTCTTCAGCCGTTCCTCGAACTCGCCCCGGTACTTGGAGCCGGCCACCAGCGCGGTCAGGTCCAGGGTGACCACCCGCTTGTCCCGCAGGCTCTGCGGGACGTCCCCGGAGACGATCCGCTGGGCCAGGCCCTCGACGATCGCGGTCTTGCCGACGCCCGGCTCCCCGATCAGCACCGGATTGTTCTTCGTCCGCCGGGAGAGGATCTCCACGGTCTGCTCGATCTCCTCGGCCCGCCCGACCACCGGGTCCAACCGGCCCCCGCGCGCCGCCTCGGTGAGGTCCTGCCCGTACTCGTCCAGGGTCGGGGTGTCGCTCGGGTGCCCGCCCGTGCTGCTGCGCTCGCCGCCCGTGCCGCGCCCGTCCAGCACCGACTTCAACGCCTCCTGCGAGGGCGCCGCGTTGCGCAGCGCCGTCCCCGCACCGGACCGCTCCTGCTCCAGCAGCGCACCGAGGATGTGCTCCGGGCCGATGTACGAGGCGCCGACCGCCTGCGAACGGGCGTGCGCGGCGAGCAGCGCGCGCTTGGCCGACGGGGTCAGGGCGGGCCGCCCGTCCAGCGCCTCCGAGTTGCCGGAGGGCAGCACGTGCTCCAGGTCCCCGGAGAGCCGGTCCGGGTCGATGCCCGCACGCTCCAGCATCCGCCGGGACGGCTCCACCCGGGTGGCCGCCCAGGCGAGGTGCGCGGTGTCCAGGTCGCTGCTGCCGTCCTCGGCCGCACGCTGCGCGGCGAGCCCCAGCAGCTCCTGGGAGGACTCGCTGAGCAGCCGCCCGATCGGCACCCGCTGCACGGCGGGCGGGGAGGCCAGCGGACTCATCCCGAAGAACCGGCTGAGCAGGTCGGAGAACGGGTCGTTCGATCCGAACGGGGGCATGGTCACGATGGTTCACCTCTCCCAAGCGGTTTGCAGCCACACAAACACAGGCCGCCGGAGCCTGCCCGTCGAGCGCGGCAGCCGACGGGCGGGACGGCCGACGGGCGGGGCAACCGACGGGCGCCTCAGCCGGTGACGTGGTCCAGCAGCACCCCGCCGCTGTACGTCACCGCCATCGCCAGCAGCCCGCCCGCCACGTTGCGCGCCACCGCCCGCCCCGCCCCCGCCCCGCCGAGCCGGGCACTCGTCCAGCCCGAGGCCGTCAGCGCCAGCACCACCGCGGCCACCGTCACCCCCAGCCGCCAGGACTCCGGCGGCAGCAGCACCGCCAGCAGCGGCACCAGCGCACCCAGCGTGAACGCGGCCGCACTCGCCAGCGCCGCCTCCCAGGGATTGGTCAACGCCTCCGGATCGATGCCGAGTTCGGTCTGCGCGTGGGCCGCCAGCGCGTCCCGCTCGGTCAGCGCCGTGGCCACCTCCCGGGCCAGCCCGTCGGCCAGCCCGCTGTCCCGGTAGTAGTCGGTCAGTTCGTCGAGCTCCCCCTCCGGGTCCTCCGCCAGCTCGCGCCGCTCCTTCGCCAACGCGGCCCGCTCGGTGTCCCGTTGGGTGCTGACCGAGACGTACTCGCCGGCCGCCATCGACATCGCCCCCGCCAGCAGCCCGGCCACCCCCGCCGCCAGCAGCGCGGCGCGGGACCCGGCCGCGCCCGCCACACCGGTCACGATCCCGGCCGTCGAGACCACGCCGTCGTTGGCGCCCAGCACGGCGGCCCGCAACCAGTTCAACCGCGCCGACAGCTCCGCCCGGGTCTCCCCCGCCTCCCCCGTCCGCTCCGCCATCCGCGCCCACCGCCCTCAGGGGTCCGTACGGTCCCCCCCGATCCTCGCCCGGCCCCTGCGGCCCCGCCACCGGTCACCCGTCCCCATCACCCGTCACCAGTCACCCCAGGAGCGGTGCCAGCGCCCGCCGCAGGTCCTCCGGGCCCCGGTAGAGCACCCCGGTCATCCCCAGTGCCACCGCCGCGTCCACGTTCTCCTGCCGGTCGTCGACGAACAGGCACCGCTCCGGCCTCGCCCCGGCCCGCCCGGCGGCGATCTCGTAGATCCGGCGGTCCGGCTTCGCGCTGCCCACCCGGGAGCTGTTCACCACCTCGTCCGCCAGGTCCGTCAGCCCCAGGAACGCCAGGTCCTCGTCCAGCCACACCGTCGCATTGGTCACCAGCACCACCCGACAGTGCTCCCGCACCCGCCGCAGCAGTTCCACCACGACCTCGTCCGCCCAGAACGGCGAGTGCGCGAACGCCTCCGCCAGGCCCCGGGCCGCCTCCTCCGACACCCGGCCGGCCAACCCGCGCGCGATCGAGTCCACCCACTCCGCCCGGCCGATCCGCCCCAACAACAAGGGCAGGTCGTTCACCGGCGCGAACCCGACCGCCGCCGTGCTCCCCTCCTCCACCCCGGCAGCCCGCTCCAGCGCGGCCACCCCGGCCCCGTCGAAGAACCGGATCACACCGTCCACATCACACAGCACCGCATCAAAAGCCTTGGTAGTCACCCGTTTCTCCTACCACAGCAGGCCCCCGCCCCGGCGCCCCGGGGACGCCCTCAACTCCCGGACGGACCCGGGCGGTGCCACCCCCGCGGAACCAGCGCCGGCACCCGGGCCCGGTATCCCTCGTACTCCGCCCCGAACAGGCCGGCCATCATCCCGTCCTCGGCCCGCACCCTCAGCAGCAACCACGGGACGACGACCAGCAGATAGGCGACCCACACCCCGAAGCCGCAGGCCAGCATGCCCCCGCCGACCAGCCCGAGCAGCCCGGTGTAGATCGGGTGCCGCACCAGCCCGTACGGCCCGTCGGTCCGCAGCTCGTGCCGCTCCTGAACGGCCGGCACACTCGCCCACATCGTGCCCAGCACCCACCGGGCCCACAGCAGGAAAGCCGTCGACGCCACCACCAACACCCCACCCAGCACAGCGAGTTCCGGCTGCCAGAACCTCAACTCCCGCCAGAACCCCTGAGTCCGGTCCACCACCGCCAGCACCACGTACACCCCGACGCCCAACAGGACCCGCCGCAACAGCGAACGGCGCAACCCGCCCAACCACCCCCGGAACCCGGACCTCCCCACCACAGCGAAGTAGACGACACCCGCGACCCAGGCCACGCAGAAGATCGCCACGCACGTCCCGGTCACCACACCCAATACCGACTGCAGAGCTCCCATCCCGCAAGCCTCCGCCCCACCCCACCACCCCACCACCACCCCCGGGTGGAGCCACCCCCGCTCCACCCCCGTCCACCCCGAGGTGGAGCCCCTCACCTCGCACCACCGACCGGGAGCGCCTCCCTGCCCGAGCCGGCAGCGGGCCCCGACTCCCCGAGATCGTTTAGGAGAGATTCAGGCGTCGGACTCGCGCATCGAAACCGTCCAAGACTGCTGTCAGTCTGCCGGAACGACTGCGGCCCAGGTCGGAATCATGCTCCTGACCTGGGCCGCAGTGCGCGTTTCAGCTGTTCACGGGGTGGGCGCGGACGGTTTCGAACCGCCGACATCTGCTTTGTAAGGCTTGGCGTCCGCCCCCGCCCCGACCTGCGCCGCACCTGACCTGCCTGTTCCCCACCCATCGCACCGCCGGCACCCGTGACCGACCGCCACGTACCGCCCGTTCTGGCACGCCTGTGGCACGCCGAGCAGGCTGCTGATGGCACCATCGGCAACCGCCACCCCCAGCGTGCCCACAGAGCGGAAGAGCTGACGGAGCAGCCCATCCGTAGGCCACCAACAAGTCTCTAAAGGACCGCTTACTGGATACGGCCCCCGCGAGCACCCGCCGCCACTACAGTCTGACCGACAGGGCAAGGCGAACGACTGGGGAAACAATGGCCTGGAAAGATGTACCAGCGAAGGACGACCCAAACCTTTCCTTCCAGGCCTATTACGCAAGACCAAATGTCGTGCAGAGAATTCTTGAACCTGTAAGCCGAGAAGTGTTTCGACAGATCTGGGCAGTTGCCGAGAATGATGACCTGAAGGGGCTTCGCCGATCTGCTCTGGTGGGCTTCCTGATGGCCGACTATATTCGCGCCATCGGCCTGCCTGAGATTTCCGAGACCCCACTATCCCCGGGAGACTGGTTCATCCATTCAGGTGAGACCCACTATAGTCCGCTAGATGGCGACCTGCGCGAAGCACGGATCACATCCTTCGATGGCGCAGTCGTGACAGGGGTCACTCGAACAGAATGCAACATCACAAGCTCCGCCTCTGTCAATATGAGCGGAGTTGACGATGTTTCACTTGTTATCGGTCGACTCACCACAGCCTCTAAATTTGACCTAGTCGCCGCTGGCTACCGCGATCCAATGGCCAGTCTGGGCGGCAGGCTGCCCCGGGGCTCGGTAGCCGACCTGTCGAGAATGGCGGAAGGCAAACCGTGGTCCTCAAGCCTTCTCCGCTTGCAGTTTGGGGAATCCTCCGACGGACAGGTGCTTCGTGCGGCCATCACGGATACGGTCAACCAATTCTCGACTGCTGTCACTAAGCAAGGGGCCTGGAAGCTTCTATATGGGAGCGACGGAAAGCCCCTTCACGAGCGCCAGCACCAGGGAATGTTTAGGCTCTTCTCCCAGCTACCATTCGGCGCCCTTGGGATTCAGGTTCACCCCAACACAGATCACGGATCGGGGCCGACAGATTTCACCCTTCGGCTAAATGACTCAACAAATATTGTTGAGTTTAAAAAGGATGATAGGCGCGAGGAAATCAAGCATGGCATGGCAATTCAACTGCCAAACTACATGGCCTCGGCAGGAGCCGATCGTGGCACATATATCGTCATGTGCCATCATCGCAAGAGGGAGGATGTGGAAGACATTCTGGCCGATGTCATCGTATCTGATCCGACACTACCACCGATCGGCTGGTTCGTAATCGATTGCACACCGAAGACTTCCGCTTCAAAGGCGCAGGATAGGCTTTCGCCGACACAATGAAGGACCTGCCAGTACCCCCTAGTCTCTAAAAAATCAAGCTCTGCCACGGAAATGGGCAGTCGATACGCAGCGGGCGGCGGAGCGGTTTTGGCCGGTGTCCTGTCCGGGCTGGGGTCGAGCATGATCGGGGGGCCGTAAGCTGTTGCGACTCGGTCAGGGCTTTTGGGCCTGACCGCAGTTTGGCCGAGTGGCCCCCCGGTCTTGCTCGACGTGGGTCCCTGGCCGGGGAGGTGGGTAAAACCGCGGAGCCGCCCGCCCCAGCCACCCTGCTGCCCCTGTCCGGACGGTCGCGCCGGGACCGGGCGCCAGCCCGCACGCCCGGCGTCGGCCGGCCGGGGCGGGGCAGCGGCGCGCGCAGGGCGCGCGCCCTTGACCGGTACGCCGGCCCCGGCCCGGACGGGCACCTGTTCATCGGTCCCCGCGGCGGCAAGCTCCGCCGGAGCAACTTCCGGGACGACTGGATCAAGGCCCGCACCGCCGCCGGGGTGAGCGAGGACGCCCACTTCCACGACCTCCGCCACACCGGGAACACCCTCGCCTCGCAGAACGGAGCCAGCACCCGGGAACTCATGACCAGGATGGGTCACAGCAGCACCCGCGCCGCGCTGATCTACCAGCACATGACCAGCGACCGCGACCGCGCCATTGCCGACCGGATGGGCGAAGCCGTCCGCCAGGCGCTCGGCAAGCCGGAGGCTTCTGGCACGCGGGTGGCAAGGGAGGGGTAGGACCCCGGAAACGTTCAAGGGCCAGTTCGGGAGGATTCTGCCGCCGAACTGGCCCTTCCTGCTGGTGGGCGCGGACGGTTTCGAACCGCCGACATCTGCTTTGTAAGAGCAGCGCTCTACCACTGAGCTACGCGCCCCCGGTCGTGGCCCTTCGGGCGTACGACGAGTGCCTAGGGTACCTGGTCCGGCGGGGTGGTGTGGTGCGGGCGGGGTGGGGTGGTGGGAGGGGGCTGCCCGTGGTGCGGGGGGATCGGGGAGAATGGGCGCGGATCAGCGGGTCGGAGAGGGAGCGCGCAGTGGCGGTGGCCGGCGGGAGCGGGCGGCGGGGGCGGCGTCGGGCGGGGAGTGCGCTGGGCGACGCGCTGGTGTTGCCGGTGGTGCTGGCGGGTGCGTTGGGGGCGGTCGGGCTGGCGTCGGCGGGCAGTGGCGGCTGGTGGGGGCGGCGGGGTGCCGGGGACGGTGTGCGGGCGGAGGCGCGGGAGGCGCGGGCCGCGGCGCAGGAGGCGTTCTACGAGCTGGACGAGACGCAGCGCGAGCTCCGGTTGGCGGTGGAGACCGTCCGGGCGGTCGAGGAGGGTGTGGCGGCGCAGCGGGTGCTGGCCGAGCTGCCGGCGATCTCCGGCCGGGTCGAGCAGGTCACGGTGAACTACCTGGCCGCGCTCGACGCCCATGACCTGGACCGGGAGGACCTGGACGCCGGTTCGGTGGCCCAGGCCCGGCGGCTGCTGGTGGACGTGCAGGGCCAGCTCCGCTCGGCCCGCGCCGAGCTGACCGACTTCCTGCGCCGCCTCCAGCCGACCCTGCTCCACGCCGAGCAGCAGCTGATGCGGGTCACACCGGCCGTGGAGCAGGCCAAGCACGCGCTGCTGCGGGCGACCACCACGCTGGACGAGGTGCGCGGCGCCGGGCTGCGGGCGGACGACCTGGCGGCCCGGCTGGCCGAGCTGGCGCCGGAGTTGGGGCGGCTGAACGAGGGGGCGGCGCGGCACGGCGTGGCGGCCACGCTGCAGCGGGCCGAGGAGGTGCGGCGGCGGGCGGAGGCGATCACCGCCGATGCCGCCCAGCTGCCCGAGCGGGCCCGGGAGCTGGACCGCCGGGTGTCCAGCCTGCGGACCCGGATCCAGGCGCTGGAGACCAAGGCGGAGACGGTCGATCCGGCGCTGAGCGAGCTGCGCCGCCGGTTCAGCACGGCCTGCTGGCAGGACCTCCAGCGGGTGCCCGAGCAGGTCGCCGAGGCGGGCCGGGCCGCCGGGCGCAAGCTCGCCGAGGCCGCCCGGGCCCGGGACGAGCAGCGGTGGGCGGACGCCACGGCCGCGATCGGTACGGTCCGCGCGCTGCTGGAGACCGCGGACGGCTCGGTGCAGGCCGTGAA
Organism: Kitasatospora sp. NPDC001309; assembly: GCF_042896295.1. Taxonomy (NCBI): domain Bacteria; kingdom Bacillati; phylum Actinomycetota; class Actinomycetes; order Kitasatosporales; family Streptomycetaceae; genus Kitasatospora; species Kitasatospora sp. NPDC001309. The sequence continues at coordinate 11,768 of NZ_JBIAXC010000023.1, read as the reverse complement.
CGACCGGCTGCGGCAGCTGAACGAGGTGCAGCACGACCCGAACCGGGAGGTGGAGCGCGCCCGCTTCGCCGTCCGGGACGCCCAGCGGCTGGCGATGGCGGGCCGCACCGCGCCGGACCCGCGGCACGCCGGCCCGCTGGACGAGGCGGTGGCCCGACTGGACCGGGCGCTGGAGACCCTCCAGGCCTCGGGCCGGCACCCCGACTACTGGCACTTCCTGACCGAGCTGGCGGCGGTGCGCGAGACGGCGGCGCGGGTGATCGGCATGATCCGCGGGGATCTTGGCCCGCAGCGCTGAGCGCGGTCGGTACCCTGCCGGTATGCCACGCTACGACTTCCGCTGCCGCTCCTGCGGCGCCACCTTCGAGCTCCGCCGCGCGATGGCGCAGGCCAACGACCCCGCCGTCTGCCCGCAGGGCCACCCGGACACCGTGAAGTTGCTGTCCACCGTCGCCGTCACCGGCGCGGCGGGCGGCGCGCCGCAGCAGGCCCCGAGCGGGGGCGGGGGCGGCTGCTGCGGCGGCGGGTGCTGCGGCTGACCGAGGAGGACCGGTGGCGACCGACGGCTAACCGGCGACGACGGGGTCGGCGGGCATGACCGAGGCGGTGGCCGCGGTGGCCGCCGCCAGGAACCGGCGGACGATCTCCTCCCCCGCCGCCACCCCCACCTCCGCCAGGGCGGTGACGCCGGGGGCCGTCCATCCGCCGTCGGCCAGTTCGCCGTGCCCGGGCCGCCACCCGGCGTCGGCGGCGAGCAGCAGGTCGGCGTCCAGCAGGGAGTCGCCGGCCGCCAGGACGGTGTGCGCGCCGCTGCGGCGGACGGCCTCGGCGAGCGCGGCGCTCTTGGTGAGCGGCTGCGGCACGGCGTACACCTTGCGGCCCTGTAGTGAGACCCGCCAGCCGCGTTCGGCGCACCAGCCGGTGAGTTCGGGCAGCCAGCCGTCGGGCAGCCGGTCGCGTTCGACGACCAGGTAGGCGAACTGCTCGTCGGCGACCCGCCGTTTGCGCGTCCACTCCGGGTCGGCGCTCAGGGCGAGTTGGCGCACCACCTCGTCCAGCGGGGCGGCGCCGGCGGCGATCCGCGCGGTGATCTCGCGGCGCCAGTCGCGGTCCGGCTCGCCGTCCACCAGCAGCTGCCCGCCGTTCGCGCAGATCGCGTACGTGGGCGTCGGTCCGGGCAGGTTGACCCGTCGGTACTGTTCGACGGTCCGGGTGGTGGCGGGTACGAAGCGGGCCCGGCGGCCCAGTTCGACCAGCAGGGCGGCGGCCCGTTCGGTCAGGAAGGACAGCGGGCGGCCGTCCAGCACCTCGACGCAGAGCAGCCGCGGCGCGAGCCGGTCGGGGCCGGCCAGGGCCAGGGCCCGCTCGGAGTAGATGAGCGTACGGTCGAGGTCGCTGGCCACCAGCACGCCACCCTCGTCACCGCCCGGACCACCCGCTCCGCCCGGACCACCTGCACTGCCCGCACCGCCACCCGCGCTGCCACCCGTACCGTCCACGGCACCCATCAGGACTCCCTCCCCGTCACGGCCCGTCCGCTCTCCCCCGTCGCGCCCCGACTGTAGCGGGGGTGGATGAGGCCCACGCAGCTGTACGGCAGCCCGTCCACCTCCTCGACCGGGACGCCGCGTTGGGCGGCGAGCAGCCGTACGTGGTCGAGGTCGGTGCCCGCGCCGCGCCGGGCCAGCACCCGCCAGGGCACCCGGCGCAGCAGCACCCGGGTGGTCTCGCCGACGCCGGGCTTCACCAGGTTGATGTTGTCGATGCCGTACTCGGCGCTGATCCGCTCGACGGCGGCCCAGCCGGCCCAGTCGGGCGTGCGGTCCGGGTCGGCGGCGAGCCGTCCGGCCGCCTCGACCGCGAGGGCGCGGACCTCCCCGAAGTGGTCGGCCACTGCGGTCAGGAAGGCCTCCGAGACGTCCCCGCCCGCGAGGTCGGCGTAGTGCTTGGCGCCGTGGAAGTCTCCGGGGCCGATCAGTCCGGCCCGCAGTACGGTGCGCGAGACCAGCCCGGACACCGTGGAGTTGAGGCAGGCGGAGGGGATCAGGAAGTCCTCCCGGGTGCCGTACGTCCGGACGCAGCGGCCCGGGTCGGCGAGCACCGCGAGGTCCGGGTCGAAGCCGGTGCCGGCCAACGCGTCGGTGAGTTCGCGGGTGATCGCGCCCTTCCCGGTCCAGCCGTCCACGAAGACTACGTCGGACGCCCGGTGGTGGGCCGCCAGATAGCGCAGCGCGACCTGGTCGATGCCGCGGCCGCGGACGATGGACACCGCGTAGTGCGGCACGGACAGGCCGTGGGCGAAGGCCAGCCAGCGGCGGACCAGGATGCCGACCGGCGTGCCGGCCCGGGCCAGCGAGGCGAGCACCAGGCCGGGCCCCCGCTCGCGCAGCAGGGTCTCGGCGACGGTGCCGACGGCGAGCGCCATCCGGCGGGCCGAACCGCGCAGCGCCTGGTGGAACAGCTCCTGGTACTCGGGGCTGGGGCAGTACTCGACCGGCAGCGACTCGGCGTAGTGGGCGCCGCCGTACTGGACGGCCTCCTCCCGCTCCTCGGTGGGGGCCTCCAGCGGGACGTCGGAGAGGTCCTTGAGCAGCCAGGCGACCTCCTCCGGACGGTAGGAGGAGAACTCCGGCCCGTACAGCGGAGTCGGCAGCGCAGCCGGCAGCGGGGAGGACGGCGCGGAGGACGGCGGGGAGGACGGCGCGGCAGGCAGCACCGGGCGGTACGAGGGGAGTACCGCGAGGACCACCCGGTCGGTCACCTGCCGCAGCTGGCGCAGCAGCGCGTACTCCCCCTGGTGCAGGGCCGGGGTATCGGCTACGTCGTCCACCACCAGCACCACGGCGTCGAAGCGGCGGGCCCCGTCCGCACCGGGGGCGACGTTGTAGACGTAGCGCTCGCGCGAGCCGCCGTCCTGCGGGTCGTCGTGGGCCGGGAAGACCAGCCGGGTGCGGATGGCGTAGCCGGGGTCGTCCACGGCGAGGACGGGCGAGCGGGTGGTGGTGGAGTAGCGGATGCGGTCGCCGCCGAACCGCTGGGCGAGCGCCTCGGCGAGCCGCAGCGGCGCGTACATCAGCTCCTCGAAGCCGAGCACCAGGACCCGCTGCTGCTCGGCACCGTCCACCGCCGCACCCGTACCGACCGCCGCGCCGGCACCCACCGCCGCACCGTCCGCCGGCCCGGCGCCGGCACCCAGCGCCTGCGCCAACTGCCCGGCCAGAGCGGGCAGTACGGCGTCCAGCCGCTCACGGTCGTGCGCCGTGAAGCCGTGCCGTCCACCGTCCGGCAGCCCGGCGGGCCAGTCCAGCTCGACCCGGACCAGCGGGGCGGGCTCGACGGCCGGCGGCGGGGCGGCCGGGGGGACGGCGGCGATCAGCCGCTCGGCCCGGGCCACGATGTCCTCGGGCAGGTCGACGCCACCGCTCGCGGTGGCCACCACGTCGAGCCGGGCGCCGAGTTCGGCGGCGGCCGCGGCGAGCCGGTGCCGGTCCTCGGCGGAGCGCAGGTCGACCAGGGCGACCACCACGTAGTGGCCGCGCGGGTGGCGGCGGTGCAGTTCGCGGATGGTGTTGAGGACGGTCCGGCCGGTCGAGAGCTCGTCGTCCACCAGCACCAACGGACCGTCACCCGAGAGGAGTTCGGGGTCGGCCGGGAGGAGCAGGTGCCCGGTGGCGTGGGAGTGCTCCTCCTCGAAGCCGCCGAGCGGGGGCACCCCGGGGACGGGGCGGCGGGTGGAGTGCAGGCAGGGCGCGTCGAGCCCGTCGGCGACGCTGTGGCCGAGGCCGGTGGCGGTCTCCGCGTAGCCGAGCACGACGGCCCGGCCGGCCTCCGCGGGGCCGAGCAGCTCCCGGACCCGGCGGCCGAGTTCGAGGCCGGCGCCGTGCACCACGGCGGGCCGCTGCGGGACGTGCTTGCCGAGCACGCTGGAGACCAGCAGGTGGGCCCGCTTGGGGTTGCCGGACCGCAGGGCCAGGCCGACCAGTTCGGGCAGGCGCTCCGATCCGGTCAGCGCGATCCCGGCCCGCTCGGCGACCCAGCGCCCGGTCCAGCCGCCCTCCGCCGCCACCGCCGCCGTCTCTGCTCTCTTCACTGCTGGTCCCGCCTTCGGTGGTGCTGATCGATCGGTTCGCGCGTGTCGGGTCGTACTGGGTCGGGTCATGACGGTCGGATCGAGGGGCCGGGGTCAGCCGCACAGGCAGGCGGACAGGAGCTCCGCGAAGCTCACGTCCTCCCGGGCCACCCCGAAGACCTCCGCCCGCAGCAGCACCCGCTCCGCCCAGGCGCGGTGCGGCCGGGCCTCGTTCATCTTGTTCGTGTACGCCGAGCGGAGTACCCCGCCGCCGTCCTGCTCCTGTCGCAGGATGTCGCGCGCGTCGCAGTACTCCTCGTGCGTGACCACGGACAGCGCGTGCACCGCGGGGACGTGGCTGGGATGGATGCAGGTCTTGCCCAACAAGCCGTTGGCGCGGTCGAGTTCGACCTCGCGGATGAGCCCGTCCAGGTCGTGCTCGATGATCCTCCGGCGGACCTCCTCGCCGGAGGCCCGGGCGGTGCCGGCCGTCGCGGCGAACGGGGTGCGGCGCAGCTGCGGCTTGAACATCCGCTCCTGCACCGGGAAGTACTCCCAGACCGGCCCGGTCACGGTGTACCCGGTGCCGTCGGCCCGGCCGAGCACATTGACCACGTCGCCGATCACGGCCGCGACCAGGGCCACGTCGTAGGCGGTGAGGTCGGGTGAGCGCCGCAGCCCGTAGGCGGAGCACAGGTCGGTGACACCGAGCCGGACGGCGAGCACCCGGTCGCGGTGCTCGGCGAGCAGGCCGGCGATGCCGAAGAGCTGCTCGCGCCTGGTCTCCAGGTGGGCGAGTTCGGGCGTCTCCAGGACGGGCATGGCGAACAGCCGCCGCCCGGTGGCGGCCTCGGCGGCGGCGAGCGCGGCCAGGTAGGCGCCGCCGGTCTCCGGGGTGAACTTGGGCAGGACGAAGCCGCTCAGCAGCCCGGCGGCCGGGCCGAGCCGCTCGGCCAGGTCGAGGATCTGCTCGGCGGTGCGGACCCTGATGAAGAGAAGCGGATGATCCCGTGCACAATCGGTGAAATCATTGACCAGGTCCGACAACTGCTCGATCAGGTTGCGTTCGCCCGCATCCACCTCGTGGTCGGCGATCGCGTCCTCCAGGCAGAGCACCATCGACACCACGCCCTGCCCGGCCAGCTTGCGGATGTCGGCGGCCAGTGCGGGCCTGGTCGCGGGGCTGTAGAGGGTGCCGCCGAGGGCGGTGGCGAGCACCGCGGGCTCGCTCCCCGCGGTGAACGTCCGCGGCTGCTCCAGGAACAGCCGGGCGCGGACGTCGTCGGCGAGGTGGCCGAAATGGCGCATGGTGCTCTCCTCGGGGCTGGACGGCGGGCTGGCCGACCGGACGGACGGCCTCCGGCCCGCGGTTTCCGCCTGGACGCACCGCCGGCGGACTCCCCTCCACCGGCCTCCGGGGGCCTGTTCGAAGGCCCATCGTACGGACGGTTTCCGGCCGTTCCCGGCGTCGGGGCACTGAACTCCCGGAACATCCGGCCGGCACCCGACCCACCCGGAACGATCATCCTGCGGGCAACGGCCCGGCGCGAACGGACCACTCGCCGGTCAGCGAAGGCCCGCCGCAAACCTCGATCCGACGCAAGTCTTGGCAAAGTCCGCCCCCACGCCGACCGTCCCGGTCACGTTGTCCGAAGGGGTGGCGAACGGGCAGGATGGTCCGCTATGACGCACGTGATGGCCAAGGGCGCCAACATCGCACTGCCGGCGGCGGCGGTCCGCGCCGTGCTGCGCTGGAGCGCCACGCCCGGTGCGCCGGACGTGGACGCGTCCGCGCTGCTGCTCGGCACCGACGGCAAGGTCCGTTCGGACGCCGACTTCGTCTTCTACAACCAGCCCCGCCACCCCTCCGGCCTGGTCCGCCACCTGCCCAAGCAGCACACCGCGGGCGGCGCCGAGATCATCGACACGGTCGAGGTCGAACTGGCCAAGCTGCCGGTCGAGGTGGACCGGGTGGTGCTGGCCGGTTCCTCCGAGGGCGGCTCGTTCCGCGCCGTCCCGGGGCTGCGGCTGCTGCTGTTCGACGCCGCCACGGGTGACGGCGCGGTTCCGCTCGCCGAGTTCGCGATCGTGGACGCCGAGAACGTGTCCGCGCTGGTCGCGGGTGAGCTGTACCGGCGCAACGGCTCGTGGAAGTTCCGGGCGATCGGCCAGGGGTACACCTCGGGACTGATCGGCCTGGCCACCGACTTCGGCATCACGGTCGACGACGAGGCGGAGGCCGCCGCCGCGGCCGCGGCCCGGTCGACCCCGGCTCCCGCCTCCACCGCCACCCCCACCGGCGCGGTCGACCCGCGGGCCACCCCGCTGCCCGACCCGCGCTCCGAGGCCCGGCCCGAACCCGGCACCTTCACCCTGAGCCCGGCCGTCCCCCAGTCCCCGACCCAACCTCCGGCCCAGCCCCCGGCCGCTCCGGCCACCCCGGCCCCTGCCCCGGCGGCCGCCACCGCGAACGGCCCGGCCACCCCGCCCCCGCCGGTGGCCCCGCCCACCGTGCCCCCGAACGTCCCGCCGGCCCCGCCCGCGCCCCCAGCACACCAGCCGCCGACCCACCAGCCCCCGACCCACCAGCCCCCGGCCCACCAGCCGGGCACCCAGTCGGGCGGCTACGGCTACCCGCAGCACCAGCCCGGCACCGGGTACGGCTACCCCCAGCACCAGCCCGCGACCGGCTACGGCTACCCCCAGCCCCACCAGCCGTACCCGCCGCAGCAGCCCCAGCCGGGCACCCACTCCGGCGGCTACGGCTACCCGCAGCACCAGCCCGGCACCGGGTACGGCTACCCCCAGCACCAGCCGGGCACCGGCCAGCAGCCGCCCGTCCCGCCGCAGCCCCCGGCACCGGCACCGGCGCCGACCCAGGGCCCGCCCGCCGAGGAGTTCGCGCTGCCCCCGCAGGGCCCGCAGTTCCAGCCCCACTGACCCACAGCGCCGTCCCACCGGAACCACCGAGACCACCGCGCACCCCGGACCCGCCCCACACCCCGCCCCGCCGAGCCCGACGCCCGGCGGGGCCGCCCCGCGCGACACCGCGGCCCCGGGCGGCACCACGCCCCCGCCAGGGACTCAGTCCCCGCCCCCGCCCGGCTGCTGCCCCTTGTACCCCCGCTGCCACTGCATCCCGAAGCCGTACAACCGGTCGATGTCCGCCTGGAACCCGTTCACGTACCGCACCTCGCGGCGCACGGTCAGCTGGTTGTCCCCGGCGTTCTCGATCAGCACCACCGCGCAGGAGCGCGCCGACCGGGCCCGTTCGTCCAGCTTGATCTCGATCCGCGGCCCGGTCTGCGGCACGATCGTTATCACCGCGTGGGTCTGCTCGAAGGCCGGGGTGCCGTCGTAGATGTAGACGAAGATCAGCAGCCGCTTGAACTTGTCCTTCTTCTCCAGGTTGACGTACATCGTCTCGCCGGAGGGCGCCCCGTACTGGTCGTCGCCGCTGAGCTTGATGAACGGCGGTTCCCGCAGGTCGCCGAAGAGTTCACCGAGCGGCTGCACCACGCCCCGGGTGCCGTCGGAGAGTTCGTACATGCAGGCGAGGTCGAGGTCGACGTTCAGCTGCTCGTTGCCGCCCGGCGAGTCGGGCTCCAGCGGGCTGAGGATCCGCGGGCTGAAGAACCGCTTGAGGGTGTCCCGGGTGCTCGGCCGGACGGCGCCCGAGCGCATGGTCCAGTGCAGGTTGACGTAGAGGTAGCCGGTGGTGGCGGCCGAGCCGGTGATCGCGTGCTGCGGCGCCGACTTGGTGAGCGTGACCTTGTGCTGACCGCCCGGGTTGTCGAAGGTGTAGCTCTTGTCCCCGCGCAGGTACTCCCAGATCGAGACCATCCAGTCCTCTCCCCCTGCCTCCGTGCGGCGGTCTGACGATCCGCCGGTCCATGGACGATCCGCCGGTCCATGATCGGGCATCGACCGGGCCGACGGATACCCGAACTCCTCCTTTCCCTACCCCGCCCGGCCGTTGACGCCCACCCGCAGCGCGAACCCGCAGCGCGAACCCGCAACCCGAACCCGCAACCCGAACCCGCGACCCGAACCGGTGGGTCGATTGGCCCGGGGAAGCCGCCCTCCCGTAACATGCCGCCCCTTCGGACGCGATATCGTCTAGCCGCACAGGTGTCCCGTCCGCCCCTGCGCGGGCGCGGTGGGCACGTCGTGCGGCGACGAACGAACCGTCAGGCGGCACCCGCCCCGCGGGACCTGACCACCTGTGTCGCGCTGTGAACCTGTCCCCTGCGGAAACCCGAGGCCCGACCCGCAATGAACCTGACCTCCATACAGCTGGTCTGGACCGTCGTCGGCGGCGCAGCCCTGCTGTTCATCGCCATCCTGATGGCGACGCTGCGATTCAAGAGCACGAAGCACGACGAGGCCGGCGATTCCTGGGAGCGCAGCGAGGAGCGCCGCCGCCGCAAGGAGATGATCTACGGCATCTCCTCGTACACCCTGCTGTTCTGCTGCGCCGGCGTCGCGGCCGCGCTCTCCTTCCACGGCCTGGTGGGCTTCGGCATCGAGAACCTGGGCCTGTCCAACGGTTGGGAGTACCTCGTCCCGTTCGGCCTGGACGGCGCCGCGATGTTCTGCTCGGTGCTCGCCGTCCGCGAGGCCAGCCACGGTGACGCCGCGCTCGGTTCCCGCCTGCTGGTCTGGGTGTTCGCGATCGCCTCGGCCTGGTTCAACTGGGTGCACGCCCCGCGCGGCCTGGGCCACGCCGGCGCCCCGCAGTTCTTCTCCGGCATGTCGATCTCGGCGGCGATCCTGTTCGACCGGGCGCTCAAGCAGACCCGCAAGGCCGCGCTGCGCGAGCAGGGCCTGGTGCCGCGTCCGCTGCCGCAGATCCGCATCGTCCGCTGGCTGCGCGCCCCGCGCGAGACCTACGCGGCCTGGTCGCTGATGCTGCTGGAGAACGTCCGCAGCCTGGACGAGGCGGTCGAGGAGGTGCGCGAGGAGCGCCAGGCGAAGCTGGACGCCAAGGTGCGCGCCCGTTCCGCCGACCGCCGTGAGCGGGCCGAGTTGAAGGCGATCTCCCGCCAGGGCGGCATGCTCGCCCGGGCCCGCGGCGGGCGTCAGGTGCCCGCGCTCACGGCGGCCGGAGACGGCCAGACCGCTACGGAGCCTGCCCTAGCCGCCGAGAGCGACCGCACCGCCCCGACCGCGCACGACCCGTACCTCTCCCCCACCCCGTCCCTCTCGGCGAGCACGCTGGACCGCTCCGCCCTGGACGCCGGCCGCCGCCCGCGTGCCGCCGTCGGGTCGTCCTACGCCTCCGCCACGAGCGGTTCCACGAGCGGCTCCACGAGCGGCTCGACCGGCAGCTCGGCGTCGTCCTCGTCCTCGTCCTACCGCAGCTCGACCATCGACCTGACGGCCGACGACGACACCCTCTCGATGCCGAAGCTGGACTCGCTGGAGCGCAAGCTGCGCGCGATCGAGCAGCAGCTGGGCTGACCCCCGCCCGGCACCCCGCAGGAACAAGGCAGGAACAACGCAGGAACAACGCGAACGGCCGCCCCCGGATCCCCGGAGGCGGCCGTCGCGTTCCCCGGCCCTACGGCCGGAGAGGGGGTGGCGGGCGGCGGACTACTGCCCGCTGCCCACGAGTTCCTTCTCCCCCTCCGCCGCCTCGCGCCGGTTGCGCAGCATCGAGGAGAGGAGGGCCAGCCCGATGAAGGCGACGCCGATCAGGCCGGTGACGATCTCCGGGATGTGGTACTTGATCCCGACCAGCAGGATCACGGCCAGCGCGCCGATCGCGTAGTGGGCGCCGTGCTCCAGGTAGACGTAGTCGTCCAGGGTCCCCTTGCGGACCAGGAAGACGGTCAGCGAGCGGATGTACATCGCGCCGATGCCGAGGCCCAGGGTGATCTGGAAGATGTCGTTGGAGATCGCGAAGGCGCCGACCACGCCGTCGAAGGAGAACGACGCGTCCAGGACCTCCAAGTAGAGGAAGAGGAAGAACGCGGCCTTGCCGGCCACCTGGACGACGGACTTGCCGGACTTCTCCGCCTCCTCCTCGCGCTCGGCCTCCTCCTCCAGGCCCGATTCGAAGATCGAGGAGAGGCCGCCGACGACGAGGTAGGTGACCAGGCCGAGCACACCGGCCAGCAGAACGGTTTCGGCGTGCTCCGCCGCGAAGAAGCGCGAGGCCAGCACCAGCGCGACCAGGGCGACGACGCTGGACAGGGCGTCCAGCTTGCCGACCTTCTCCAGCGGGCGCTCCAGCCAGCCGAGCCAGTTGTGCTCCTTCTCGTCGAACACGAAGTCGAGGAAGATCATCAACAGGAAGACGCCGCCGAAGGCCGCGATGGCCGGGTTGGCCGCCTCCAGGTACTGGCCGTACGTGAGGCCGTCGTGGGTCGCGTTGGAGTGCAGGGCGAGGTCGATCACCGTCGCGGGGTTGAGCTTCGCGGTGAGGCCGACGACCAGCAGCGGGAAGACCAGTCGCATCCCGAAGACGGCGATCAGCACACCGACCGTCAGGAAGATCTTCTGCCAGTACGGGTTCATCCGCTTCAACACCGTGGCATTGACCACCGCGTTGTCGAAGGACAGGGAGATCTCCAGGATGGAGAGGATCAGCACGATGCCGAAGCCTTGGGCTCCCCAGAGCAGTCCGGCCGCGATCAGGCCCAGGGCGGTGATCGCGAACGACCAGCCGAATGTGCGGAGGAACACGGGAGTTGGCTACCTTTCGGGTTCTGGCCGTGTCGGGGGCGGCCTGGTCCCGAGACGCCTGACCGGGCCGGGCCCGGTCAGGTCACCCCCGCACTGCCCTCTGTTCTCTTGATCGTTTGATCGGTGATCATCTGATCGTTGATCGGTGCGATAAGTCCGTTTTACGCCCTTACTGTACGTTGACGCCGAAGTCGAGCGCGATCCCGCGCAGGCCGGAGGCGTACCCCTGGCCCACCGCGCGGAACTTCCACTCACCCGCGTACCGGTACAGCTCGCCGAAGATCATCGCGGTCTCGCTGGACGCGTCCTCGGACAGGTCGTAGCGTGCGATCTCCTCGCCGCCGACGGAGTTGACGACCCGGATGTAGGCGTTGCGCACCTGTCCGAAGTTCTGCAGCCGGGCCTCGGCCTCGTAGATCGAGACCGCGAAGACCACCTTGTCCGCCTGGGCCGGGACCAGCTCCAGGTTGACCAGGATCAGCTCGTCGTCACCCGCGTCGTCGCCGCCCACGAGGTTGTCGCCCTGGTGCTCCACCGAGCCCTCGGGGCTCTTGAGGTTGTTGTAGAAGACGAAGTACTCGTCACCGAGCACCCGTCCGCCACCGCAGAGCAGGGCGCTCGCGTCGAGGTCGAACGGTGCGCCCGTGGTCGAACGGGCGGACCAGCCGAGGCCGATCTGGACCTGCGTCAGGTTCGGCGCGGCCTTGGTGAGCGAGACGTTCCCGCCCTTGGCGAGCGTGACCACCATGGTGTTCTTCCTCCCTTGCTTCTCCCGGGGCGCCATACAGGTGTAGTCCCCCGCGGCCCCGGCCGGCCCGCTTCGGCCGGCTGAACTTCCTGAACTCACATCCTCGCAGCGCACCGGACCCCGACGAAGCCGGGCCGCTCCCGACCCCCCTCGAAGCCGCCCCCGCCCCCCGACGACCCCGACGACACCCGCGCCGCGGCCGAACTTCGCGTGGTCGGCGGCCCGGACGCCGGCGGAGTGCACCGGCTGCACGGCCGGGAG
>NZ_JBIAXC010000022.1:0-144589 GCF_042896295.1 Kitasatospora sp. NPDC001309 | reverse complement strand
GTCCAGGGCGACGACCCGGGTCTCCCCCTCCCCGTAGACCTTGTTCAGGCCGGTGGCGCGGGCGGCCGCCAGGCCGGTACGGACGGCGGTTGCGGTCGACGTGGTCACGGGGGTGCTCCTCGGGGGTTCGCGGATTCGTACCTCCATGCTCCGCGACGTGATCATGGTTCGGCGTCGACCCCTCGAACGGTTGGCCCGACCACCGCTGGGCGTACGGGCGGTGCCGGACCCTCCTCCTGGGGTATGACGGGAACCCTGAGGACGGTGCGGTGGCCGGAATCACCGTGCTTCGTGGCCGAATCCCGAACTGTTCGTCAGATGGCAAGGAAACATGACAACTTCCCGGGCTGGGAACATGCGAAAGGGTGAGCCGGGCGACTAGTCTCAGGGGTGGTTCGCAGGACGCCCGGATGGTGGAACGCAGACACGGGCAGCTTAAAACTGCTTGGCCGCGAGGCCGTGCCGGTTCGAGTCCGGCTCCGGGCACCGCAACGACCCGCGGGGGCGCCTCCGGCGTCCCCGCCGGGAGTCGTTCACCGGATCCTCCTCGCGGCGTATCCCGGAATTTTTGCCAAGCCATTACCCTGGTACCTGGGCGGTGCAGTGCCGCCACGGAGGGAATGTGCACATGAGAAGCAGCAACCCGGTCTTCTCGCGGGAGGGTTCTTTCACCCGCGAGCCCGGTTACGCGGGGTTCGGTGGCACCGCGCAGGCCGGGGGCCAGCACGGCAACCCGTACGCGGGCACGCCCTACGCCCAGCCGCAGGGGCAGGGCCCGCTGACGGACGAGCAGCTCTACCAGATGTACAACGGGCCGTCGGCCGGCCCGGCGGCCACCGGGCGGATGACGCTCGACGACGTGGTCGCCCGCACGGCGATGACGCTGCTCACCCTGGTCGCCGCCGGTGCGGTGGCCTGGTTCACGCTGCCGTTCGAGAACTTCGGCTTCGCGATCGGCGCCAGCCTGGTGGCCATGGTCGTCGGCCTGGTGGTCTCGTTCAAGAACAGCGTCAGCCCGCCGCTGATCCTGACCTACGCGGCCCTCCAGGGCTTCGCCATGGGCGCCGTCTCGCACGCCTTCAACACCATGCTGAACGGCATCGTGATCCAGGCGGTGCTGGGCACGGCGGCGGTCTTCGCGGCGATGCTGTTCGCCTACAAGAGCGGCCGGATCCGGGTCACCGCGCGCTACCAGCGGATCGGCCTGGCGATCGCCCTGGGCTTCGTGCTGCTGATGCTGGTCAACGTCATCGCGATGGCCTTCGGCGCCGACATGGGCCTGCGCTCCGGCCCGCTGGGCATCGTGGTCGGCCTGATCGGCATCGGCCTGGGCGCCTTCTTCCTGTCGCTGGACTTCGCGTCGATCGAGGAGGCCATCGCCCAGGGCGCCCCGCAGCGCGAGTCCTGGCGGGCCGCCTTCGGGCTCACCCTGTCGCTGGTCTGGATCTACATGGAGATGCTGCGACTGATCGCGATCCTGCGCGGCGACGACTGACGCACCCCCGGTCCTCGCCACCCACTGCCGCCGGGCCCCGGAGCATTCTCTGCTCCGGGGCCCGGCGGCGTTCAGGCCTGTCTCCCGGGTTCCTGCCGGGGCCGCGACGCCGGGGCACGCACCTCGCCGCGTTGTCGTCAGTCGCCAATGCTCCGCAGTGGCTCCCTCCTCCGCCTTGCGATGCACGCACCCCAACGCCGCGACCTGATCCGACAAAACCCGGGAGACAGGCCTAGGCTCCTCCCCATGCATGACGTACAGCCCCTGGTCGTAGCCGTCGACGGACTGGCGGATCGTTTCCGCTCGCTGCCGCAGAGCAAGTTGCTGGGCGCCGTGCCCGGGCACGCCTCGCGGGCGGCGGCCGTGCTGGCGCTGGCCCGGCGGCTGGCCGCGCTGGCGCTGGCCGTGGAGGGCGGGCCGGAGCGGGAGTTCCCGGACGCCGGGGCCTTCGCGGCGGGGGACCAGCTGGCCGTCGCCGGGCACGACCTGGCGGCCGCGCTCGCGGCGCTGCCGGAGGGGGCCGTGGTGGCGCTGCCGGACGGGCCGGTGGCGGTGGACGAGCTGCTGGCCGGGGCGGTGGCCGCGGTGCGGGAGACGGCCTCGCTCTGCGGCTGAGCTGCCTGGCCCGCCAGGAGCCGGACACGCCGAAGGCCGCCCGGGTCGGTAACCCCGCGACCCGGGCGGCCTTCGGTCCTGCTGCGCGACTGAGGTCCGGTCAGATGCTGGCGACCACCCGGTCGGCGAGCACGTAGACGGCTTCCTCGTCGGTGGAGAAGGTCAGCGAGTAGGAGCCGGAGAACCGCGAGCCGCCGAGCAGTCGGACGTGCTCACCGGCACGGACCGCGTCGATCAGCCGGTAGGCGGCCTCCCGGTCGCCCGGGGCCACGCACAGCGTGGTGCCGTCGGCGAAGGCGTACACGTCCAGGGTGCCGAGCGGGCCCGGGCGGACGTCGGTCAGGGCGACGGCCTCCTCGGCGAGGGCGGCGAGCCGGGTGTCGGTCCACTCCCGGGAGGGCGCCTGGCTCGGTACGAAGTCGGGGTGGGAGGGGTGGCGGCGCGGGTCGGGGGCGGCGACCGGGGCCTCCTCCACGAGCGGCTCGGCGTCCAGCAGCCCGGCCTCCAGGCCGGTGGCCAGCAGGTCGGCCTCGCGGCGGGCGCGGGCGTCCTTGGTGGGCTCGCCGGCCGGGTGGCCGGGGCGCAGCGGGGTGCCGCCCTCGGTGCCCGGCTCGGCCGGGCCGGTGCCGCCCTCGGTGATCAGGTCCTCCAGCGCGGAGCGCAGCGCCTCGCCGAACTCCGGGTCCATCGTCCCGGCGTTGTCGGCGGCGTCCTGCGGGCCGGTGGGGCGGGGGAAGAACAGCGGCCACTCGTCGGTGCCGGCCAGTGCCTCGGTGAAGGGCGCCCCGGCGAAGGGGGAGTCGAACAGCGGGGCGTCCTCGGCCGCGCGGGCCTCCTGCTCGGCCCAGAAGGCCCGGGCCTCGGTGATCTCCCGCTCGCGGTCGGCGGCCAGGGCCTCGGCGACGGCCCGGCGTATCGCGGCCTCGTCCACCGGTGCGGGCCCGGTCTGGGCCGCCGCCTGTGCGTCCAGCCGCCGGGAGATGCCCCGGAGGCGCAGCAGCACGGCGGTCGACACGGTGATCAGGATCAGCAGCAGGGTGGTGTAGACGACGCTCACGGAACGTACTCCTAGCGAGGAGCGGAACGGGGTTACGTGTCCACACTGCCCCATCCGGGGCTGTTACCGCAGTGGCGAATGTCTAATTAGTCCGGGACTTTCGCTCTTGTCCCCAAATTGTTAGGTAACACCGTTCTACGCAGTGGAGTTGATCCGCTCCGCAGTGTCGATCCCGGGACCGGAAACGACCGCGAAGAGGGCCGGATCGACCTCTCGGTGTGATCCGGCCCTCAATTACCCACGGTCACTCCAAACGGGTGGTCCAGACCCTTCGGAGCACGGGGGGAGCGTCAGCTGAGGCGCTCGATGACCATCGCCATGCCCTGGCCGCCGCCGACGCACATGGTCTCCAGACCGAACTGCTTGTCGTGCCACTGCAGGGAGTTGATCAGCGTGGTGGTGATCCGGGCGCCGGTCATGCCGAAGGGGTGGCCGACGGCGATGGCGCCGCCGTTGACGTTCAGCTTGTCCAGGTCGACGCCGAGGTCGCGGTAGGACGGGATGACCTGGGCCGCGAAGGCCTCGTTGATCTCGACCAGGTCGATGTCGTCGATGGTCAGGCCGGCCCGTCGGAGCGCCTGCTTGGAGGCCTCGACCGGGCCGTAGCCCATGATCTCGGGGGAGAGGGCGCTGACGCCGGTGGAGACCACCCGGGCGAGCGGGGTGATGCCGAGCTCGCGGGCCTTGGTGTCGGACATGATGACCAGCGCGGCCGCGCCGTCGTTCAGCGGGCAGCAGTTGCCGGCGGTGACGGTGCCGTCGGGGCGGAAGACCGGCTTGAGGCCGGAGACGCCCTCCAGGGTGACTCCGGCGCGCGGGCCGTCGTCGGTGCTGACCACGGTGCCGTCCGGCAGGGTGACCGGGGTGATCTCGCGCTCCCAGAAGCCGGCCCTGATGGCGGCCTCGGCGAGGTTCTGCGAGCGGACGCCGAACTCGTCCTGGTCGGCGCGGGTGATGCCCTTGAGCGCGGCCAGGTTCTCCGCGGTCTGGCCCATCGCGATGTAGGCGTCCGGCACCAGGCCGTCCGCGCGCGGGTCGTGCCACTCGCCGCCGCCCTCCTCGGCGCGCTTCTTGGTGCGGGCCTGGGCGTCGTCGAAGAGCGGGTTCATGGTGCCCGGCATGCCGTCCGAGGTGCCGTTGACGCTGCGCGACACGGTCTCGACGCCGGCCGAGATGAAGACGTCGCCCTCGCCGGCCTTGATCGCGTGCAGTGCCATCCGCGTGGTCTGCAGGGAGGAGGAGCAGTAGCGGGTGATGGTGGCGCCGGGCAGGTAGTCCATGCCCATCTGCACGGCCACGATGCGGGCCAGGTTGTGGCCCTGCTCGCCGCCCGGGAGGCCGCAGCCGAGCATCAGGTCGTCGATCTCGCGCGGGTCGAGCTGCGGGACCTTGGCCAGGGCGGCCTGGATGACGTGGGCGGTCAGGTCGTCCGGGCGGACGTCCTTGAGGGAGCCCTTGAACGCCCGGCCGATCGGCGAACGGGTGGCGCTGACGATGACGGCTTCGGGCATTGCGGGCTCCTCGCTGGGTGACGGCGGACCTGGCGGTCCGGGAGGAAAGTTACCGCTTGGTAGCTCAGTCGTCACCGGCCCCGGCGTGTGAGCTGGCCGACGTGTTGCCGGGCACCGGGCCGGGCTCCGGGGCCGCGTCCGGGCCGACCCGCAGCCGGTGGCGCAGCAGGGCCCAGCGCCGGCCCGGGCCCCCCGGGTCCACGGCCGCGACCTCGGTGCCCGCCCGGTCGGCCGCGGCCGCGGCGGCCACCGCGACCGGCAGCACCGTCTCGCCCGGCAGCACCGTCTCGCCCGGCAGTGCCGCCCCGCCGGGGCGGGCGGTGCTCGGGCGCTCCTCCTCCGGCCACAGGTCCAGCGCGGCGCAGACCGAGGGCAGCACGGCCATCGCGGCGGTGGCGTAGCCCTGGGCCGAGGGGTGGTAGCGGTCGGCGGCGAACATCTCCGGGCGGGCGGCGAACTCCGGGCCGAGCAGCGAGCCCAGCGAGACGGTGCGCCCGCCCGCCTCCACCACCGCGATGGTCTGCGCGGCGGCCAGCTGGCGGCTCAGCCGCCGGGCCACCCAGCGCAGCGGCGGGCGTACCGGCTTGATCGTCCCGAGGTCCGGGCAGGTGCCCACCACCACCTCGCAGCCGTTGGCGCGCAGCGCGGCGACGGCCTCGCCGAGCTGGCGGACGGCGAGCTGGGCCGGGCTGTGCCGGGTCACGTCGTTGGCCCCGACGATGATCACGGCGACGTCCGGGCGGTGCCGCAGGGCCCGTTCCAGCTGGCCGGAGAGGTCGGCCGAGCGGCCGCCGGAGCGGGCCACGTTGACCAGCCGCACCGGGCGCTCGGCGACCGAGGCCAGACCGGCGGCCAGCAGCGCGCCCGGGGTCTCCCGGCCGCGGGCCACGCCCAGGCCGGCGCCGGTGGAGTCGCCGAGGACGGCCAGCACGAGCGGCGGGCGCGGCGGCGCGGCGCCGTCGGCGAAGGCCTCGCCGTAGACGCCGTCGGCCTTGGGCGGGACGGTCTCCAGGACGCCGATGGCCTGGACGGCGAGTTTGCTCTCGGTCAGCAGCAGGCCCACCAGGCCCACGCCGAGCAGTCCGAGCCCGCCCCCGCCGTACGCCGCCGCGGTGGCGATCCGACGGGCCACCCGGGCCCGCGAGTCCTGTGCCCCTGGCATCCGGTGCCCCCTTCGCGTCCTCGTGCCGCCCCCTCCGGGGACACGGCCATGCCTGCACAGCGCTCTTACCCGCGCGGAGGGCGGGAGTACCGGGGGCGCGGTCGGGGGTGGGCCATTGGGGGAGCGCGGCAGCGGTGGGGGGAGTGCGGGAAGGGAGGGCTGGGGCACGTGGCACGCCCTAGGCTTTGCAGTACCGAATGCACTCGCATGCCCATAGACCGGGAGGACCCCCGTGCGGTACCACAACTCGATCATCGACCTGGTCGGCAACACGCCACTGGTCAAGCTGAACAAGGTCACCGAGGGCATCACCGCGACAGTGCTGGCCAAGGTCGAGTACTTCAACCCCGGTGGCTCGGTGAAGGACCGCATCGCGATGCGCATGATCGAGGCCGCCGAGGCCTCGGGCGCCCTCAAGCCGGGCGGCACGATCGTGGAGCCGACCTCCGGCAACACGGGCGTCGGCCTGGCGATCGTGGCCCAGCAGAAGGGCTACAAGTGCATCTTCGTCTGTCCGGACAAGGTGTCCACCGACAAGATCAACACCCTGCGCGCGTACGGCGCCGAGGTCGTGGTCTGCCCGACCGCCGTCGCCCCGGAGCACCCGGACTCCTACTACAACGTCTCCGACCGCCTGGTCCGCGAGACCCCGAACGCCTGGAAGCCGGACCAGTACTCCAACCCGGACAACCCGGCCTCGCACTACCACTCCACCGGCCCGGAGCTGTGGGAGCAGACCGAGGGGAAGATCACCCACTTCGTGGCGGGCGTCGGCACCGGCGGCACCATCTCCGGCACCGGCAACTACCTCAAGGAGGCGTCCGGCGGCAAGGTCAAGGTCGTCGGCGCGGACCCGGAGGGCTCGGTCTACTCGGGCGGCACCGGCCGTCCGTACCTGGTCGAGGGCGTCGGTGAGGACTTCTGGCCGACCGCCTACGACCGCGGCGTCGCGGACGAGATCGTCGCCGTCTCCGACAAGGACTCGTTCCAGATGACCCGCCGCCTCGCCAAGGAGGAGGGCCTGCTGGTCGGCGGCTCCTGCGGGATGGCCGTGGTGGCCGCGCTGGAGGTCGCCAAGAAGCTCGGGCCGGACGACGTCGTCGTGGTGCTGCTGCCGGACGGCGGCCGCGGCTACCTGTCGAAGATCTTCAACGACGACTGGATGGCCGACTACGGCTTCCTGCCCTCGGCCACCGACGAGGCCCACATCAGCGAGGTGCTGGTCCGCAAGGAGGGCATCGAGCAGGGCGGCGTCCCGCAGTTCGTCCACATGCACCCGAACGAGACGGTCGCCGAGGCGGTCCGGGTGCTGCGCGAGTACGGCGTCTCGCAGATGCCGGTGGTCTCCCCGGGCGCCGGGCACCCGGACATCATGGCCGGCGAGGTGATCGGCTCCGTGGTGGAGAAGCTGCTGCTGGAGGGCATCTTCGCCAAGGAGATCGAGCTGACCGACACGCTGGACAAGGTGATGTCCAAGCCGCTGCCGGTGGTCGGCTCGGGCGAGACCGTCACCAACCTGATGACCGTGCTGGAGAAGGCCGACGCGGCGGTCGTGCTGGTGGAGGGCAAGCCGCAGGGCATCGTCACCCGCCAGGACCTGCTGGGCTACCTGACCACCCGCGGCGCGCACTGACGCCCGCTCACCCCGCCCCGCCCGCGGCCGGATCCGGAGGATTCGTCCACGCGCGAAGTGGTACACCGGCGTCACCTGCCCGCAGCACGTGGTTAACACGGCTCCGGCATCGTGGTGGTCAACGGCAAGACGCCGCGCGAGACGGCAGTGGTCCACCGGGAGCGGCTCCCCGGTGACCGCGGCCGGCTCCGGTCACGTCGGACGGTCCTGACCCGGCCGCCGTGTCCGCCCTCCCCGACCGTTGATTCGGAGGGAGGGGCCCCTCCGTGGGGGCGCCGTCGTCCCGACCCTGCCCGGCTCCGGCCGGTCGACAGGGTGCGGCGGCTCCCACGGGCGATCACCGCGCCGTCACGGCGCGGCTCCGCGGCTCCCGGGTGGGGGAGCCGGTCCGGAGCACGGCGGGGCCGGTCCTGTTCCGAGGGGCCGGCCCCTTCCGTGCACGCCGGGGGGCCCGTGGTCCCGTACGCTCGCTGGCATGACCAGCACTGAAACGACCGACGCCCCGCGCTACGTCAAGCTCAAGATCGAGCTCATCGCGGAGATCACCGACGAGGGCGCGCTCAAGGCCGCGGCCCTGCAGCAGGTCGCCGGGGACGAGTACCTCGACGACGAGGAGCGCGCCCAGTCCGTCGACGCCATCGAGGTGGACCCGTCGGGTTCGCTCGCCCACTTCATCGACCCGGTCGCGCTGCTCGGCGACGTCCCGGGCGTGGAGCTCGCCTCGGCGACCTGGGAGTCGGCGCAGACCGAGTTCGACCCCGAGAACGAGGAGTGGGACGAGTACTCCGTGGAGGAGTCCGCCGAGTAACGGCCGTTCGCGCCGTCACCACCCCTGAACACCCGGTCCGCCCCCGGCGGACCGGGTGTTTTGTCCATGCTCAGCGGGAAGTTGGGTCATCTCATACGATCGCTTACCCTTCGATGGTGGAACCGTGAGCGGCCGGATTGCGTTTCTGTATCCGTAATTGCCCGGGATGATCAGCAGGGAGACGCGACGTGACGGCACGGGACGGTCAGGGGCGGGTGGCCGGAGTCAACTGGAGCCGACGCGGAGTGCTCGCGGGCCTGATCGGCGCGCCGGTCCTGCTGCTCGCGGCCTGCAACGACAACAGCGGCGGCGGCGGTGGTGGCAACGGCGGCTCCGGCAACGGCGGCGGCACCCCGGGTTCCGGCGGCGGCAGCAGCGCGCCGAAGACCTCGACGGCCGTGATCACCGTCACCCCCGCGGACGGCACCACCGGCGCGAGTTTCAGCGAGCCGGTCAAGGTCACCGTCGCGGGCGGCACCCTGACCAACGTCAAGGTCACCGACTCCACCGGCAAGGAGCTGGCCGGCCAGCTCTCCAGCGACAACACCAGCTGGACCTCGGCCGCGGCCCCGGCCAGCGGTACCAAGTACGCCGTGACCGCCAGCGGCGTCGACAAGGACAAGCTGGAGGCGGACGCCAACGCCAGCTTCACCACGGCGACCCCGGCCAACACCTTCGTCGGCTACTTCACCCCCGAGGACGGCTCGACGGTCGGCGTCGGCATGCCGGTCTCGATCAACTTCAGCAAGCCGATCACGGACAAGAAGGCCGTCCAGTCGGCGATCACCGTGATAGCGGAGCCGGGCGTCGAGATCGTCGGGCACTGGTTCTCCAGCACCCGCCTCGACTTCCGGCCGCAGGAGTACTGGGCCAAGGGCACCAAGGTCACCCTCAAGCTCCGGCTCAAGGACGTCGAGGGCGCGAAGGGCGTCTACGGCACCCAGTCCAAGGACGTCGCCTTCACCATCGGCCGGGCCCAGACCAGCGTCGCCGACCTCGCCACCAAGAAGCTCACCGTCACCACGGACGGCCAGGTCAGCGCCGTCTACAAGATCTCCGGCGGCTCCTCCGAGCACACCACCTGGGGCGGCAAGATGGTGATCTCCGAGCAGTTCACCCAGACCCGGATGAACTCGCAGACCGTCAACCTGGGCAGCGAGTACGACATCGCCGACGTGCCGCACGCCCAGCGCCTCACCACCTCGGGCACCTTCATCCACGGCAACTACTGGTCGCCGTCGTCGATCTTCGGCGGGCAGAACACCAGCCACGGCTGCGTCGGCCTCCAGGACGCCAAGGGCGCCCAGGACAGCAGCACGGACGGCTTCAAGTTCTACAAGTCCTCGATGGTCGGCGACGTCGTCGAGGTCCGGAACTCGGGGGACAAGACCGTCGCCCCGGACAACGGCCTGAACGGCTGGAACCTCGGCTGGGCCGACTGGAAGGCCGGCAGCGCGGTCTGACCCGCCCCCGCCCGGACGTTCCCGCCCGGACGTTCCAGCTCAGCACCGCTGCTTCCGCCCGCCCCTCGGCCCGCCCGAGGCGGCGGGCGGCCGCGTTCACCGCTTCGCGTAGTCCGCGAAGCCCTGCCAGTCCACGATCACGCACGGCTCGTCGCCCAGGATCCAGGCGTCGTGGCCGGGCGGGCAGATCATGAAGTCGCCCGGGCCGTAGTCGGCCTGCTCGCCGTCGTCCATGACGATCCGCATCCGGCCGGAGACCACGTACCCCAGGTGCGCCGCCCGGCAGCTGTCCGTCCCCGCGATCGGCTTCACGTGCTTGGACCACTGCCACCCCGGCTGGAACACGGCCCGGCCGACCGGGCCGCCGTCCAGGTTGACCAGCCGCAGCTCCCCCGAGCCGTCCTCGAACGGGCGGACCTCCTCGGGAGCCTCGAAACTCATGCGGACCAGACCGGACATGGCGCACTCCTCTCACGAGGAACGGCCCGGCCGCCAACAGGTGGCCGGGCCGCCCTTGCTGGCCCTTCCAGTCTGCGCCCGCCCCGGGGAACGGTCACCTCGGGTAGCGGGCGCCGGGCCGGGGTGGCGGGCGCCCGGACGGCCCGACGCCGGGCGGTCAGCCCTGGGTGCGGGCCACCCCGATCGGGCAGGAGGCGCCGGTGCCGCCGAGACCGCAGTAGCCGTTGGGGTTCTTGGCGTCCGACAGGTACTGCTGGTGGTACGGCTCGGCCGGGTAGAACGGGCCGGCCTCGGCGATCTCGGTGGTGATCGGGCCGTGACCGAGCGCGGTCAGGGCGGGCTGGAAGGCGTCCCGGGTGGCGGCCGCGGCGGCGGCCTGGGCGGGGGAGTGGGTGTACAGCGCGGAGCGGTACTGGGTGCCCACGTCGTTGCCCTGGCGGTTGCCCTGGGTCGGGTCGTGGGCCTCCCAGAAGGCCTTCAACAGCCGCTCGTAGGACACCACCGCGGGGTCGAACACCACCCGGACCGCCTCGGTGTGCCCGGTCAGCCCGCTGCACACCTCCTCGTACGTCGGGTTCGGCGTGTGGCCGCCCTGGTAGCCGACCAGCGTCGTCCAGACGCCGGGCAGCCGCCAGAACGTGCGCTCGGCGCCCCAGAAGCAGCCCAGCCCGAAGTCGGCCACCTCCAGCCCCTGCGGGTACGGGCCGGTCAGCGGGTGGCCGAGGACGGTGTGCGGCTCGGTCAGGGCGAAGGCCGGGGCCGGGCGGCCGGGCAGCGCCTGGTCGGCGGGGACGAGCGAGGTCTTGTGGCGGTCGAACAGCACGGCCTGCTCCATCGGGGTAGGGAGGGTTGCCCAGGATTCAACGCACCGGACGGCCCGCGGATTCCGGCTCGGGCGGCTCCCGGGATCCGGTCCGGCGGATTCCGGGGATCCGGCCCGGCGGACTCCGGGGGTCCGGTCCGGGAGGTCCGGGCATTCCGGCAGGCGCACGGCGGTACGGCCGTTAGGCTCGGAGCCATGACCGAGCACCAGCTTCCCCAGGGCTTCGAGACCCTCGCCATCCACGCGGGTCAGGAAGCAGACCCCCAGACCGGGGCCGTCGTCACGCCGATCTACCAGGTGTCCACCTACAAGCAGGACGGGGTGGGCGGCCTGCGGGGCGGCTACGAGTACAGCCGCAGCGCCAACCCCACCCGCACCGCGCTGGAGGAGTGCCTCGCGGCCCTCGAAGGCGGCGCCCGCGGCCTCGCCTTCGCCTCCGGCCTGGCGGCCGAGGACACCCTGCTGCGCACCATCCTCAAGCCGGGCGACCACATCGTGATCCCCAACGACGCCTACGGCGGCACCTTCCGGCTGTTCGCCAAGGTGCTGACCCGCTGGGGCGTCGAGTTCTCCGTCGCCAACACCCAGAAGCTGGACGACGTCCGCGCCGCGCTGCGCCCCAACACCCGCGCGGTGTGGGTCGAGACCCCGTCCAACCCGCTGCTCGGCATCACCGACCTGGCCGGGCTGGCCGAGGTCGCGCACGGTGCCGGGGCGCTGCTGGTGGTCGACAACACCTTCGCCAGCCCGTACCTGCAGCAGCCGATCGCGCTCGGTGCGGACGCGGTCGTGCACTCCACCACCAAGTACATGGGCGGCCACTCGGACGTGGTCGGCGGTGCGCTGGTGCTCGCCGAGGCGGGCCTCGGCGAGGAGGTCGCGTACCACCAGAACGCGATGGGCGCCGTCTCCGGGCCGTTCGACGCCTGGCTGGTGCTGCGCGGCATCAAGACCCTGGGCGTCCGGATGGACCGGCACAGCTCCAACGCGGAGAAGGTCGCCGAGCTGCTGGCGGGCCACCCCAAGGTCAGCCAGGTGCTCTACCCGGGCCTGCCCGAGCACCCAGGCCACGACATCGCCGCCAAGCAGATGAAGGCCTTCGGCGGCATGGTCTCGTTCCGGGTCGCCGGCGGCGAGGAGGCGGCCGTCGAGGTCTGCAACCGCGCGCGGCTGTTCACCCTGGGCGAGTCGCTGGGCGGCGTGGAGTCGCTGATCGAGCACCCGGGTCGGATGACCCACGCCTCGGCGGCCGGTTCGCCGCTGGAGGTGCCGGCCGACCTGGTGCGCGTCTCGGTCGGCATCGAGTCGATCGACGACCTGCTGGCCGACCTCACCCAGGCGCTGGGCTAAGGGGGTCAGTGGCCCTGCTGGTCCGCCGTGTACGACTCCATCGCGAGGTTGAAGCGGGCCAGCAGGGCGCAGAACGCCTGTTGCTCCTCGGGCGGCCAGTCGGCCGTCAGGCGGCGGGTCAACTCGGCCCGGCCGTCCCGGACTTCGGCGAGTCGGCCGGTGCCGCAGGCGGTCAGCGCGAGCCGTACCGCGCGGCGGTCGGCCGGGTCCTGCACCCGGCCGACCAGCCCGGCCGCGACCAGCGGGGCGACCTGGCGGGTCACCGTGGAGGAGTCCACGCCGAGCGCGTCGGCCAGCGCCTTGACGTTGGCCGGCCCGTGCCGCTCCAGGCGGTCGAGCAGCAGGTAGGCGGCCCGGTCCAGCACGGCCACGCCGCCGCCGGAGGTCCGGACCTGTTCCATCCGGCGGGCGAACACCGCCAGCTGGTACTGGAGTTGGGTGTGGACGGGCTCGGTTCGGTCGGTGGCCTGGGGCGAGGTCGTCGTCATCGCGGCTCACGATCGTCATGCGGTGAGAGAAGCTCAGAAGCAGCAGCGTACGCGGGCGGAGCGGGCCCGGGAACAGGCCCGACGTCCCGGGTTGGCCCCTAGGCTGGGATCATGCACAACTGGCCGATCACCCTCGACGACGTCCGCGGCGCCCAGAAGATGCTCGCTGGGGTCGCCCGGGTGACCCCGATGGAGGGCAGCCGCCACCTCTCCGGGCTGATCGGCGCGCCGGTCCACCTCAAGTGCGAGAACCTCCAGCGCACCGGCTCCTTCAAGCTGCGCGGGGCGTACGTGCGGATCGCGGGGCTCTCGCCGGTGCAGCGGGCCGGCGGGGTGGTCGCGGCGAGCGCCGGGAACCACGCCCAGGGGGTGGCCCTGGCGGCCTCGCTGCTGGGGGTGCGCTCGACCGTGTTCATGCCGGTCGCGGCGCCGCTGCCGAAGGTCGCCGCCACCCGCGAGTACGGCGCCGAGGTCCGGCTGCACGGCGCCACCGTCGACGAGGCGCTGCAGGCCGCGCAGCGGTACGCGGAGGCGACCGGCGCGGTGTTCATCCACCCCTTCGACCACTGGGACGTGGTCACCGGCCAGGCGACCGTCGGCCTGGAGATCCTGGAGCAGTGCCCCGAGGTGCGCACCATCCTGGTCGGGGTGGGCGGCGGCGGGCTGCTGGCCGGGATCGCGGCGGCGGTCAAGCCGCTGCGGCCGGACGTCCGGGTGGTCGGGGTGCAGGCGGCGGCCGCGGCCGCGTACCCGCCCTCGCTGGCGGCCGGGCGGCCGGTCTCGCTGGAGCAGTTCGCCACGATGGCCGACGGGATCATGGTCGGGCGCCCCGGGGACATCCCGTTCGAGGTGGTCAACACCTTGGCGGACGGTATCCGCACGGTCTCCGAGGACGCGCTGTCCCGGGCCCTGCTGCTCGGCCTGGAGCGGCTCAAGCTGGTGGTCGAACCGGCCGGGGCGGCCCCGATCGCGGCGCTGCTGGAGCAGCCGGACTCGTTCGAGGGCCCGGTGGTGGCGGTGCTCTCCGGCGGCAACATCGACCCGCAGCTGATGCAGCGGGTGCTGCGGCACGGGCTGGCGGCGGCCGGGCGCTACCTGTCGCTGCGGGTGCGGCTGGCGGACAAGCCGGGCTCGCTGGCGGACCTGCTGGGGGTGCTGACCAGGGTGGACGCCAATGTGCTGGACGTCGCGCACGTCCGGATCGACCCCCGGCTGGGGCTCACCGAGGTCGAGGTGGACCTGCACCTGGAGACCAAGGGGCCGGAGCACTGCGCGCTGGTGGTGGGGGAGCTGCGGGACGCGGGGTACGTGGTCTCCGGCTGAGCCCCCGCGGGCGGTTCCCCGAATTCGCTTGACGCGATGTATCGCGAGTTGCCAGGATCGCGATACATCGCGTTCTGTGTCGGTGGCCGAGAACCGAGTCGCCCACGCGCCCGAACGGGGGGCAAAGTGGGACAGATCGCTACATTCGTCCGAGGAGATGAGGCAGGCCATGGCGCCAGCCATCCAAGCCGAGAACCTGGTGAAGACCTTCGGCGACGTACGAGCCCTGGACGGCGTCAGCCTCGACGTCCCCGAGGGCACGGTGCTCGGGCTGCTCGGCCCGAACGGCGCCGGGAAGACCACCACCGTGCGCGTCCTCACCACCCTGCTCCGTCCCGACTCCGGCCACGCGGTGGTCGCCGGGGTCGACGTCCTCAAGCACCCCAACAAGGTCCGCAGCCTGATCGGGCTGTCCGGCCAGTACGCGGCGGTCGACGAGTACCTGACCGGCTTCGAGAACCTCACCATGGTCGGCGAGCTCTACCAGATGAGCACCCGCAGCGCGAAGGCCCGCGCGCTGGAGCTGCTGGAGTGGTTCAACCTCACCGAGGCCAAGGACCGCACCGCCAAGACCTACTCCGGGGGCATGCGCCGCCGCCTCGACCTCGCCGCCGCGCTGGTCGTCCGGCCGCCGGTGATGTTCCTCGACGAGCCGACCACCGGGCTCGACCCGCGCAACCGGCTCGCGCTCTGGGAGGTCATCGAGACCCTGGTCGAGCAGGGCACCACGCTGCTGCTCACCACCCAGTACCTGGAGGAGGCCGACCGGCTCGCCCACGACATCGCGGTGGTCGACCACGGCCGGGTGATCGCCCGCGGCACCGCCGACCAGCTCAAGGCGCAGATCGGCGGCGAGCGGATCGAGGTCGTGGTGCACGACCCGGGCCTGGTCACGGACGCGGTCGCGGCCCTGTCCGGGTACGCGCTGGGCGAGCCCGCGGTGGAGAAGAACACCCGGCGGATCACCGTGCCGGTCAGCGGCGGCGCCCGGGTGCTCGCCGACGTGATCCGCGAACTGGACGGCCGGGGCATCGAGATCGACGACATCGGCCTGCGCCGCCCCACCCTGGACGACGTCTTCCTCACCCTCACCGGCCACATCGCCGAGTCGGCCGAGGAGGACGGCGGCGGTGCGAAGGGCCGCGGCCGGGGCGGTCGCGGCCGCGGCTCCTCGGGCGGCGGCGCGGGCGGCGCGGACGGTGCCGACGGCGGGGGCCAGGGGCCCGACGAGCAGCAGGCCGTCGCGGCCGGAACGGAGCGCTGAGATGAGCACCTCCACCGAGCACGCCATCGGCGCGGCCATGCCGACGCCCCGCCGGGGCCTGTCCGCGACCCTGCACGACTCCTGGGTGGTCGCCAAGCGCAACCTGCGCAGGATGTCCCGGATCCCCGAGATCGTGGTGTTCGGGCTCATGCAGCCGGTCATGTTCGTGCTGCTGTTCTCGTACGTCATGGGCGGGGCGATCAAGATCCCCGGGACGAACTCCAGCTCCCACACGTACATCCAGTTCCTGATGGCCGGCATCTTCGCCCAGACCGTCACCTTCGCCGTCGCCGGCGCCTCGGCCGGCATCGCGGAGGACATGACCAAGGGCCTGGTGGACCGCTTCCGCTCGCTGCCGATGGCCCGCTCCGCGGTGCTGGTCGGCCGCACCCTCGCGGACCTGTGCCAGACCGCCTTCACGCTCGTCGTGCTGGCGCTGGTCGCGCTGCTGGTCGGCTGGCGGATCCACGAGGGGGTGCTCAAGGCGCTCGGCGCCTTCGGGCTGCTGCTCCTGCTCGGCTACGCCTTCTCCTGGATCGGCGCGCTGATCGGCCTCTCGGTGCGCAGCCCCGAGGCGGCCACCTCGGCCGGGCTGATCTGGCTGTTCCCGCTGACCTTCATCTCCAACGCCTTCGTGCCGGTCAGCTCGATGCCGGGGTGGCTGCAGGGCGTCGCCTACTGGAACCCGTTCAGCGCGACCGTGCAGGCCTGCCGGGACCTCTTCGGCAACCAGGTCGGCCCGGTGGACAGCGCCTGGCCGATGCAGCACGCGGCGCTGGTGTCGGTGCTGTGGTCGGTGGTGATCACGGCGGTGTTCTCGTGGCTGTCGGTGCGCAAGTACCGCTCGGCGGCGGGCTGAGCGGCGCGGCCGCGGCTGCGCTTTCGGCCTACGGTCCGGCTCTGACGTCTTCTGCTTCCGTCGGCCGGAGATGCGTGAGGGCGGTTGCGGAGTCCCCTACGGACTCCGCAACCGCCCTCCGGCGGTGCTGCTCGGGGCCGGGTCAGCCGGCGTGCGGCACGACCTTGACGATCTTCACCATGGCGGGCTTGCCGTTCGGCAGCTCGTAGGTGGCCTCGTCACCGATCTTCTTGCCGTCGATCGCGCGGCCCAGCGGCGACTGCGGCGAGTAGACGTCGACGGCGTCGGCGCCCGCGACCTCGCGCGAGGCGAGCAGGAACTCCATCAGGTCGTCCTCGTCACCGTCGAACGCGACCGTGACGACCATGCCCGGGGCCACCACGCCGGAGTCGGCCGGGGCCTCGCCGACCTTGGCGCGCTCCAGCAGCTGGGTCAGCTGGCGGATGCGCAGCTCCTGCTTGCCCTGCTCCTCCTTCGCCGCGTGGTAGCCGGCGTTCTCCTTGAGGTCGCCCTCCTCGCGCGCCGCCTCGATCTTCTGGGCGATCTCGATGCGCCAGGGCCCGGTCAGGTGATCCAGCTCGGCCTTGAGCTGGTCGTAGCCGGCCTGAGTGAGCCAGGTCACGTTCTCGCTGGTCTGGGTCACGGGTGCTCCTCGTAGGTGCTGGGGCTGAGCTGAGGGTGTGAGTCGTCAGCAGGGTCGACGATGATATTGGTCGTAACTACAAAGCAACGCCCGCTCCCGTACCATCCGGTGCGGAAGGGGCGAAACCACGAGCCTAACAAGTCCTGCGGACAAGCGGGAGAGGCGTTGGCGCGGCATTGACGGTGGCGTTGCGCCACGGTGTACGGCAACCGGCTGCGGGACTTCCTACGGATGCCCGTTCCGGCGGGTGAGTATGCGTACCCACTGCGTTCCGGCCGCTTTCCCGCCACGGCCCCGCCACGTCCCCGCTACGTCCCCGCTGCTCCGCCGGGTGGACTCCGCGTGCCGCGCCGTTACTTCGCCGGGGTGCAGCCGAGCAGCTCGGCGGTGGTGCCGCGGGCGGTGGTGCGCAGGGTGACGGTGGCCTCGTAGCTGGACCCGGCCGCGGGGACCGGGAAGTCGGCCACCCCGACCACCCCGTGGTCGTCGCCCTGCGAACGGACCGTGCAGGTGCCGGCCGTCCCGTCGCTCTTGCGCACGCTGAGGTGCAGCTGCACCTCGGAGTCGGAGAGCACCTGGAAGGTCGGCACCGAGCCGTTGATCTTCGACTCGCGCAGCAGGTAGGAGCCGCCCAGCCAGGCGATCAGCCCCAGGCCGAGCACGCCGCAGACCGCGCCGACCACCTTGAGCCGACGGTCCGACTCGCCGTCGCCCCTCCGGCCGTAGCGCCCCTCGGGCAGCTGCGTCGCGGTGCTCTGTGCAGTCATCGGACTCCGTCCTCTCCTCGGGAGGAGCCGCGCGGGTGGTGCGGGGGAATGCGACGGACCTCCATTCCGTCACTATAGGAGGGGCACGCCCGCGGCCGGTCCGGCGGGGGCGGGGCCCGGCCGTGCCGGAGACCTGCCGCAGGCCGGCCCCGCGGCGACGTGGTCCCGAAGTGAGCGGTTCGTACGGTGGGCAGACCGGACTTCGCGGAACGCCCGACGATGTGGAAGGAACGCAAGGCGTTGACTGAGCAGTTGCGACTGATGGCGGTGCACGCCCACCCGGACGACGAGTCCAGCAAGGGCGCGGCCACCATGGCCATGTACGTCGAGCACGGTGTGGACGTGCTCGTGGCCACCTGCACGGGGGGCGAGCGCGGGTCGGTCCTCAACCCCAAGCTGCAGGGGGACCCGTACGTCGAGGAGAACATCCACGAGGTGCGCCGCAAGGAGATGGACGAGGCGCGGGCGATCCTCGGCGTCAAGCAGGCCTGGCTGGGCTTCGTGGACTCCGGCCTGCCGGAGGGCGACCCGCTGCCCCCGCTGCCCGAGGGCTGCTTCGCCCTGGAGGACGTCAAGGAGGCGGCCGAGCCGCTGGTCCGGCTGATCCGTGAGTTCAAGCCGCAGGTCATCACGACCTACGACGAGAACGGCGGCTACCCGCACCCGGACCACATCATGACCCACAAGATCACCATGCTGGCCTTCGACGCCGCCGGCGACCCGGACGCCTACCCCGAGGCCGGCGAGCCCTGGCAGCCGCTCAAGCTCTACTACAACCACGGCTTCCCGATGGGCCGCATCCGCGCCCTGCACCAGTACCTCACCGAGCACGGGCACGACTCCCCGTACGGCGAGTGGATCGCGGGCTGGGAGAAGAGCGGCCGCCAGGAGCGCGAGATCACCACCCGGGTGCGCTGCGACGACTGGTTCGAGACCCGCGACCGCGCGCTGATCGCCCACGCCACCCAGATCGACCCGGACGGCCCGTGGTTCCGCGTCCCGCTCGACGTCCAGCGCGAGGTCTGGCCCACCGAGGACTACGAGCTCGCCCGTACCCTGATCGACGTGGACCTCCCGGAGGACGACCTGTTCGCCGGACTGCGCACCCCCACCCTGGCGGCCGAGGCCGCCGACGCGCGCGACTGACCCACCCCCGACGGCCCGGCTCGGCGTGAGCCGGGCCACCATAGAGATATGAGCGCCCCCGTGAACCTCGTCCACCTCGCCGCTGACCTCGCCGTCGACGACGCCAAGGTCACCCCCGGTCTCCTCGGCTTCGTCGTCTTCGCCGCCCTCGGCGTGGCGACGTGGTTCCTGGCCAAGTCGATGAACCGCCAGTTCAAGAAGGTCAACTTCACGGAGGAGCCGGAAGCCCCCAAGGAGTAGCCCCTCCCGCCCGGGGCCCCACGGCCCCGGGCGAGGGCGCGACGCCCGCCGGCCCGGCCCCGGGGGAAGCCGGCCCGGCGGGGCGGCCTGACGCCTGCGGGGCCCGTCGTGCGGGAGGATGGGGGCCATGCCGAACCGTCTCGCGGACGCGACCTCGCCGTACCTGCTGCAGCACGCCGACAATCCGGTCGACTGGTGGCCCTGGGGGCCGGAGGCCTTCGCGGAGGCCGAGCGGCGGGGGGTGCCGGTGCTGCTCAGCGTCGGCTATGCGGCCTGTCACTGGTGTCATGTGATGGCGCACGAGAGCTTCGAGGACGCGGAGCTCGCCGGGTACCTGAACGAGCGGTTCGTCGCGGTCAAGGTGGACCGGGAGGAGCGGCCGGACGTCGACGCGGTGTACATGGAGGCCGTGCAGGCGGCGACCGGGCAGGGCGGGTGGCCGATGACGGTCTTCCTCACGCCGGGTAAGGAGCCGTTCTACTTCGGCACCTACTTCCCGCCCGCCCCGCGGCACGGGATGCCGTCCTTCCGGCAGGTGCTGGAGGGCGTGGACGCGGCCTGGCGGGACCGGCGGCAGGAGGTCGGCGAGGTCGCCGCGCGGATCCGGGCCGACCTCGCGGAGCGCGCCGCCGTCTACTCGGCCGGCGCCCACCACCCGCCGGCCGACGCCGACCTGCACCAGGCCCTGGTCACCCTCAGCCGGGAGTTCGACCAGGCCCGTGGCGGCTTCGGCGGGGCCCCCAAGTTCCCCCCGGCCATGGTGATCGAGTTCCTGCTCCGCCACCACGCCCGGACCGGCTCCGAGGCCGCCCTGGAGATGGCCGTCCGCACCGCCGAGGCGATGGCCCGCGGCGGCATCCACGACCAGCTCGGCGGCGGCTTCGCCCGCTACGCCGTGGACGCCGACTGGGTGGTGCCGCACTTCGAGAAGATGCTGTACGACAACGCCCTGCTGCTGCGCGCCTACCTGCACCTGTGGCGGGCCACCGGCTCCGCGCTCGCCCGCCGGGTCGCGCTGTCCACGGCCGACTTCCTGCTGCGCGAACTCCGCACGCCCGAAGGCGCGTTCGCGTCCGCGCTGGACGCCGACAGCCTCGACGAGGAGACCGGCGCCTCCGCCGAGGGCGCCTACTACGTGTGGGAGCCCGGCCAGTTGGTCGACCTGCTCGGCCCGGCCGACGCGGCCACCGCCGCCCGGCTGTTCACCGTCACCGCCGACGGCACCTTCGAACACGGCACATCCGTGCTCCAACTCCTCACCGACCCGGTGGACTTCGCCGAGTACGAGGAGATCCGGCAGCGGCTGCTCCAGGCCCGGGCGGCCCGGCCCGCACCCGCCCGCGACGACAAGGTGGTCGCCGCCTGGAACGGCCTCGCCATCGCCGCCCTCGCCGAGACCGGCGCCCTTCTGGAGCGCCCCGACCTCGTCGAGGCCGCCGAACGCGCCGCCGACCTGCTGCTCGCCGTCCACCTCACCCCCGACGGCCGGTTGCTGCGCACCTCCCGGGACGGCCGCCCCGGCACCAACGCCGGTGTCCTGGAGGACTACGCCGACACCGCCGAGGGTTTCCTCGCCCTCTACGCCGTCACCGGCGAGGCGGAATGGCTCCAACTGGCGGGCGGCCTGCTCGACACCGTGCTCAAGCACTTCACCGACGAGGACTCCGGCGCCCTCTACGACACCGCCGACGACGCCGAGGAACTCATCCGCCGCCCCCAGGACCCGACCGACAACGCCACCCCCTCCGGCTGGACCGCCGCCGCCGGCGCCCTCCTCGGCTACGCCGCGTACACCGGCTCCGAGCGGCACCGCACCGCCGCCGAACGCGCCCTCGGCATCGTCGGCGCCCTGGCCGCCCGGGCCCCCCGGTTCATCGGCTGGGGCCTCGCCGTCGCCGAGGCCCTGCTCGACGGGCCGCGCGAGGTCGCCGTCGTCGGCCCGGCCGACCACCCGGCCACCGCGGCGCTGCGCCGGGCCGCGCTGCTCGGGACGGCGCCCGGCGCCGTCGTCGCGGTCGGCGAGCCGGGCGAGGCCGCCGCCGAGGTGCCGCTGCTGGCGGACCGCCCGCTGGTCGGCGGCGCGCCCGCGGCGTACGTCTGCCGGCACTTCGCCTGCGAGGCGCCCACCACCGATCCGGCGGTGCTCGGCGAGCGGCTCGGCGTCGTCGTGGCCGTGGGCGAATAGTCGTGGGCGAATAACCGTTGGCGCACGGGCGTCGAGCGGGGTGAAGATGGTCCATGACCTGGACGCTCAGCACCTCGCTCGACGACTTCCGCCACCACGCGGGCGACTTCCTGGCCACCCGCCCGGCCGAGAACACCGTCCTGCTCACCGTCGCCCACCGGCTCGCCGGAGCCGGCCTCGACGCCTTCGGGGAGCGGCCGCCGGTCTTCGGCTGGTGGCGGGCCGGACCGGGCGGATCGGTCGAGGGCGCCTTCCTGCAGACCCCGCCGTTCGCCCCCCGGCTCTCCGCCATGCCCCCGGCCCTGGCCGCCGAGCTGGCGGTCCGCCTGGCCGAGGCCGGCCCCGGGTTCACCGAGGTCGCCGGAGTCGGCGGCGGGGCCGAGCCGGTCCGCGCCTTCGCCGAGGCCTGGACGGCCGCCACCGGCATCGACCACTCCGTCCGGGTCGAGGAGCGGCTCTACCGGCTCGGCCGGCTCACCGACCCGCCGCGCCCGCCCGCCGGCCGGCCCCGGCTCGCCGGACCGCCCGACCGGGAACTGGCGATCCGCTGGTACGAGGAGTTCCTGCGCGAAGTCGAGATCGCCCCCTCCGACGTGGCCCGGGCGGTGGACGACAAGCTGGCCTCCGGCAGCCTCCACCTCTGGGAGGACGCGGGCACCCCGGTCGCCCTGGCCGGCGCCAGCCCCGTGCTCGCCGGAATGTCCCGCATCGGCCCGGTCTACACCCCCGCCGACCGCCGCGGCCGCGGCTACGCCAGCGCCGTCACCGCGGCGGCCTCCGCCCACGCGCTCGGCCTGGGGGCGCAGGAGGTGCTGCTCTACACCGACCTCGCCAACCCGACCAGCAACTCCATCTACCAGCAGATCGGCTACCGGCCGGTGGAGGACTGCCTGGTGGTGGACTTCCGGACGCCGTAACGGAGTTGCGCGGAACGCGGCAAGGCGTCACGCGTCCCTGGTCAGGTGGACGCCGGCCACCCCGGCCACCTTCGTCTCGAAGGGGTCGTGGGACGCCGCCGCCGGTGGCGGCAGGTGGTCGGCGTTCCGGTGGTCGGTGTTCCGGTAGTCGTGCGCGCAGGTGATCAGATGGCCCCCGGCGGTCTTCATGTCGGTGGCGAGCCCGTCCAGCAAGGTCTTCCACGCACTGCCGCACCCCGTCAGCGCCGCCCCGCTCTGCCACCCGGCCAGGCTCCCGGCGGCCGTGGCGCTCGGCTCCGCGAGCTTCGCCGTCTCCTCGGGGACCTTCCCGGCGACCGTCAGCGCATTGCTCCCGGCAGCGGCCAACTCGCCTGGTTTGACGGTGAATCCCGGGTCCTGTCCCATGCGGTTTCCCCCTGACAGCCGCGTCGGTCGCGGACGCTATGGTAGCTGTGAGTGTCGTGGGGGACACAGGGCACACAGGGGGTGCGGGGATGGACATCGCAAGCCTGAGGAACGCCAGACCGGCGGACCTGTACACGGCCGCAGGGGCGTACGACACCTTGTGCAAGGCCATGGCGCAACACGCCACGGACTGGAAGAGCGGGACCGCCGACCGGGCCCACGGCTCCCAGTGGTCGGGGCCGGCGGCCGACGCCGCGATGCCGGTGCTCGACGGTTTCACCGGCAAGATGCGTGCGGCGGTGACGGAGCTCGGCCTGATCGGCAAGGAGATCCGTGACTGCGCCGATGCCATGACGCTGGCCCAGGGCAGGCTCACCACCGCACTGTCGGATGCGCAGGCGAAGGGCTTCACGGTCAGCGACACCGGTGCCGTGAGCTGGCCCGCGTCGACCAACCCGTACCAGGCGCCGGACTGGGAGGCCAAGCAGAAGACAGCCGCCGACGGGATCAGCAAGCAGATCGCCAAGGCGCTGGCCGACGCGGCGGAGGCCGACGACGCCCTGACCGCCGGGCTCAACAGGTTCGCCGGGCACGCCAAGGACAAGTCGGGCCTGGACGAGAAGACGGCCGGCGCCGATGCGTACATGGAACAGTTCGGCGATGCGTCCAACCCGGAGTGGCGGCGGAACATGCCGCTCAAGGGCGCGCCTGCCACCGAGGTCAACTCCTGGTGGAAGGGGCTCGGCCCGCAGGGCCAGCAGTGGTTCCTCAGCCACCACCCGGAGGTGCTCGGCAATCTGGACGGCATTCCGGCGGAGGTGCGGGACCAGGTGAACCGCAAGCACCTGGAGGCCCTGATGGGTCCCATCAGGGCCAAACTGAGGCTGAGGCAGCCACTGGACGCCGGCGACAAGGCGAACCTCGCCCTCTACGGTCCGATCGGCGAACGCCTCGCCGCGAGCCAGGGCGATCCGCCGATCTACCTGTTGGGTCTCGGTGACGAGGGGCAGGGCCGGGCGGTCCTCTCCTACGGGAATCCGGATACCGCCACCGACGTCTCCGTGTACGTGCCGGGGATCACCACCACGATGGCGAGCCTCGGGACCGGGAAGAACGACGGGACCAACGAGGCGGAGAACGGTCTCAACCTCTATCGCGCCGCGAGCGGCAAGGCCCCGGCCGGTCACTCCGTCGCCTCGGTGGTCTGGCTCGGTTACGACTCGCCGGGAATGGACCTCGGAGCCGCGTCGACCAAGGCAGGCAAGGACGGCGCCCCGGCGTACGCGAACTTCCTGAGCGGGGTGCGGGCGAGCCACGAGGGCACCCAGCCCCCGCACGTCACCGCGGTCGGGCACAGTTACGGGTCGTACCTGGTCGGTCAGGCGACCAGGCTCGCCACCCAGCCGGGGTCGCACTACGTGCCGCCGGACGACGTGGTCTTCATCGGCAGCCCGGGTGTCGGCGTGGACAAGGCCGCCGACCTCAGGATGCCCGCTGGTCACGTCTGGGTCGGTGCCGCCGACAACGACGTCGTGACGCACGCCCCGTCGAAGTTCAGCCTCGACCCGGACGAGCGCTGGTACGGCAGGGATCCGTCCAGCAAGCATTTCGGTGCGAACCGCTTCACCGTCGACGACTGGAGCCGTGGCAACCCCGTCGATGCGCACACCAAGTACCTGAACGGGCGGGGTGGGCCCTCGCTGGACAACATCGCGGCCGTCGTCACGGGCAGCGGGGGCGTCAAACTGCAGGGTCAACGCGGGTGAAGCGGCCGCGACGGATGCTGGGCTGTTCCGTGGCAGCGATGGTCGTCCTGGCCGTCGGGACGGGGCTGTTCTACAACGGGTACGGCCCGATGGCGCTGATGGACCGGGATTCCACCCGGAGCGCGAGTGAGACCAAGGGGCAGCTCGACGACACCCTGAGGGCTGCTTCGGACGCGATCAGTCCGGTGCTGAGCTACTTCGGCGGCGTGTACGTCGTCGAGCGTGCTCCGGATCACGCCGACGGCGAGCCGAGTCTGCGGTCCAGCGTCACGGCCTCGGTCTCCGTCCGGACCAGGGTGGCCCCGGCGAAGATTCAGGTACTGCTGGACCGGCTCGATCAGCTCTGGGGTGGGCATTGTCGATCCGGAGGATCCTCGGAAGCCGGGGCGAAGCGCTACACGGACCTGAACTGTTCCGGGCGCGGAGAAGCCCTGTTCACGCTGTCGGTGGTGAGTTCCACGACCGACTCGACCGTGCAAGTGCTCATGAGCGCAGAGGCGTCCGGAGTGCGCTACCAGCCCGCCGAAGGCTACGGCGAGTCCCCGGTCGGTCCTCGGCTGACCGGGCACGAGCCCGCCCCCGACGTCGACGACCCGTACTGGTCGCACTGACCTCGCCGCCTCACTCCCAGTCCCACCGGATGCCCAGGATGCACGGGCGGATCGCCGTGGCGACCAGGTGGACGCAGTGGTGGCCGTCGAGGGTCAACTCCTCCGTCTCGTACGGGGCTGCGCCGGGGGAGTGGAGGGCGATGCGGTGGCAGCGGACGGGGAGGGCGGCGGGGTGGAAGGTGATCTGGAGGACGTACTGGCCGGCGCCGGAGTTGAAGCCGCGGACGTACTCGCAGCTGGGGGTGGGGGAGGGGGCGTCGTCGAAGCCGTAGCCGAGGAGGTGGGTGTCGCCGGCGCGCAGGCGGCGGTCGAGGAGGAGTTCGGCGGCGAGGAGGTGGTGGGTCTGGTCGCGGCGGATGCGGCCGGGGCGGCAGTTCTCCTCGGCGCGGACGCCGACGAGGGCGGTGTCGCTGCCGGGGTCGCCCTGGTGGAGGGCGAGGTAGCGGTCGATGCCGTCGCGGTGGGCGCGCAGGGCGTGTTGGGAGTCGCGGCGGGTGAGTTGGCGGTCGGGGCCGACGCGGATGCGTTCGATGTGGGTGATGGTGTGCAGGCCGGTGTCGCGGGGGCCGGCGAGGACGGCGAGCAGGCCGTCGACGGCGGTGGGCGGGGAGATCAGGTCGCGGTAGGGGCGGACGGGGGGTCCGGCGGCCGCGGCGGTGCGGCGGGGGCCGAGGAGCCGGGTGAGGGAGTGCTCGGGGAGGTCGAGGACGTCTTCGAGGGCGGCGACGGCGCGTAGTGATTCGGGGCGTTCGGGCCGGCGGCGCCCCTGTTGCCAGTAACTGAGGCTGGTGAGGCCGACGTTGACGCCGCGCAGGGCGAGGTGGCGGCGGATGCGGTGCAGGGCGAGGCCGCGGGTGGCGATGGCGGTGCGCAGGGCGAGGTGGAACGGGCCGGTGCGCAGGGCGGCGGCGAGGTCGGCTGGGTCGCTTCGGTGGATGGCGGCCTCCTGGCGGGCGCGGACCGGGTTCCGGGTTTTGACCGTGAATATTCACATCCGGGCGGCGGTTTGTCACCGGTCCGGGCAGCTCGCGCCGGGGTTTCCCGGCTGCGGTTCACATCCGCGCGGGCCCGTTCACAGCGCGGTCGGGGCCGGTCCGGGGCCGTTGACCGGGCCCGGAGTGCGGCGCGATGCTCGGGGCGCGATCCGGACCGCGCCCCCCACAGCACCTCGCTCCACTCGTGCAAGGAGGCATTCCCCCATGCCAGTTCCACGGATACGGCTGCGCCGCGCGGTCTCGCTGCTGGCCCTGGGCGTGCTGGGCCCGGCGCTGACCGCCGCGGTGAGCACCCCGGCGTCGGCCACCCCCACGGCCGCCCCCGCCCCCGCCCCCGCCCCCGCCCTCCACCGGGCCGCGCACCAGGTCCGCCCGGCGGCGGCGCCCGGCAGCACGGCCGATCTGGCCGGCACGTTCAAGAAGCTCAACATCACCATGCAGCAGCAACAGCAGACCAACTGGTGCTGGGCGGCGAGCGGGAACACCATCGCCACCTGGTTCGGCTACAACTACAGCCAGAACCAGTTCTGCAACGCCGCGTTCGGCCGCTCGGTCGACTCCAGCTGCCCCAACAGCCAGGCCTCGCTGGCCGACGTGCAGAACGGGCTGGACTGGGTCGGCATCAACCCGGGTTCGTACGTCACCGGGTACCTGCGCTACACCACCGTGCAGTCCGAGGTGGACGCCAACCGTCCGATCGAGACGCGCATCCAGTGGAGCTCGGGCGGCGGGCACATGCACGTCCTGTACGGGTACGACACCGGCAACAACTGGGTCTACTGGGGCGACCCGTGGCCGTCCAACTACCGCTACAACTGGGCGGACTACTCGTACTACGTGAACAACAACACGTTCTCCTGGACCCACTCCCTGTACCGGATCGGCGCGTGAGGACGACCATGACCGAGCTCAGTACGGCCCGCCGGGCCGCCGTCACCGTCCTGCTCGCCGCCGGCCTCGCGCTGGCGCTCGCCCCGGCCGCGCAGGCCGACGCACCCGAGGCACCCGCAGCGGGCGCACCGGCACCCGGCGCACCCGTGCCGGTGCCCGCCGCCGACCTGGCCGGGGCCCGCAGCGCCGTCCAGGACCCGGCGGTGCTCGACAAGGTGGGCCACTTCTTCGCCCGCAAGGGCGTCCCGCCGACCCGACAACTGACCATCGGTGCCGCCGAGGAGGCGAAGGCGGCGAGCGACGCGGCGCCCCGCCTGGCCGGGGACACCGTGCCGGTCTACACCCTGGACGCCGGTTTCGTGTCCGGCACCCCGGGCGCACCGGTGGCGAAGGCCGAGTTCACGGCGAGCAAGGTGGTCGCGGCGGACGGGCAGAGCGCCTCGGTCTGGACGGTCCGCCAGGGCGACTCCTGGCGGGTCGTCAACATCGCCTCCGGCGGTGACGAGAGCGACTACGCGGCGAAGGCGGCCGGCAGCGGCGGCGGTACGGCCTTCCGGGAGCCGCAGGTCAACGCCTGGTACGTGCTGCGCGACGGCCGGGTGCTGCCGCTGGACGACGAGGCCCGGCGCTCGGTGGGCGCGGGCGGGGTGTCGCTGGCCGGGTACCAGCAGCTGGTGCACCAGCGGTACGGGGACAAGCTGCCCGGCTCGGCGTACGACCGGGAGGGCAAGGGCGGCGGCTACGAGGTGAACGCCGCGGGGGCGGCCGAGGCTGCCCCGGCCGGGGCGGACGGCGGCTCGGCGCTGCCGGCCGTGACGGCGGCCGCCGCGCTCGGCGCCACCGCGCTGGTGGGCGCCGGCGCGGTACTGCGGCGCAGGCGGGGCAACCGCTGAGACCGCGACGGGGCCCGGCTCTCCACCGAGCCGGGCCCCGTCACGTCACCGTGCGCTCACACCCCGGCGAAGCCGCTCTCCAGCAGCGCGAAGGTGCGGTCGACCAAGTCGGCGATGTCCTCCCGGCCGTCCTGCGCGGCCCACTGGAGCACGGCCTCGGCGGTGGCGGCGCCGATGGCGGCGGCCGTGACCCGCATCTCGTACGTGGGGTGCTCGGCGCCCGCCCGCCGGGTGAGGACGGAGAGGTACAGCTCGTGCGGGCTGTTGCCGGTCCGGAACAGTCCGGCGCGCAGCGCGGGGACCTCGGTGACCAGCCGCATCCGGGTCAGCAGTTCCTGGCGTTCGTGCTGGAGCAGGGCGCGGATCAGGCCGATGAGGGCCTCCCGGCAGGACCGCAGGAAGGGTTCGTCGGCCGGCCGGGCGAGCAGGGCGGCGATCATCGCCGGGTCGTACTCGTCGGTCAGGACGAGGTCCTCCTTGGTGGCGAAGTACCGGAAGAGGGTGGAGGGGGAGACCTCGGCGGCGGCGGCGATCTGCTCGACCGTGGTGTTCTCGTAGCCCTGCTCGGCGAACAGGCGGTAGGCCTCGCGGCGCACGGTCTGCCGGGTCTTCAACTTCTTCCGCTCGCGCAGCGACAGCGGCGCCTCCAGCAGTGCCTGGACCGGGTTGGTCGGGGCGTCCGGGAGGGCCGCGGTCGGCTGCTCGGTCTTCATGGCCCCGATTATCGGTGATCTCCGGCGGTGGCGGGTTCGGGCCGGTCGGCGGGGGTGTCCCGGGTGGGTTCCCCGGCCGGCATCCGGGCCGCGACCAGGACCGCCGAGAACGCCGCGACCAGCCCGGCGACCAGCAGGACCAGCCCCATCCCGTGCACGTACGCCACGTGTGCCGCGGCGGCGAGCGCCGGCCGCCCGCTCTCCCGGGCGACGGCGTCGGCGGCGACCACCGACGCCCCGGCCCGGCGCGCCGCCTCGGCGGGGAGCCCGCCGGTGTCCAGCGCGCCCCGGTAGGACCCGGCCAGCAGGCTGCCGAAGACGGCGATCCCGATCGCGCCGCCGACCTGCCGCAGGGTCTGGAGCAGTCCGGAGCCGACGCCGGCCCGGGCGGGCGGCAGGGTGATCAGGGCGGAGCCCTGGGCGGTGATCAGGGCCAGGCCCATGCCGAGGCCGAGGACGGTGAGCCAGGGCGCGGCCCGCCCGTACCCGTCGGCGCTGCCGGTGCGGCTGCCGAACAGCAGGGCGGCGGCGAGCAGGGCCAGGCCGAGGGTGATCACGGTGCGGGCGCCGAGCCGCGCCACCAGCCGTTCGCTGAGCCGGGCGGCGACGAGCAGGCCGAGCATCATGGGCATCAGCCGCAGTCCGGAGCCGAGGGCGTCGGTGCCGAGCACGCTCTGGAAGTAGAGCGGCAGGACGAAGAAGGCGCCGAACAGGACGAGCGAGATCAGGGTGGCGGCGACCGAGGACCAGCGGAAGGTCGGG
Organism: Kitasatospora sp. NPDC001309; assembly: GCF_042896295.1. Taxonomy (NCBI): domain Bacteria; kingdom Bacillati; phylum Actinomycetota; class Actinomycetes; order Kitasatosporales; family Streptomycetaceae; genus Kitasatospora; species Kitasatospora sp. NPDC001309. Next base: position 115,345 of record NZ_JBIAXC010000022.1, on the reverse strand, counting down.
TCGGCGAGCAGGGCGAGGTCGAGCATCGGATCGCTCCGGCGGCGGCTGCGCAGCACCAGGGCGGTGAGCAGCACCACCGAGCCGGTCAGGGTGGTGAGCACCAGGAGGTCGGCCCAGCCGCGGTCGGAGCCCTCGATGATGCCGTAGGTGAGCGCGCCGAGGCCGGTGGCGGCGAGGGCGGTCGCGGGCAGGTCGATCCGGGGTGCGGCGGGGTTGCGGGTCTCGGGCAGCAGCAGGAGGCAGGCGACCATGCCGATCACGGTGAGCGGGACGTTGACGGCGAAGACCGAGCCCCACCAGAAGTGCTGGAGCAGCAGGCCGCCGATCAGCGGCCCGAGCGGGGCGCCGCCGGCGATCGCGGCGGAGAGGATCGCGGTGGCCCGGCGGCGCTCGCCGGCCGGGAAGATCCCGGGGATGACCGCCAGCGACATCGGCATGACCAGGGCGGCGGCCAGGCCCATCGCGGCGCGGGCGGCGACCAGGGTGCCGGGCGAGTCGGTGAGCATGCCGACGGCGGAGGCGAGTCCGAACAGGGCGAGGCCGACGGTGAGCGTGCGGCGGCGGCCGATGCGGTCGCCGAGCAGGCCGGCCGGGAGCATCGCGGCGGCGAAGACCACGGTGTAGGCGTCGACGATCCACTGCTGCTGCCCGGTGGTGGCCTGCAACTGCGAGGCCAGGGTGGGCAGGGCGACGTTGAGGATCGTCATGTCGAAGCTGATCACCAGGACGCTCAGGGCGACGGCGACCAGGGCGAGCCAGCGGCGCGGATCGGCGGGCACGGCGACCTCCAGGGACTGCGGTTCGAGAAAGCTTCTGTCAAATGACAGTAACTATCAAAAGAGGCCGACCGTCAATTCAAAATTGGTGCGATGATCTGATCACTCTCCGTGGTGTGTCCTGGAAGTGCTGCTTCCGCACAAGGAATTGACGCAACGTTGATCTGTCGTTCGCCGCCCCGGGGCGGCTCCGGGTGACTGTCGGTAGATACCATGTGGCAATCGGTCAGTGCTGGCCGGACGCGTGCCGAGAGCGGAGAAGGGGTGGGGCGGCAGGAGCCGACCACGAGCCCGGCGCCGGGAAAGGGGAGCCGAAGTGGCCGACAGTGACGACAGGCAGGCGCGTGCCCAGGTGTGGGGCGGGGCCGTGGTGGTGGGTTCCGCGCTGGCCGTGGTCGCGGCCTACCTGATCAACGGGGCGCCCCTGGTGCTCGTGGTCGCCGGGATCGAGACGCTGCTGGTCATGGTGTACGTCGGCCGGCGCTGGCAGGCGACGCACCGGCGGCCGTCCCGGGCCGGGCACCGGCCGCGGCGCGGCATCCCGGACGCCGCGCACTGCGAGCGCTGCCGCCGGGCCCGGGAGGCGCTGGACGAGCGGCAGGCGCGCGGCCGGGTCGGAGCGGCGGCCGGGTCGGTGCTGCCGGAGTCCGCGGCGGCGGTGCGCCCCGGGCGGTCACGGTCGCAGGCACAGCAGGCGCGGGAGACGCAGCAGACGCAGCAGGCGAGGGAGGCGCAGCAGGTCCAAGAGGCGCAGCGGGCACGGTCGCAGCACGCGGTCGGCCCGGAGCCGGATCCGGAGCCGGAGCCGGGCGCCGCCGACCACCCGCCGTACCCGCGCCGCCCGCAGGCCCGCACCGGGTACGAGCGGCCCTGGACGGCCGAACGGGCGGCCACCCGGTCCACGGACCGGACGACCGCCCGTCGGGGTGCGCCGGGTTCAGCCGGCCGCGCTGTACGCCACCAGTGAGACGCCGACGTACTGGACGATGAAGGCTCCGAGGGTGAAGGCGTGGAACACCTCGTGGAAGCCGAACCAGCGCGGTGAGGGGTTGGGCCGCTTGAGCCCGTACACCACGCCGCCGATGCTGTAGAGCACCCCGCCGACGATCATCAGCACCAGGACGGCGACCCCGCCGGTGCGCAGGAAGTCCGGCAGGAAGAAGGCGGCGGCCCAGCCCAGCGCGATGTACACCGGGGTGTACAGCCAGCGCGGCGCGCCGACCCAGAACACCCGGAAGGCGATCCCGGCGAGCGCCCCGCCCCAGGCGACCCAGAGCAGTATCTGCTGGTCGGCGCCGTTGAGCAGCAGGATCGTGAACGGCGTGTAGGTGCCCGCGATGATCAGGAAGATGTTCGCGTGGTCCAGCCGCCGGAGCACGGCGTCCCCGCGCGGGCCCCAGTCGAAGCGGTGGTAGACCGCGCTGACGCCGAACAGCAGCCAGGCGCTGACCGAGTAGACCGCGCAGGCGATCTTGGCCGGTGTGGAGTCGGCCAGGCAGATCAGCACGATCCCGGCGGCGACGGTGGCGGGGAACATCCCGGCGTGCAGCCAGCCGCGCCACTTCGGCTTGTCCTCCCGGCGCTCGGCCGGGTCCTCCCCAGTGCTCTCCGCGAGCGCAGCAGCAGTCATGGGCAGCATGCTACCTGCTACCTACGGCACCGTAGGTTACTGACGCGTAAGGAAGTGGTGCTCATCACTCTTGGACGTTTTGGAGCAATCGGAGTGTGGCGCCGCACACTCCGGCCCGGACGTGAGGGGCGGGCTACTGGCCGGTAATCGTACTTACTGTAGTAAAAGATGCGTCAATTTCGCCGCAGTGCCGCGTTGGAGGCCAATAGCCGGGTCTACGCTGCAAGCACCCTCAGACCCCCGCTACGCCGTCTCCCCGCCGGGACGGCGTGAAACGGAGCGATCGTGTCGTACGAGATCTCTGCTCTCAGCGCATCCGCGCCCACCCGCCACAAGCAGCTGCTCGCTTGGGTGAGCGAGATCGCCGAGCTCACCCAGCCGGACCGCATCGAGTGGTGCGACGGTTCCGACGAGGAGTACCAGCGCCTCGCGGACCTGCTGGTGGCTCAGGGCACCTTCAAGAAGCTGAACGAGGAGAAGCGCCCCAACTCCTACTACGCCGCCTCGGACCCGTCCGACGTCGCGCGCGTGGAGGACCGCACCTTCATCTGTTCCGAGCAGGAGAAGGACGCCGGACCGACCAACCACTGGAAGGCCCCCGCCGAGATGCGCGAGGTCTTCCAGGGCGAGCAGGGACTGTTCCGCGGCGCGATGAAGGGCCGCACGATGTACGTCGTGCCCTTCTCGATGGGCCCGGTCGGCTCCCCGCTGGCCGCGTACGGCGTCGAGATCACCGACTCCGCCTACGTCGCGGTGTCGATGCGCGTGATGACCCGCATGGGCAAGGCCGTGCTGGAGCAGCTCGGCGAGGACGGGGACTTCGTCAAGGCCGTGCACACCGTCGGCGCCCCGCTCGCCGAGGGCGAGGCGGACGTGCCGTGGCCGTGCAACAGCACCAAGTACATCTCGCACTTCCCGGAGACCAGGGAGATCTGGTCCTTCGGTTCCGGCTACGGCGGCAACGCCCTGCTCGGCAAGAAGTGCTACGCGCTGCGCATCGCCTCGACCATGGCCCGTGACGAGGGCTGGCTGGCCGAGCACATGCTCATCCTCAAGCTCACCCCGCCGTCCGGTGAGGTCAAGTACGTCGCGGCCGCCTTCCCGTCGGCCTGCGGCAAGACCAACCTGGCCATGCTCCAGCCGACCATCCCGGGCTGGAAGGTCGAGACCATCGGCGACGACATCGCCTGGATGCGCTTCGGCGCCGACGGCCGCCTGTACGCCATCAACCCCGAGGCCGGCTTCTTCGGCGTCGCCCCCGGCACCGGCGTGGACACCAACGCCAACGCCATCGACACCCTCTGGGGCAACACCGTCTTCACCAACGTCGCCCTCACCGACGACGGCGACGTGTGGTGGGAGGGCCTCACCGAGGAGCCCCCGGCACACCTCACCGACTGGCGCGGCAACGACTGGACCCCCGAGTCCGGCACCCCCGCCGCCCACCCGAACGCCCGCTTCGCCGTCCCGGCCGCGCAGTGCCCGACCATCGCCCCCGAGTGGGAGGACCAGGCGGGCGTGCCGATCTCGGCGATCCTGTTCGGCGGCCGCCGGGCCACCGCCGTCCCGCTGGTCACCGAGTCCTTCGACTGGCAGCACGGCGTCTTCCTGGGCGCCAACATCGCCTCCGAGAAGACCGCCGCCGCCGAGGGCACCGTCGGCGAGCTGCGCCGCGACCCGTTCGCGATGCTGCCGTTCTGCGGCTACAACATGGGCGACTACTTCGCCCACTGGCTGGAGGTCGGCGCCCAGGCGGACGCCGCCAAGCTGCCGAAGATCTACTACGTCAACTGGTTCCGCAAGAACACCGAGGGCAAGTTCGTCTGGCCCGGCTACGGCGAGAACAGCCGCGTGCTCAAGTGGATCGTCGAGCGCCTGGAGGGCACCGCCGACGGCGTCGAGACCCCGATCGGCGTGCTGCCGAAGGTCGAGGGCTTCGACCTGGGCGACCTCAAGCTGTCCGAGGAGGACCTCGACCTGCTCTTCACCGTGGACGCCGACATCTGGCGCCAGGAGGCCGCGCTGGTGCCGGCCCACCTGGAGCTGTTCGGCGACCACACCCCGAAGGAGCTGTGGGACGAGTACCGGAGCCTGGTCGCGCGCCTCGGCTGAGCCTGAGCCTCAGCCGAGCGAGAGGTCGGCGCGCGGCACGAACCGCGCGCCGACCGAGTGGCAGGACGGCCGGAGTTCCGCCGGGTGGTCTTTCCCCGACCAAGGAGACCACCCGGGCCCGGGACTCCGGCCGTAGTGTTTTCCCGCGCGTGCTCCCCACGCGCGTTTCCCCGCCGGTAGGGCGGGTCACGGCGGGTCACGGCGGGTCAGGGCTGGGTGTAGCCGCTGAGGAAGTCGCCGATCCTGGTCACCGCGTCGGTGATCTCCTCCGGCCGCGGCAGCGTGACCAGCCGGAAGTGGTCCGGCTCGGGCCAGTTGAAGCCGGTGCCCTGGACCAGCAGGATCCGCTGGGAGCGCAGCAGGTCGAGCACCATCTGGGCGTCGTCCTTGATCTTGTAGACCTTCGGGTCCAGCCGGGGGAAGGCGTACAGCGCGCCCTTCGGCTTGACGCAGCTCACGCCCGGGATCTGGTTGAGCAGCTCGTACGCGGCGTCGCGGGAGGCGAGCAGCCGGCCGCCGGGCAGCAGCAGGTCCTTGATCGACTGCCGTCCGCCGAGCGCGGCGGCCACCGCGTGCTGGGCCGGCATGTTGGCGCACAGCCGCATCGAGGCGAGCACGGTCAGGCCCTCGATGTAGCTGCGGGCGCGCTGCCGGTCGCCGGAGAGCACCATCCAGCCGGAGCGGAAGCCCGCGACCCGGTAGGCCTTGGACAGTCCGTTGAAGGTGACGCAGAAGAGGTCCGGGGCCAGGGTGGCCAGCGGGACGTGCTCGGCGTCGTCGTAGAGGATCTTGTCGTAGATCTCGTCCGCGTAGACCACCAGCTGGTGCCGGCGGGCGATCTCGGCGATGCCCTCCAGCACCTCGCGCGGGTAGACCGCGCCGGTCGGGTTGTTCGGGTTGATCACCACGATGGCCCTGGTCCGGTCGGTGACCTTGGCCTCGATGTCGGCGAGGTCCGGGTACCACTCGGACTGCTCGTCGCAGCGGTAGTGCACCGCGGTGCCGCCGGCCAGCGAGACCGAGGCCGTCCACAGCGGGTAGTCCGGCGCGGGGACGAGCACCTCGTCGCCGTCGTCCAGCAGCGCGGTCATGGCGAGCTGGATCAGCTCGGAGACGCCGTTGCCGAGGAAGACGTCGTCGACCGAGAGGCCGTGCAGGCCGCGGTCCTCGTAGTGCATCACCACGGCGCGGCGGGCCGAGAGCAGGCCCTTGGAGTCGCCGTACCCGTGCGCGTTCGCGAGGTTGCGCAGGATGTCCTGGAGGATCTCCGGGGGCGCCTCGAAACCGAAGGTGGCCGGGTTGCCGGTGTTGAGCTTGAGGATGCGGTGGCCCTGTTCCTCCAGCCGCATCGCCTCGTCGAGCACCGGGCCGCGGATGTCGTAGCAGACGTTGGCGAGCTTGCTGGACTGGATGACCTGCATGCCTGCCTACTTTAGGGGCACGCCGGGGCCCGGCGCCGGGTGTCCGGGGAGACGGCTCGCCGGGCTCGGAAGGGCTTCCTTGGATCGCCAGGCGGGGGTGTCGAACGGCCTTCCAAACCGCTGCCCGAATGTCCGTAATGCTCGTGTATGCGAGGAACGCCGTCGATCTCTGCGGTGGATTCTTCGCCGGAACGAGACGGACGGCACACCGGCCGTCCGCCCCGGGCGGGAAGATGGGGCCGGTCGGTCGGTCGGCGGGGAGAAGCCGTCGGGGAGGGGCCGACCGGGAGAAGTCGACGGGGAAGCGGGGAGTGCCGGTGGTGACGGTCGTGGCCGGAGCGGTGCTGGTCGCTCTCCTGGTGGCTCCCGCGCTGCGCGCGCTGGTCGCCCGGTTCGCCGTGCCCGAGGGCGAACCCTGGTGCGAGGCCTGCCCGTTGTGCGGGCGCCCGGTGGGGCGGCTGCTGCCCCCGACCGGTCGCTGCCCGGGCTGCCGGGAGCGGCTGGGGGCCGGCCCGGGGGCGGTGGAGGCGGTCGCCGCGGCGGTCGCGGTCGCGGTCGCCTGCGCGGCGGACGGCCCGCAGGCGGCGGCGCTCGCCTGGGCGGGCGCGCTCGGGGTGGCGCTCGGCTTCACCGACGCCCGGGTGCGCCGGCTGCCGTACCGGCTGACCGGGCCGCTGCTGGCCGGGGTGGCCGTGCTGCTGGCGGTGGCGGCCCTGGCCGAGGGGCGCCCGGGGGTGCTGCTGCGCTGCCTGCTGGTCGCGCTGGCGGTCGGCGCGCTGCTCGAAGTGGCCGTCCAGATCGGCGCGTTGGGCCCCGGTGACTCGCCGCTCGGGCTCGCCCTGGGCGGGCTGCTGGGCTGGTACGGCTGGTGGGTCGCGATCGGCGGGCTGGCCGCCGCGGTGGTGCTCGCCGGCCTGTGGGGCACCCTGCGGGTCGCCGCCCTGCTGGTCCGCCGTCGCCCGTGGCGCGGGCTGGAGGTCCCGGTCGGCCCCTTCCTGCTGCTGGGCGCGCTCACCGCGGTGCTCGCGCGGTAGCGGAAGGGCCCGTCGTACCGGACCGGTACGACGGGCCCCTCCGTCGGCGCGCCGGCCCCACCCTCAAGGAGTGGCGCGCCGTAGGGAGTTGGGCCGAGTGCCTCAGGGCATCTTGTGGACGAACGGGCCGACCGTGTTGGAGAAGGCGTTGCCGTTGTTGGCGTCCCAGTTGGTGGACCAGGTCATCGCGCCCCGGATGGTGGGCCACTTGGCCGGCGGCACGAAGCTGCCGCAGTTGTTGCCGGTGGCCAGGCAGTTGAGCGCGTTGTTCACCACCGACGGGTCGACGTAGCCGCCGCCGGCCGCCTTGCCGGAGGCCGGGACGCCGATGCCGACCTGGTCGGGCCGCAGGCCGCCCTGGATGTGGGTGCAGACCTGCGAGGTGATGAAGTCGATCGTGCCCTGGTTGTAGACCTTGCCGTCGCAGCCGTTCATGCCGCCCGAGTTGTAGAACTGGGTGTTGACGACGGTCAGGATGTCCTTGGTGGCCAGCGCCAGCTGGAAGTAGGCGCCGGCGGTGCTGTACATCCCGATGGTCTCGGGGGCCATGGTCAGCACGAAGCCGGGGCCGACCTTGGCCTGCAGGGAGTGCAGCGCGGCGCCGAGCGGGCCGGCCTGGACGCCGTTCTCCAGGTCGACGTCGACGCCGTCGAAGCCGTAGTCCTTGATGATCGCGTAGGCGCTGTCGGCGAAGTTCGCCCCGGCGGTGGCGTCGCCGACGGTGATCGCGCCGTTCTGGCCGCCGATGGAGAGGACGACCTTCTTGCCGGCCGCCTGCTTGGCCTTGATGTCGGCGCGGAACTGGGCGTCGGTGTAGCCGCCGAGCGCCTTGGACAGGGCCGGGTCCAGGGTGAAGCTGATCGCGCCGGTCCGGGTCGGCACGGCGTCGGCGAAGGAGACCGCGATGATGTCGTACGCGCTCTGCACGTCGCCCAGGCGCTGCGGGGTCGAGCCGTTGTCGAAGTTCTGCCAGTAGCCGGTGACCGCGTGGGCCGGCAGGCCGGTGGCCGGCGGGGTGGTGCCGGTCGGGGTCGGGGTCGGGGTCGGCGTGGCCGTGGGGGTGGGCGTCGTGGTGGGGGTCTGGGTCGGCGTCGCGGTCGGGGTCGGGGTGGCCGTGGCGGTCGGGGTGGCGGTGGCCGTCGGCGTCGGGGTGGCCGTCGGGGACGGCGTGGAGGTGCCGCCCGGGCCGACCAGCGCGACGTCGTCGGCGAGGTAGGCGCTCTGCCCGTACCAGCCGTGCAGGTAGACGGTGACGCTGGTGGCGTTCGCCCCGGTGGTGAAGGTGCTGGTCAGCTGGTTCCAGCTGGTCTGGTTCGACCAGGTGGACGGGTCCGTCCCGCCGGTGCCGCGCGCACCGAGGTAGACGTACGGGCCCTGCACCCAGGCGCTCAGGGTGTAGCTGGTGTTGGGCAGCACGCTGATGGTCTGGGTGCACTCCGCGGTGTCGCCCGCGCCCGGGGCGGCCTGCAGCGCACCGGTGCCGGAGTGGACCGGCGCGGACACCGCGGCCGCGCCGCCGGTGCAGGACCAGCCGGCCAGTCCGCTCTCGAAGCCGCCGTTGGTGACCAGGTTGCCGTCCGCCGCGCTGGCGCCGCCGGCGAAGAGGGCGAGGCCGCCGCCGGCCAGGGCGAGGGCGGTGGCGCCGGCCGCGAGGGCCGGCAGGGGGCTGCGCCGGCGCCGGTGCGCGGGCTGCTGCGGGGTACGGGCCATGGGGTGACGCTCCTGGGGGAGGAGCGGCCGCCGCGGTGGGGGGCGCGGCGGCCGCGTGTGGGGGAGGGGAGGTCCGCGGGTGACTCCGGGGGCGGGATTGTTTCGTTCCGCCTCGGGTCAAAAGCTGGACTAGACCATTGCCGGTCGTCAAGGACGTGACAACCGGCTTACGGCTCCCTTAAGGAATCGGAGACCGTTCCGTGTCCACCCCGGGCACACCGCCCCGCAGGCCCTGACACACCCGTCGCGACAGACTTCGTACAGGACCGTGACCAGACCGCTACCTGCGGCTTTACCGCGTGCCTGCGCGCGGGAGTAGGCTGCGCCGGGGCGGTGACGCACCTGCCTGAACGAGTACGGAGGGGCCGGGAAACCATGGGTCTGCGCGATGTCGCCGAACGGACGCCGGGGCTGCGCACCCTGCTGGGCGGGATGTACGGGCTCTACGGCCGACGGGTCGAGGTCCACCTCGCGCGCACCCCGCACCACATCGGCGTGATCCTGGACGGCAACCGCCGCTGGGCCAAGGCCGCCGGCGGCTCCACCGCGTACGGCCACCAGCGCGGCGCCGACAAGATCAGCGAGTTCCTCGGCTGGTGCGACGAGACCCACGTCAAGGTCGTCACCCTGTGGATGCTCTCCACCGACAACCTGGACCGTCCCGCCGACGAGCTGGTCCCGCTGCTCGGCATCATCGAGGACGCCGTCACCGGCCTGGCCGCCGCCCGCCGCTGGCGGGTCAACCCGGTCGGCGCGCTGGACCTGCTCCCCCAGCACACCGCCGACGTGCTCAAGCGCGCCGCCGAGGAGACCGCCGGGATCGACGGCATCACCGTCAACGTCGCGGTCGGCTACGGCGGCCGGCACGAGATCGCCGACGCCGTCCGCTCGCTGCTCCAGGAGCACGCCGGGCGCGGCACCCCGATCGAGGAACTCGCCGAGATCCTGACCGTCGAGCACATCTCCGAGCACCTCTACACCGCCAACCAGCCCGACCCGGACCTGATCATCCGCACCTCGGGCGAGCAGCGGCTGTCCGGATTCCTGCTCTGGCAGAGCGCCCATAGCGAGTTCTACTTCTGCGAGGCGTACTGGCCGGCCTTCCGCAAGGTCGACTTCCTGCGCGCGCTGCGCGCCTTCGAGCAGCGGAACCGGCGGCTCGGCCTCTGATCAGGGCCCCTCGGCCGCGCCTCCGGGCGAAATGACCGCCGTAGGCCTGGCCTACCCGGGCCGCGCGCGAGGCCAAACGTTCACCGGCAATGATCCGTCAGTTCGCCGGGGGCGCGAATGCACCGCCCCCCGCCTGGGAATACTCCAGTCAGTCCGGTCCCGAGGCCACCGGGGCAGCGGGGGCCGGCTTGCCGCGGATGACGCAGGGTCATCCGCTCTGGAGGCCTAGTGGTCAGTTCGAAGAGCCGCCGGACACCAGACCGGCGCACGTACGTTCTCGACACCAGCGTGCTCCTGGCGGACCCGCTCGCCATGACCCGCTTCGAGGAGCACGAGGTCGTCCTCCCGGTGGTGGTCGTCACCGAGCTGGAGGCCAAGCGCCACCACCCCGAGCTGGGCTACTTCGCCCGCCAGGCGCTGCGCCTGCTCGACGACTACCGCATCCGCCACGGCCGGCTCGACGAGCCGATCCCGGTGGGCGAACTGGGCGGGACGATCCGGGTCGAGCTCAACCACTCGGACGTCTCGATACTGCCGGCCGGCTACCGGGCCGGCGGGGGCGAGGCGGACACCCGGATCCTGGCGGTCGCCCGCAACCTCCAGGCCGAGGGCTACGACGTCACCGTCGTCTCCAAGGACCTCCCGCTGCGGATCAAGGCCAGCTCGGTGGGCCTGCTCGCCGAGGAGTACCGGGCCGAGCTCGCGATCACCTCCGGCTGGACGGGCATGTCCGAGCTGCACGTCGGGGCCGAGCAGGTCGACGCGCTGTTCGCGGCCGGCCACGACGCCGCGGTGGACATCGACGGGGTCGAGGAGCTCCCGGTGCACACCGGGCTGGTGCTCACCTCGGAGCGCGGCCGGGCACTCGGCCGGGTCACCGGGGACGGGCGGGTCCGGCTGGTGCGCGGCGAGCGCGAGGCGTTCGGGCTGCGCGGGCGCAGCGCCGAACAGCGGGTGGCGCTGGACCTGCTGCTCGATCCGGACATCGGCATCGTGTCGATGGGCGGCCGGGCCGGGACGGGCAAGTCGGCGCTGGCGCTGTGCGCCGGGCTGGAGGCGGTGCTGGAGCGGAGGCAGCACCGCAAGGTGATGGTCTTCCGGCCGTTGTACGCGGTCGGCGGCCAGGAGCTCGGCTACCTGCCCGGCAGCGAGGCGGAGAAGATGGGCCCCTGGGCCCAGGCGGTCTTCGACACCCTCTCGGCGGTCACCACCCCCGACGTGATCGAGGAGGTCATCGGCCGCGGGATGCTGGAGGTGCTGCCGCTGACCCACATCCGGGGGCGTTCGCTGCACGACGCCTTCGTGATCGTGGACGAGGCCCAGTCGCTGGAGCGGAACGTCCTGCTGACGGTGCTGTCCCGGATCGGCCAGGGTTCGCGGGTGGTGCTCACCCACGACGTGGCGCAGCGGGACAACCTCCGGGTCGGCCGGTACGACGGCGTGGTCGCGGTGGTGGAGAAGTTGAAGGGGCATCCGCTCTTCGCGCACATCACGCTCACCCGCTCGGAGCGGTCGCCGATCGCGGCACTGGTCACGGAGATGCTGGAGGACATCAACCCGTGAACCACCCCTGAGCGGGACATAGTCGGACAATAGGTTCAACTTGTGGCGCGGGGTCCGCTCCTGACGGAGCGGGCCCCGCCCCTTTCATCACATCGAGTGCTTTCTGTCCGAAGAACTTCCCTACGGTGAATGTGACATGCGCCACGCAGGCGGGAATTGCGTCGACAGTGCCCGGTGCGGCATGGTGTGGGTTCTGTCAGGCCCCGCGTACGGCGCGGCAGGGCTTCCGCTCGTTGGAGGCTCGGCCCGGGAAGGTCCGCCAACTCCGGTCGGTGGACACACAATTGAAGACCGTTGAGCCGTACGCCGCCCGATTCCAACGCCCGGTCGCCTCATTCCGACCGGACGCCGGGCCAGTACCTCCCGTGACCAGAGCACCTGCGGAGGTCCGTGCCAAGGGGCATGTTGCGTCCGCACGGTCACGCGTGGGCGATGCTGGAAGGAATCCATGTGACTCGGATCTCGGTCCGGGGAGTTGCTGTGGCCTCTGCCACCGCGGTCACCGCTGTCGGTGCCGTCGTGGGTATGGCCTCGGGCAGCGAGGTCAAGGCTGCGCAGACGGTCGACGTCGCCGGCGCGACCCTGCTCGCCGAAGTCCCCTCTGGCTCCCAGGCACAGGCCGCAAGTGACAACATCGGCCAGCAGGCGACCGCCCAGCAGGCCTCCGCCGACGCCGCCGCCAAGGCTGCCGCCGAGCAGAAGGCCGCCGAGGAGGCCGCGCGCCAGAAGGCCGCCGCGGACGCCCAGGCGAAGGCCGACGCCCAGGCCAAGGCCGACGCGGACAAGGCCGCCAAGGCCGCCGCCGACCAGCGTGCCGCCGCCGACGCCGCCGCCAACCGCTCCAAGGCGCGGTCGGCGATGTCCGCGGTGGACAACAGCGCGCCCCCCGTCTCGGTCAGCCCCGGTTCCGTCCAGGACACGGCCCGGCAGATCGTCGGCAACGACGCCCAGTTCCAGTGCTTCAGCCAGATCGTGAAGCGCGAGAGCGGCTGGGACTACACCGCGACCAACAGCAGCTCCGGCGCCTACGGTCTGGTCCAGGCGCTGCCCGGCTCCAAGATGGCCTCGGCCGGTGCCGACTGGCGCACCAACCCGGCCACCCAGATCAAGTGGGGCCTCAGCTACATGAACAGCCGCTACGGCAGCCCCTGCGGTGCCTGGTCGTTCTGGCAGGCCCACAGCTGGTACTAGGAGGACCGCCGCCCCGGGCGGCGCCACTCCCCGCGGCCCCCGGCCGCTCGTCCTGTTCGACGAGCAGCCGGGGGCCGCGGCGTTCCCGGGCACGCCGTGCGCGGCGGCCGGGGAAGGGCGGGCCGCGCCGCCCGGGCTGCGCTGACCAAGGCGCCCACGGGCGGTGCGGTCCTGGTGCGGACGCGGGGCGCGGGGAGGGGTCCTGGTAGCTCCCCGCACCGGCCGGTCCGCCGGCGGTTGGCTCGATGGAAGCGATCCGGACGACCGGCTCCACGGCACCGGTCGGCCTGATGGGACGACTCGGCGTCCCGTTCGAAGTCCTCCCCCGTCGCGCCTGGGTGAAACCACCTGAAACCTGGCGTTTTGTCCGGCTTCGTGAAGTGAAGTGGTCGAAGCCGAACCCCACGGCGGGCGGACTCGCCCCGCCCCCGCCGGGTAGCGTCATCCCTGACGGCCGTGGTGCGACCCACGGCGTTACCGCCGGGCTCGGCGGGTCCGGCAGGGAAGCGGTGGTAGCGAGGATGGCGCGGGGCGGAAAGGCCTTCAAGGCCGTGGCCAAGGGCATGGCCGTGGTGGCGAGCGCGGCCGCCGTGATCGAACGGCGCCGGCGCGCCGCGATGGCGGCCGATCCGCACGAACTCCCCGTACCGGCCCTCGCCGAGGCGCCCGGCCCCGTCCCGGTGCCGCGCACCGACCCCGCGCCGACGGCCGCGCCGCTCGCCGCCCGGGTGGCGCCCGAGGCCGAGGCCGGGGCCGTCGCGGAGGCTGCCGCCGAGGCCCCCGCTCCCGCGACCACGCCCGCGGCGGCCGCGCCCGCCGCGCCGACCGCACCCCCCGCGCACACCGGACTCGGCCGCGAGTACCACCCCGGCCGGCCCGCCACCCCCGCCGAGGCGGTGCCGTGGGGACTGCGGGTCGCCGCCGAGTCGACCTGGCGGCTGCTGCTGCTCGGCGCCGCGCTCTACGTCCTCTTCTACGTCGTCGACATGCTGCGGCTGGTCGCCTTCTCGGTGCTGGCCTCGCTGCTGATCACCGCGCTGCTGGAGCCCTCGGTGTCCTGGCTGCGCCGGCGCGGGGTGCCGCGCTCGCTCGCGGCCGGCGGGGTCTTCCTCAGCGGTCTGGCCGGGATCGGGCTGGTCGGCTGGTTCGTGGTCTGGCAGGTGTCCACCAACCTGCCCGACGTCACCAACCAGGTGAAGACCGGCGTCAACCAGCTCCGGGACTGGATGATCACCGGCCCGCTGCACCTGACCCAGCAGCAGATCACCGACTTCGCCAACCAGATCACCAAGGCCATCACCACCAACACCGACCAGCTCACCTCGGCCTCGATCACCGGCGCGCAGATCGCCGTCGAGATCCTGACCGCGCTGCTGATGACCTTCTTCACCACCTTCTTCTTCCTCTACGACGGCTCCAGGATCTGGAACTGGGCGCTGCGCGGCCTGCCCCGGCAGTCCCGCTTCGCGATGGCCGGAGCCGGGCCCAAGGCCTGGACCACGCTCACCGCGTACGTGCGCGGCACCGTCTGCGTGGCCTTCATCGACGCGCTCTGCATCGGCATCGGCGTCGACCTGCTGGGCGTGCCGCTGGCCATGCCGCTGGCCGTGATCATCTTCCTGGGCGCCTTCGTCCCGCTGGTCGGCGCCCTCGTCACCGGCACCGTCGCCGTCCTGATCGCCCTGGTCACCCAGGGGCCGTGGACGGCGCTGATGGTGCTGGTCGTCCTGATCGCGGTGATGCAGGTGGAGAGCCACATCCTCCAGCCGCTCATCCTCGGCCGCGCCGTCCGGGTCCACCCGCTCGGCGTGGTCCTCGGCGTCGCGGCCGGCGGCATCATCGGCGGCATCGGCGGCGCGGTCGTGGCCGTCCCGCTGATCGCCGTCACCAACACCGTGGTCGGCCACCTGCGCCGCCGCAACGAGGCCGGCCAGGCCGTCTTCACCGCCCTCGAAGCCGCCCGCGAGGCCGCCGAACGCACGGCCGCCACCCGGCCGGCGGCGACTCAGCCGGCCGCCGACTGACCGAGGGCGGACAGGACGGCGGTGCCGACCGCCACGGCCGCCAGCCCCAGCACCGCGCCGGTCGCGATCCCGGCCTCCCGCGCGGCCCAGTGCCACCGGCCCGGCGCACCGTGCCGCAGCGCCCTGCGGGTCAGCACGGCCCCGAGCACCGGACCGCTCCAGGGCAGCCCCACCACCCACAGCAGTCCGTAGTACCCGTGCCAGGGCGGGTCCTCGGCGGCGAACGCCGTCCAGACCACCGCGACGAGGCAGACCACTGCCCAGAGGACGGTGACCAGGACCGTCCAGCAGCCCCCGCCGGACCGTGGCTCCAGTGGGGCGCCGGGGCGGGGGTCAGTCATGACGTCCGGCCGCCGGGGTGATCCGGCTGCCGTGGCCGCTGACGATCCGACCGATGTTGTCGACCGAGGTGCGGTCGTCGCCGGGGCCGTCGTCCCAGTAGGACGAGTGCGCGGTGAAGTCGGGGGACCCGCCGTCCACGGCGAAGCGGTGGGCGCCGAAGTCGACGCTCGCCGGATCCCTGGTGAACCAGCCCAGGTGCGAGATGTGGTCCCAGGAGGCGGCGCCGACGTAGGTGTGGTCGGCCCCGACGGAGAACTCGGAGGCGTGGAAGGCGTCGGTGCCGGGGCTGCCGACCAGGATGACGTCGTCGGCCGCGATCCCGGCCGGTTTCCGTGCGGCGAGGCCGACCAGCAGCGAACCGAAGCTGTGGCCCTCGGCCGTGACGTGGGCCGGAGCGCCCTGGTGGGTGACGCGCTGCCCCTCGAGGAACCTGCGGTAGGCGTCGACGCCGCCCTGCGCGCGGCTCAGGTCGCCGGCCTCCGGGAAGCTGAGCGGCGCGTCGTACCCCAGCCAGGCGATGGACGCGGTGCTGCGGGTCGGGTCGGCGCGCTGGGCCGCGTCGTACACGGCTTTCGCCCGGTCCGCGTCGCCGCCGCCGATGCGTTGCAGCGTGGTGTCCAGACCGCCGACCAGGGAGGTGACGTCCTGGGCCGTGTCGGGGTTCCCGAAGGAGATGATGCCGCGCCCCTGCCCCTCCCCGCTGATGCCGAGCAGGAAGACCGGCGGTTCCGTTCCGTCGGTCCGGCGCAGCCGCTCGGCGATCCTGCGGTACCCGGCCAGCCTCAGGTCGTCGTTCGGATCGGACGACCGGCCACCCCGCTCGTACTCGGCGATCAGTCTCGGCAGCAGGATCCGGTTGGCCTGGTTCCTGGCGACCGCGGGGACGCCGTCGCGGTTGCCGACCAGGTCCGGGTGTTCGTGGACGAGCCACTGCTGCTTGTCGGGGGGCAGCGCATTCCACCAGGCATTGACCTCGGTGGGCGGTGCGTCGTCCTTGGGGACGCTGCCGAGCAGCAGGCCGTCCGGGGCGAGGGTGGGGTCGAGCCGGTCGCTGAGGGCGGCGCCCGAGTCGAGGCCCGTGCCGTCCTGGGCGCGCTCGACGTAGTGCTGGAGCCGGGTGGCGATGGCCTGATCGACGGCTTCGGCCTCGGTCAGGGCAGTCGAGATGCGGGCGGCGAGTGCTGTGGCGACGCGCTCGCAGCTCTTCCGGTACTCGGGGTCGTGCTGGTCGGCGTAGCTGCCGGGCGGCCAGGAGACCGTGCCACGGGCGTCGACGGACAGTCCGGCCGTCTGTGCGTCGGTCAGTGCCGTGCGGAGCGCGGACTGGGCGAGGGCCAGTGCGTCGGCGCCGGCGCGGATGCTCCTGCCGATCTGCCCGATCTCGCTGTGGGCGGCTTTCAGCTCGCCGGTGCTGCGGCGCAGCGCCGGCCGGGCCGCGTCGGCGCAGGGGCCGGCCCAGTCGGCGGCCGCGATGCGGCCGTCGACGCCGTCGCGCCACTTGTCCACGTGCTGCCCGAAGGCGCCGTGCAGCTTGTCGTAGGCATCGGCCGCCGCGTACAGGTGACTCAGGTCGGTGTCGCGCAGTGTGGCGAGGTCCATGCGGTCGCCCCTAACCGAAGTGCAGGACGAAGTTGTGCTTCTGCCGTGCGGTCGGGCCCACCGGGACGGTACGGGTGTCCGGGCCGAAGGCCGTGCTGATCTGCTGGTCGGTGCTGCCGTAGCCGAGGCCCGCCTCGATCAGGCCGCGGCCCTGCCGGCCCATCGTGGCGTGCAGGTCGGTCAGCAGGGTGTTCCAGGCGTTGGCGCAGGTGCCGAGTGCGGTGCCGCACCGGAGGCCGGCCAGTCCGGAGGCGGACTGGTTCGAGGCCTCGAGCAGGACCTTGAGCTCGCCGGGGATCTGCTCGGCCGTTTCGACGCCGGTGCCACCGGCCTGCTGGAGTTCGTCCGGGTTGGCGCGGAAGCCCCCGCCGTTCTCCGGATGGTCGGACATCGCGGCTCCCCCTCGACCGAATGTCGTGCACGGATCGCCTTGCACTGTAGCCGAGTTGGGCCCGCCGGGCGCCGGAAACGCCGAGGGGCCCCTCCGTGCGGAGGGGCCCCTCGGGTGGTGCGGGTGGTTCAGGCGTTGACGGCGGCGAGGGCGGCCTCGGAGTCGAGGACGCCGGCCACGGCCTGGAGGACGGCGGCGATCTTCATCGAGGCCTGGATGACCTCACGGTCGACGCCGGCCTTGCGCAGCACGGCCTCGTGGGAGTCGAGGCACTGGCCGCAGCCGTTGATGGCGGAGACGGCGAAGCACCAGAGTTCGAAGTCGATCTTCTCGACGCCCGGGGTGCCGATGATGTTCATCCGCAGACCGGCCCGCATCGTGCTGTACTCCTTGTCGGAGAGCAGGTGCAGCGTCCGGTAGTAGACGTTGTTCATCCCCATGATCGCGGCCGCGCCCTTGGCGGCGGTGTACGCCTCCGGGGAGAGGTTGGCCTTGGCCTCGGGCTCCAGCTCGCGCAGCACGGCGGGGCTGCGGGTGGCCATCGCGCAGGACAGCACGGTGCCCCAGAGCTGCTGGGCGGGGAGGTCGGAGTTGCCGATGACCGAGCCCAGGTTGAGCTTGAGGTCCTTGGCGTAGTCCGGAAGGGCGGCCTTCAGGTCGTCGAGGGCCATGGGTCAGCCCGCCAGGAGGGCCTGGGCGTCGAGGGTGTCCTCGCCCTTGGTCCAGTTGCACGGGCACAGCTCGTCGGTCTGCAGGGCGTCCAGCACCCGCAGGACCTCCTTGGGGTTACGGCCGACGGAGCCGGCGGTGACCATGACGAACTGGATCTCGTTGTTCGGGTCGACGATGAACACGGCGCGCTGGGCGGTGCCGTCCTCGCCCTCGACGCCGCAGGCGCGCATCAGCTCGTGCTTGATGTCGGCCAGCATCGGGAAGGGCAGGTCGCGCAGGTCCTTGTGGTCCTTGCGCCAGGCGTGGTGCACGAACTCGGAGTCGCCGGAGACGCCGAGGATCTGGGCGTCACGGTCGGCGAACTCGTCGTTCAGCTTGCCGAACGCGGCGATCTCGGTCGGGCAGACGAAGGTGAAGTCCATCGGCCAGAAGAAGACGATCTTCCACTTGCCCTCGTAGGTCTTGTGGTCGATGTCGGCGAAGGCGCTCGCGGCATCCAGGTCGACACAGGCCTTGAGGTCGAACTCGGGGAACTTGTCGCCGATCGTGAGCACGTTCGCTTCTCCTGGGATGAGACTGCGGGGAGTTTTGTCCGGATTCCGGACAGGACCCACGATTCCACATCGTGGACTGATCAGAGAAATAGCTACACTTGATGTGTCTGATCGGAGATTGCTATCAGTACTGAACCACCCCCCTCCCGGCCCGCCCGCCGCAGGGCCGCCGCCGCCAAACCCGAGGCGGCTGTGGGGAGCGCCACAGTCCGCAGCCCGCGCACGCCGACGGTCGCCCAGCTCAAGGCCTTCGTCGCGGTGGCGGAGCACCGGCACTTCCGGGAGGCCGCCGCCGCCACCGGGACGAGTCAGCCGGCCCTGTCCGGGGCGGTCGCGGCGCTGGAGGAGTCGCTGGGCGCGCAGCTGGTCGAGCGTACGACGCGCAAGGTGATCGTCACTCCCCTGGGGGAGCGTGTGCACGGGCACGCGCGCCGGGTGCTCGCCTCCTTGCAGGCCCTCACCGAGGAGGTCGACGCCGCCCGCCGTCCGTTCACCGGACCGCTGCACCTCGGGGTGATCCCGACCGTCGCCCCGTACCTGCTGCCCACCGTGCTGCGGCTGGTCCGCGACCGCTTCCCGGAGCTGGAGCTGCACGTCCACGAGGAGCGCACCCCCTCGCTGCTGGAGGGCCTGGCCGCCGGGCGGCTGGACGTCCTGCTGCTCGCGCTCCCGGCCGGCGGCTCCTCGCCGACCCGGGAGATCCCGCTGTTCGACGAGGACTTCGTCCTGGTCACCCCGCCCGGGCATCCGCTCGCCGGGCGGGTCGACGTGCCGCGCGACGTGCTGCTCGACCTGGACGTGCTGCTGCTGGAGGAGGGCCACTGCCTGCGCGACCAGGCCCTCGACATCTGCCGCGAGGTCGGTGCCGACCCGGCCGGCTCCACCACTCGCGCGGCGGGCCTGTCCACCCTGGTCCAACTCGTCGCCGGGGGGCTCGGGGTGACGCTGCTGCCGGCCACCGCGCTGGACGTCGAGGCCGGTCGCACCGACCGGCTGGCCGCCGTACGGTTCGCCGCCCCGGCGCCCGGCCGCCGGATCGGGCTGGCCACCCGGCCGGGGTCGGCCCGCAGCGCCGAGTACGAGCGCTTCGGTGCGGCGCTGCGCGAGGTGCTGGCCGAGCTGCCGGTCCGGATCGTCGACGCGCCCTGAGGCGTCGGTGCGCCGCCGGTGCGCCCTGAGGCGTCAGCGCACAGCCGGTGCGCCGAGGCAGAGGCCGACCGTGGTCGTCACCAGCAGGTCCAGCGCCTCCAGGGTCTCCGGGGCGGGCGGCTCGCCGGGCAGGCTCCGGATCAGGTGGCGGGCCGTCAGGCCGTCGAAGCCGATGAGGAAGTGGGCGGCGATCCGGTCGGCGGGCAGCGCCAGGGTCAGCCCGTGGGCGGCGGCGAGGGCGGCGAGCATCTCGGTGGCGGTGCACTCCATGGCGTGCTGGAGGCCGAGCATGATCTCCCGGACGTCCGGGTCGCGCATCGCCAGCGTCTCGAACTCGCTGAGCAGGACGCAGCGCCCGTCCTCGCCGGTGGCGGCCTCCCAGAGGGCGTGGACCAGGCTGCGGACCTGGTCGCCGAACGGTCCGTCACCGGGTGAGGCGGCGCGCACCTGGTCGATGAACTGGGCGGCGACCTCCTCGACGACGGCCCGGTAGAGGTCCTTCTTGGTGCCGAAGGTGTAGTGCACCGTCGCCTGTGCCACGCCCAGCTCCGCCGCGATCGCGCGGGTGCTGCCGGCGGAGACCCCTTCCCGGGTCATCAGGTCGATCGCGGCCCGGACCAGCTGCGGTCGGCGTTCGGAGGCGGGGACATGAGCCATCCAGTCAGGGTAGCGCCATGGGCGGGCAACTGTGTCGGACAACCGTGTCGGTCGATTGGGTCGATCAACTTTGTCACCCGACAAACTTGGGTCTACCGTGGGAGGGGTCGCCCGGGCACCCGCCGGGCGCCCGTCCGTCCGCCGACCGCACCGCGAGGGGTCAGACCTTGGCCACGTACCTGTACCGACTGGGCCGTTACTGCTTCCGGAGAAGGCGCGCCGTGCTGGCCGTCTGGGTCGCGCTGCTGATCGCCGTGGGCGGGGCCGCAGGCGCCCTCGCGGGCAGCACCAGCGACGAGTTCAAGGTCCCCGGCACCGAGGCCCAGGCCACCCTGGACCGGATCAAGGACACCTTCCCCGAGCAGGGCCACGGCTCCGCCCAGGTGGTCTTCGCCGCCCCGGCGCCCGGCGGCATGGCCTCGCCCGAGGCGGGCAGGGCGGTCGGCGAGGCCGTCACCCGGATCGCCCACGTCCCCGGCGTGGCCGCGGTGCCCGACCCGTACGCCACCGGCGCGGTCTCCCCGGACGGCAGGGTCGCGATCGCGCTGGTCTCCTTCGACCACAAGCTCGCCGAGGTCACCGACCAGCAGCGGGACGCCGTCCGGGCCGCCGCCGAGCCCGCCCGCGCGGCCGGGCTGGAGGTGGCCTTCGGCGGCGACGCGTACAACAGGTTCGCCCAGATCGAGGGCGGCTCCGAGGCGGTCGGCCTGGTGGTGGCCGGGCTGGTGCTGGTGATCACCCTCGGCACCCTGGTCGCGGCCGGGCTGCCGCTGCTGACCGCGCTGGTCGGCGTCGCCGTCGCGATGGCCGGGCTGCTGGCGCTGACCGGCTCGTTCGAGATCATCACCACCGCGCCGGTGCTGGCCCTGATGGTCGGCCTCGCGGTCGGCATCGACTACGCCCTCTTCATCCTGTTCCGCCACCGCCGCCACCTGGCCGAGGGCCTGGAGCCCGAGGAGTCCGCGGCCCGGGCCACCGCGACCGCCGGCAGCGCCGTCGTCTTCGCCGGGCTGACCGTGGTCGTGGCGCTCGCCGGACTGGCCGTGGCCGGCGTCCCGTTCCTGACGGTGATGGGCCTGGCCGCCTCCGGCGCCGTCGTGGTGGCCGTCCTGGTCGCGATCACCCTGCTGCCCGCGGTGCTCGGCTTCACCGGCCGCGCGATCGACCGGCTGCCGGTCTGGAAGCGGGCGCTCACCACCCACGGCAAGGTCACCCTCGGCGAGCGCTGGGCCCGCTTCGTGGTCCGCCGCCCGCTGCCCGTGCTGCTGGTCGGCCTGGCCGGACTGGGCGCCATGGCGGTGCCCGCCGCGAGCCTGGACCTCGGCCTGCCGGGCGGCGGCTCACAGGCCGTCGGAACGGACGCCCGCAAGGCGTACGACCTGGTCGGCGACGGCTTCGGCCCGGGCTTCAACGCGCCGCTGGTGGTGGTCGTCGACGCCCACGGCGCACCGCGCCCCGAGCAGGCCGTCCAGGAGGTGGCGGGCCGGCTCCAGGGCTTGAAGGGCGTGCAGACCCTGCTGCCCCCGAAGGTCGACACGGGCAGCGGCACCGCCCTGGTGCCGGTGATCCCGAGGACCAGCCCGGACCACCAGGACACCCGGGCACTGGTCAACGAGATCCGCGACCAGCGCGACGGCATCCGGGCCGCGACCGGCGCGAGCATCGCCGTCACCGGCACCACCGCCGCCAACATCGACGTCTCCACCAAGCTCGGCCAGGCCCTGCCGCCGTTCGTCGCGGTGATCGTCGGCATCGCCTTGGTGCTGCTGGCGCTGGCCTTCCGCTCGGTGCTGGTGCCGCTCAAGGCGGTGCTGGGCTTCCTGCTCAGCATCCTGGCCTCGCTCGGCGCGGTGGTGGCGGTCTACCAGTGGGGCTGGCTGGACGGCCTGATCGACGTGCCCAAGGTCGGCCCGGTGGTCAGCTTCGTGCCGATCCTGCTGATCGGCGTGCTGTTCGGGCTGGCGATGGACTACGAGCTGTTCCTGGTCTCCGGGATGAAGGAGCAGTACGTCCACGGCAACGCGCCGCGCGAGGCGGTCGTCGGCGGCGTGAAGGGCGGCGCCCGGGTGGTGACGGCGGCCGCGCTGATCATGGTCTCGGTGTTCGGGGCCTTCGTGTTCGGGCACGACCCGATCGTCCAGCCGATCGGCTTCGCCCTCGCGGTGGGCGTGCTGGTGGACGCCTTCGTGGTGCGGATGGCCCTGGTGCCGGCGGCGATGGCGCTGTTCGGCAAGGCGGCCTGGTGGTTCCCGAAGCGACTGGAGAAGGTCGTGCCGAAGGTCGACATGGAGGGCGAGCAGCTGATCGCCCGGCTGGAGGGGGAGCGCCGGTCGGCGAAGGAGCCCGCGGGGGTCTGACGGCCCGGCGGTGCCCGGCGGGATCCGACGTCCCGCCGGGCACCGTCACGTCCCGCCGGTCATCGTCACGTCGCGGCGGCACCGTCACGTCCCGGCGGGCACCGTCACGTCGCGGCGGGCAGCCGCTGCTCGAACCAGACCACCTTGCCGGTGCCCAGCCGGGTGGCGCCCCAGCGGTCCGCGCACCGGGCCACTATCTGGAGCCCGCGCCCGCGTTCGTCCTCCGGACCGGTACGGCGCGGCCGCGGCAGCAGCGGGCTGTCGTCGCCGACCTCGCAGCGCAGCCGGGTGGTGCGCACCAGGCTCAGGGTGACCGGGCGGGTCGCGTGCTGGACGGCGTTGGTCACCAGCTCGCTGACCATCAGCTCGGTCGCCTCGCTCAGCTCGTCCAGCCCCCAGCGGCGCAGCGTGTGCGCGGCCAGCCGGCGGGCCCGGCCCGGCGTCTCGTTGCGCGGTTGCAGGTACCAGTGGGCGACGTCCCCGGCCGGGATGCCGTCGAAGCAGGCGCCCAGCAGGGCGATGTCGTCGCCGCGGTCCCCGGGCGGCAGGATCCGCAGCGCCTCCTGGCACAGCTGCTCGGGGGACTGCCAGCGGGCGGCCGCGATCCGTGCGCGGAGCACCTCCAGGCCGTCGCTGAGCGGGCGGGTGCGGGTCTCCACCAGGCCGTCGGTGAACAGCAGCAGCGCCGATCCGGGCGGCGCGGGCAGCTCGACCGAGTTGAAGTCCACCCCGCCGACCCCGATCGGCGCCCCGGAGTCCAGCTCCACCAACTCGGCCGTGCCGTCCGGGCGGACCAGCACCGGCGGGACGTGCCCGGCGTTGGCCAGCACGACCCGGTTGGCGATCGGGTCGTACACCGCGTACACGCAGGTGGCCAGGTGCTGTTCGCGGCCGAGCCGCTGGGCCTGTTCGTCCAGGTGGTAGAGCACCTCGTGCGGCGGCAGGTCGAGGGCGGCCAAGGTCTGTGCGCTGGTGCGGAGTTGGCCCATGATGGCGGCCGAGGTGAGCGAGTGGCCCATCACGTCGCCGACGATCAGGGCGACCCGGTTGCCGGGCAGCGGGACCGCGTCGTACCAGTCGCCGCCGACCTGGGCGCCGCGCTCGCCGGGCAGGTAGCGCTGGGCGAGCCGGACGCCGTGCGACTGCGGCAACCGCAACGGCAGCATGCTGCGCTGGAGTTCGTTGGCTATCTCCCACTCGCGGGCGTACCGCAGCGCGGTGTCCACCGCCAGCCCCGCCTGGGTCGCCAGGTGCGCGGCGGTCGCGGTGTCCGCCGCGTCGAAGGCCGGCCGGCCGGTGCGTTCAGGGGGCCGGCGGATCAGCACCAGCAGACCGAGGACGGCCTTGCGGCCGCGCAGCGGCAGGGCCACCACCGAGGTGCCGGCCGCCAGCCGGGCCAGCCCGCGGGGGCCGTACACCTCGCGCAGCAGCGCCTCGGTGCGCTCGGCGGCGGGCGTGCCCAGGACGGCCGACTCGGCGGGGCGGCGGCTCAGCAGGATGTGCGCCAGCGCGCCGCCCCGGGTGACCGGGGTGGCCGGGCCGGTGTCCGCGGTCGAGCGGGAGCCGAAGCGCGAGCGGTGCCGGTCGTCCGCGCCGCTCTTGCGGCCGCGGCGGCCGATCCGGGTGCCGGTGCTGTGGTGGATCCGCAGCTCCTCGGGGAAGCCGGGCTCGCGCTCCACGTTGGGCAGCGGGTCGCGCAGGTGGACGACGGCGGCGTCGGCGAGGGTCGGGACCAGCACCCGGCCGATGTTGCGCAGGGTCGCGGCCAGGTCGAGGGCGCTGTTGATCCGCCGGGTCGCCGCGTCGAGGTAGGCGAGGCGGTCCGCCAGCCCGTCCGCCGCCCCGGTGCGGTCCGGCCGCGCCGTCGGAGGCTTCGCCGGGGCCACGGCCCTGACCGGTTCGTCCGGCCGGGCCGGGATCCGGACGCGCTGACCCGGGACGGCGGGCGGCTGCTCCGCCTCGGTCTTGAGCTGGTCGCGCACGGCTGCCTGTCCTGGATTCGGTGTGGTCGGGAGGTCTGGACGGTGAGCTGTTCTGGTCCTCTGGTCGGTCAGCCGACGCGTCGACAGCACAGGAACAGCTGTTCCTCCGGCGGCAGCGTGGTACTGGCCGGCGCGTACGGATGCCCCGAGCACTCCTCGACGACGAAACCGGCCGCGACCAGAACCCGCTCCAGATCCTCCCTCAGATACCCACTGATCCGCAGCTCTCTGCCAAGGAACGGAAGCGGAACGTGATCCAGGTCCGCCTCGACCATACCGAGCACCAGCAGTCCGCCCGGCCGCAGGAGTTCGCGCAGCCGGCCGAGCACGGTCGGGATCTCGTCCTGCGGCAGCAGGATCAGTGAGAAGAACGCGGTGACGGCGGCGAAGGTGCCGCGGCCCGCCGACCCCAGCGCGGGCACGCCCCACACCCGGTCGGCGCGCTCGGTGGCCAGATCGTACAGGTCGATGCGGTGGAACTCGGCCGGGTGCGCTCCCTCGATCCGAGCCCGGCGGGCCAGCGTCAGCATCACGTCCGAGAGGTCTATCCCGGTCACCCGCAGCCCGCCGGCGGTCAGCTGGCCCACGGTCGGCTCGCCGGTGCCGCAGCCCACGTCCAGCACCCGGGCGCCGGGTTCCAGCTCCGCGAGCAGCCGCCGCCCGCACTCCAGCTGGCCGTCCTTGGCGGGGAAGGCCTCGCCGTACCCGGCACCGATGGTGTCGAAGGCGACCGCCTGCAGGGCCCGGGCCGCCCGGCGTCGCCGCACGTCGGGGCCGTCCGGGCCGCCCGGCCCGTCGTCGCCGGCGTCCTCGCCGACCGGGAACGCGTCGGATATCTGTCCGGTCGTCACGTTGAGAGGCACCCTTCCACCCGTGGCCTCCGGTCGGCTCCTCCGCAGCCTCCTGGGCCGCTGCCGGTGGCGGTACGTCACGCTCCCCGCATCACACAGACGGCCTGCACCCCGACACGTTGCCGGCAGACACTCGTGTGCGTACTGGCATCTGAGAATATGCGTGATCACTGCGCCATGGGGTCCCTTTCCGGCCAACTCGTCATGCTTGGGCCGATGTGGGACGGGTCCGCG
Organism: Kitasatospora sp. NPDC001309; assembly: GCF_042896295.1. Classification (NCBI taxonomy): domain Bacteria; kingdom Bacillati; phylum Actinomycetota; class Actinomycetes; order Kitasatosporales; family Streptomycetaceae; genus Kitasatospora; species Kitasatospora sp. NPDC001309. The sequence goes on along the minus strand of NZ_JBIAXC010000022.1, from coordinate 89,926 downwards.
GAAGCACGGGGGTGCGGGCCGGGTGGTGCGACCGGCCCCGCACGCCGCACAGCGCGCCGGGGCGGACGCCACTGACCTGCGGTTTCACCGATCCGCAGGCTGACAATCGGACGTTTATCGAACGTCAATCGGCGAGGTGCACAGTAGGGACCAGCGCCGGGGAAGCGTTGAGGGCGCTCCCGCAGCCGGGGGGCTGCGGGAGCGCCGACGCGCGGATCGGGGGAGGTGCTCCGCGGGGGAGCGGAGGCCTCACGGCGCGGGGGGAGAAGAGAAGGGCTCGGTGTGCTGTCGGGAGATGAGGTCCGCCACGGGGGAGGCCTCCGGCACACCGAGCCGCGTGAAGATCGCGTGCGCCTCCTGCAGACAGGCGAGCCCGCGGGCCGGCTGGGCGAGGGCGAGCAGGGCCTCGCCGAGCGCGGCGTTGGCCAGGCCCTGACAGTAGGCGGAGTCCAGCTCCTGGGCGATCGCGAGGGAGCCACCGGCGGCCTCGGCGGCCTCGGTGTGCTGGTCCGCGACGAGCAGGGCTGACGCCAGGCGGGCCAGGGTGTAGCCCTCCCAGAGCGCGTTGCGCTGGGACTGGTAGAGCTGGTGGGCCTCCCGCAGGTGCGGGACGGCCTCGGCGCCGGGGAGGACCACGCCGAGCTGGTAGAGGGTCTGGGCGAGCAGCGGGTCGTTCTTCGACTCCCGTGCCGCGGACACACCCTCACCGGCGGACTTGATCGCGGTCTCGGTCATCCCGAGCCGGTGCTGGGCCCGGGCCATGTTGCTGACGATCCGCGCCTCCGCCTTCGGGGCGCCGACGGCCTGGCTGGTCGTCCTGGCCTGCTCCAGGAACGGCAGGGCCTCGGCCGGACGGTTGCCCACGCTCAGGATCACGCCCAGCATGTTGGCGGTGGCCAGGAGCAGGACGGTCGGGACCTCGGGCGCCTGGTGGTCGAGGCTCCGCCGGAACGACTGCTCGGCCCCCTGGAAATCGCTGGTGGCGGACTGCAGGGTGCCCAGGGCGAGGTGCACCCGGGCGAGGACGGCACGGTCGTTGCGGAGCTCCGCCTCGTGGCGGACGGTCTCCAGGATCTGTCGGCCCTGTGGGCCGTGGGTCGGGTCCGGGCCGAGGCCGTACATCAGGATCAGCAGGTCGATCGCCGCGTGCTGCAAGGCGATGGGCCCGTTCGCCGCCGCTGCCATGGCATTGAGCAGCACGGCGCCCTCGGTCCGCAGCCAGTCCTGTGCGGAGCCGCTGTTCGGCAGGCCGATCCCCGGAGAGGTGGGCGTGGTCAGCAGCTCCGGCTCCGTGTCGTCGGGTTCGATGGCCCGGGCGGCGTTGCGGACGGTCGGGATCAGCAGGTCGAGCAGCCGCAGTACCGCCTGCTCCTGCTCCCTGGTGTCCCCGATCCGCTCGTTCTTCCGCTGGGCGTAGAGCCGGAGCAGGTCGTGGTAGCGGTAGCGGCCGGGAGCGAAGCACTCCAGCATGTTCGCTTCGACGAGGGCTTCGGCGAGGTCCTCGGCGGTGTACTCGTCCACGCCGAGCAGCGCCGCGGCGGCCGCCAGTGGGATGTCGGGCGAGTCGATCAGGGCGAGGAGCCGAAAGGCGCGGGCCTCGTCCACGGACAGCTGTCCGTAGCCGAGCCCGATGGTGGTCTCCACGGCGAGGTTGCCGAGCTGGAGTTCGTCGAGTCGTCGTCGCTGGTCGGCTAACCGAGTGGCCAGGTCGGAGACGCTCCAGCGCGGCCGACTGGCCAGCCGGGCGGCGGCGATGCGGACGGCCAGCGGCAGGAAGCCGCAGGCGGTGACCACCTTCATGGCGGCCTCGGGCTCGGCGGCGACCCGGTGTTCGCCGACGATGGCCGAGAAGAGCGCGAGCGCCTCGCCGGGCGTCAGCTCCTCCACGTCGAACAGCTGGGCGCCCGGGATTCCGGCCAGCCGGGAGCGGCTGGTCGCGAGCACCGCGCAGCCGGAGACTCCGGGGATGAGCGGCCGGATCTGCTCGGCGTCGCGCGCGTTGTCGAGCAGGATCAGCATCCGCCGGCTGGCGAGCAGCGAGCGGTAGAGCGCGGCGCGCTGTTCGAGGGCGTCGGGGCTCTCGGTGACGCCGAGTGCGTGCAGGAAGTCGCCGAGGACGACCACCGGATCGGCGGGCGAGGCGCCGGCCCCGCGCAGGTCGACGTAGAGCTGCCCGTCCGGGAACTCGGTGCGGACCCGATGGGCGACGTGGACGGCGAGGGTGGTCTTCCCGACACCGCCGATCCCGGCCAGCGAGGTCACCACCACGGCCTGGCCGGTGGCGTTCATCAGGACCGTCGAGAGGTCGCCCACCAGCTTCGAGCGGCCGCTGAAGTCCGAGACGTCGGCCGGGAGTTGAGCCGGAGCCGGAGGTGCGGCCAGGCCGTCCTCGCGGGCGACGGAGAGCGGAACCGCCGGCAGGGTGAGTGTCGGGTCGGCGGCGAGGATGCGGTTGTGCATCGACGACAGGCCGACGCCCGGTTCGACGCCGAGTTCCTCGATCAGCAGCTTGCGGGTGTCGGTGTAGACGCCGAGCGCCTCGGCCTGCCGGCCGCAGCGGTAGAGCGCCAGCATCAGCAGCTCGCGCAGCCGTTCGCGCAGCGGGTGCTCGGCCGTCAGGTTGTTGAGCTCGACGACGATCTCGGCGTGCAGGCCGATGTCGAGGGCGGCGGCGCACAGTTCCTCGGCGGCGGCCGCCTGGCGTTCGGCCAGCCGGAGCCGCTGGGCGTCGGCGTACGGACCGGGGATTCCGGTCAGCGGACGGCCGCTGAACAGGTCCAGCGCCTGGGCCAGCAGTCGGTGGGCCTCGCGCTTGTCGCCCGAGGTACGGGCGGTCGCGGCCTCGGCGGAGAGCCGCTCGAAGACCGAGAGGTCGAGGGCCTCGCCCGGGATGCGCAGGGCGTACCCGTCGGCGACGGAGACCAGCAGTTCGGCGGGGCGGCGCACCTCCCGCTGCGGCTCGATGACGGAGCGCAGGCGCGAGACGTACGTGCGGAGCGCGGCCACGGCCTGGGTCGGGGGCCGGTCGCCCCAGAGGGCGTCGACCAGGTCCTGCGTCGTGACCGGGCGTCCGGAGTGCAGCAGGAGGGTCGTGAGGACGGCCTGCTGCTGGGGGGAGCCGAGGGAGAGGGGTTTGCCGTCGAGCCAGGCCTGGACCGGACCGAGGACTTGGAAGCGCAGCGCAGGTGCCTGCGGCGTCTCCCGAAACTCCATGAAGTCCCCCGATGGCCTGTCGTGTTGATTCCGTGAAAGGGCGCTCGGCGGTCCGCCGCGGTGGCTCAGCTTAGGCGGACGCCCGACTCTGCCGGACGGCACCGCAAGTCGCGCGGTGTTTATCGGACATTTAATCAACCCTACGATACTGTCCCCGCGCCCGCGCCACGGAGGTCGGGCAGGACACATTTGATGACCGAAAGGCGGCCACTCAATGGCCAACGACCAGAGCGCTGCCCAGGCGCCGGCGACGCCCGCGAACGGGACGACGACCGAGGCCCCGGCCACTGCTGTGGAGGCGGGCAAGGCCGTCGAGGGTGCTGTGACCGCGTCCTCGAACGGAGGCGCGTACACCGCACCGACCGACGCCGACAAGACCGCGTTCGAGAACGGACCGTTCGGTGACGAGGGCGAGTACGTGACGGAGCCCGCTCCGCAGACCACCGGCGACCCGGGCAAGCCGCGCGAGCCGCTGAACATCGTGGGTGGCCACCCGTAAGCGGCCCTCGCCCGGTGCCCCCGCGTCCCCGTTCGGGCGCGGGGGCACTTCTGGTTCTGTGCGTGCCAATTCGTGTGCGGGTCCATCGGGTGGCCGATTCCCGCCCTCGATGCACGCATGGTGACCGCCGTTATCCGTAACGTGCCCGGCGGCGGGCCCCGGGCGTTCCGGAATTCCGGATTCACCGGGGGGATTACCCGGGTCCGAATGCCGTGGTTTGCGTGGATTTTGCCGCAATTACCGGGGCTGATCGCATTCAGCCGAATCGCGGGGCTCGGGGGCGGGTGAGACGTGGTTCGGTTCGGCCGTCCATTCGCGGCCGCCGTGCTCGGGGCGCAGGTAGTGCTCGCCGCCGATGGTTCCCATGTAGATACCGGTGCGTCCGGTCCTCCGGTCGAGGACGAGGTCACCCACCTGTGGCCGGTAGGCCTTGGCGTTGCGCTGTCGGGTGCTCACCTCACCGCTCCTTCGCTCTGTCGCGACTGGCCAGCATCTCTAGAGAAGCTAATATCTCTAGAGATGTCAACGGTCGTATCTCCTTACCGGCGGCCGCGGGCGCGCCTAGGATTGTCCGAGGGAGAGGGAGCGCGATGACCGGCAGCAGTGGCGACAAACAGCCCAAGTACCAGCGGATCGCCGACTCCCTCAAGGCTGCCATCGACGGCGGCCGCTACGGCGCGGGGGACCGGCTGCCCGGCGAGAACGACCTGATGGACGAGTACGGCGTGGCCCGGATGACGGCCCGTCAGGCGCTCGGCGTGCTGCAGAGCGAGGGCATCGCGGAGGCCCGCAAGGGGTCCGGGGTGTTCGTCCGGGACTTCCGGCCGCTGCGCCGGCGCGGCATCCAGCGGCTGGCGCAGGGGCAGTGGGGCTCCGGCCGGTCGATATGGTCCGCGGACATCGACAACCGCAGCCTGGTGGTCGACCAGGTCTCGGTCACCGAGCAGGGCGCGCCCGAGCACGTGGCCCGGGTGCTCGGGGTGGAGCCGGGCGTCCCGATGTGCGTGCGCCACCGCCGCTTCGTCCTGGACGGCAAGCCGGTGCTGCTCTCCACCTCCTACCTGCCGGCCGTCCTGGTCGCCGGCACCGCGATCACCCGCGAGGACACCGGCCCCGGCGGCACCTACGCCCGGCTGGCCGAGATCGGCGCCAAGCCCGTGCACTTCCGCGAGGAGGTCCGCTCCCGGATGCCCGCCGCCGAGGAGGCCGCCCGCCTCGAACTCTCCGCCGGCACCCCGGTGATCCTGATCTGCCGCACCGCCTTCGCGGACGAGGGCCAGGTCGTCGAACTCAACGAGATGATCCTCGACGCCGCCTCCTACGTCCTGGAGTACGACTTCGACGCCTGAGCCCCGCCGGAGGCGAGCCGGGACGGCTTCTGCTACTGGTAGTGGTAGCGGGCCTTGAGGATCTTCACTTCCTTCTCGTCGGCGCGGTACACCAGGCGGTGTTCGTCGTCGATCCGGCGTGACCAGTAGCCCGCCAGATCGCCCTTCAACGGTTCGGGTTTGCCGATTCCGGCGAAGGGGTCGCGCTGGATCTCACCGACCAGGCGGGCGATCCGCTGAGCCATCTTCCGGTTCGAACCGAGCCGGAAGAGGAAGTCCTCCCAGGCGTCCGGGTCGAAGTGGACACTCCTCACACCTCACCTGCCAGAGCTTCCAGTTCCTCCGGCGTCCTGGTGAGGTCGGATGCGCCGCTCCTGTCGCGGGCGACTGCCGCCATGAGCCGCTGGGCGTTGGCGGGGGAACGCAGAAGGTAGATCGTCTCCTGCCAGGCGTCGTAGTCCTCGGCGGACATGAGGACCGCGTCCCCGCTCTTGGAGGTGATTCTTATCGGGGCGTGGTCGTCGTTGACCTTCTTGATCAGCGGGAACAGTTGGGTGCGCGCCTCGCTCGCACTGATCGCCATGGTCAAGCCTCCGAGCTCGTACCGGAAAGTGGTACTGCCATGGTACGAGGTTTCCGTACCACCGGCCAAAGCATTGTGACCATGCGGAACCGCCCCGGGCGCGAGGGCGGCCGGGGCGGTTCGGGGGTGTGCGGGGGTGTTCCGCCGGGGGTTACTCCTTGGAGCGGATCCGCAGGTTGGTGATCAGCGGGCCCTCGGTGGTCTCGCGGAAGAAGTCGTTGCCCTTGTCGTCGACGACGATGAAGGCCGGGAAGTCCTCGACCTCGATGCGCCAGACGGCCTCCATGCCGAGCTCGGCGTACTCCAGCACCTCGACCTTCTTGATGCAGTCCTGGGCGAGGCGGGCGGCCGGGCCGCCGATGGAGCCGAGGTAGAAGCCGCCGTGGGCGGCGCAGGCGTCGGTGACCTGCTTGCTGCGGTTGCCCTTGGCGAGCATGACCATGGAGCCGCCGGCGGCCTGGAACTGGTCGACGTAGGAGTCCATCCGGCCGGCCGTGGTGGGGCCGAAGGAGCCGGAGGCGTAGCCCTCGGGGGTCTTGGCCGGGCCGGCGTAGTAGACCGGGTGGTCCTGGAGGTACTTGGGCATGCCCTCGCCGGCGTCCAGGCGCTCCTTGATCTTGGCGTGGGCGATGTCGCGGGCGACGACGAGCGTGCCGGTGAGCGAGAGCCGGGTCTTGACCGGGTACTTCGACAGCTCGGCGCGGATCGCGGGCATCGGCTGGTCGAGGTCGATGCGCACCACGTCGTCGTCGAGGTGCTCGTCGGTGGTGTCCGGCAGGTACTTCGCCGGGTCGGTCTCCAGCTGCTCCAGGAAGACGCCCTCGGCGGTGATCTTGCCGAGCGCCTGGCGGTCGGCGGAGCAGGAGACGGCCATCGCGACGGGCAGCGAGGCGCCGTGGCGGGGGAGGCGGACCACGCGGACGTCGTGGCAGAAGTACTTGCCGCCGAACTGGGCGCCGATGCCGATCTTCTGGGTCAGCTCGGTGACCTTGGCCTCCAGCTCCAGGTCGCGGAAGCCGTGCCCGGTCCTGGCGTTGCCCTCGGTCGGCAGGTTGTCCAGGTAGTGCGCCGAGGCGTACTTGGCGGTCTTGAGCGCGAACTCGGCGCTGGTGCCGCCGATCACGATGGCCAGGTGGTACGGCGGGCAGGCGGCGGTGCCGAGGGAGCGGATCTTCTGCTCCAGGAACGAGAGCATGCTGGCCTCGTTCAGGATGGCCTTGGTCTCCTGGTACAGGTACGACTTGTTGGCCGAGCCGCCGCCCTTGGCCATGAAGAGGAACTTGTACGCGTCGCCGTCGGTGGCGTACAGCTCGATCTGGGCCGGCAGGTTGTTGCCGGTGTTCCTCTCGTCCCACATGGTCACCGGGGCCATCTGGGAGTAGCGCAGGTTGAGCTTGGTGTACGCGTCGTACACGCCGCGCGCGATGGCGGACTCGTCGGCGCCGGGGGTGAGCACGTGCTGGCCGCGCTTGCCCATGACGATGGCGGTGCCGGTGTCCTGGCACATCGGCAGGATGCCGCCGGCCGAGATGTTGACGTTCTTGAGCAGGTCGAGCGCGACGAAGCGGTCGTTCGGGCTGGCCTCCGGGTCGTCCAGGATGCGGCGCAGCTGGGCGAGGTGGGCGGGGCGCAGGTAGTGCGAGATGTCGTGCATCGCCTCGGCGGTGAGCAGGCGCAGCGCCTCGGGCTCGACCTGGAGGAAGGTGCGGCCGCCGGCCTCGAAGGTGGAGACACCCTCGGAGGTGAGCTTGCGGTACGGGGTCGGGTCAGCGCCCAGGGGGAGCAGGTCGCTGTACTCGAAGTCTGGCGTGGGAGCCATCGGGGCGGTCCTTAGGGGTCCAGTGGTCCGGCTGCGTCGGCGAAGCACCATCCAGGGTAGGACCCGGCCGCGGGACGCATGCGGACAGGTCAGCCTTGCGTGACGGGGCTCACTCGGCCAGGAGTGCGAGCGACTAGGCTTGGCCCGTGAACAACACGCCGGACAACACGCCGGAGAACTCGCCGTCGCAGGACGTTCCGGGGCAGCCGCCGGTGTCGGCGCCCGTTCCCCTGACCAAGCCCGAACCCGAGTCGCGGCCCGCCGCGGTGCCCGCCCCGGTGGCCGCAGCGGTGCCCGCCCCGGCGGCCGCCCCGCGGACGTCGCACGCCCCGGTGGCGGACGCGGACATGCGGGTCTCGGACGCCGACCGCGAGCGGATCGCGGAGCTGCTGCGGGACGCCTACGCCGAGGGGCGGCTGGACGCGGAGGAGCACGCCGAGCGGATCGGGGCCGCGTACGCCGCCAAGACCTTCGGCGACCTGGTCCCGCTGACCAGGGACCTGCCCGCGCACCGTTCGGTGTCCTTCGACAAGCCGCCGCTGGGCGCCGAGGCACCGGCCCCCGCGCCCGCCAGGCCGCTGCCGCCGGCGCGGCACGAGGCGCCGTCGGTGGTGGCGATCTTCGGCGGTGCCTCCCGCAAGGGCCGCTGGCGGGTGGGCTCGCACCTGACGGCCTTCACCGCGTTCGGCGGGGTGGAGATCGACCTCACCGACGCCGTCTTCGAGTCCCCCGAGGTGGAGATCACGGTGACGGCGGTCTTCGGCGGGGTCGACATCCGGGTGCCGGAGAACGTGACCCTGCTCGGTTCCGGGGTGGGCATCTTCGGCGGTTTCGACGTCCGGGAGCAGACCGCGGCGGACCCGTACGCTCCGGTCGTGCGGGTCAAGGGCCTTGCCCTGTTCGGCGGTTGCGAGGCCAAGCCGCGCCGGGGCAAGAAGATCAAGGAGTGGGTGCGCAAGCAACTCGGGACGGAATAGCCCGAATCGACCTGCCGAGTGCCCGGTCGGGGATCAACTCCCGGTCGGGCACTCGGCGTTGTGCCCGGTGCACTCCGTAGTCGATTGCGTGCAGTGTGCATGAATCGCGGCCGGACGGGGTAGTTCCTTCCGCACATCGCTTCTTGTACGGCTGTGCACCGGAGGCGGCCCAGCGGCCGCCCCGGGCGTTGGACAGCGGGGGCTCGCAGCCGGGCAGGGGAGCGAGGTTCCCCGTGTCCGAGAGCCTCGTCAGGAGTACGGCCGTGCTGCATCCGATCGAGTCCCGCACCACCTCGCCAGTCGCCGCCGCCCAGTTGCTGGAGCGCCGTCCGGCCGTCCCTCCGCAGCCGCAGCCCCCGAGCGGTACGGCGGGTCAGGCCGCGGGTGAGGACAATCCGTGGCACACCGGTGCGGCCTGTCGGCGGGACGAGGTGGGGCTGTTCTTCGCGCCCTCGAAGGAGCCGACGGCGGCCCGGCTGTCGCGGGAGGAGCAGGCCAAGCAGGTGTGCGCTCGCTGCCCGGTGCTGCTGGAGTGTCGCGAGCACGCCCTCGCCCAGCCGGAGCCGTACGGGGTCTGGGGCGGGCTGACGGCCGCCGAGCGGCGGGTGGTGCTGGCCCGGCGCCGCCGCCGGGACGCGGAGCTGCGCGAGGCGGCCCGGGTGGCCACGGCCGGGCGCCGGATAGCGGGTTGACGGCGGGCCGAAGACCCGCGGCCGCGGTCGCCGCGCGACCGCCGCGGCGACGAGCGGGACCGGTACGCCGCGCGGCCCCGGCGGAGGGGGGATCCCGCCGGGGCCGCGCGTTCGGACAACCGCTTCCGGGCCGGGTCAGTTGGCCCGGTCGAAGTCGATCGCGCTGTAGGCCCGCAGCTTCGACAGCTTGTGGACCGAGTTGATCTCGCGGATGGTGCCGCTCTTGGAGCGCATCACCAGCGAGCTGGTGGTGGCGGTCTCCGAGCGGTAGTGCACGCCGCGCAGCAGCTCGCCGTCGGTGATGCCGGTGGCGACGAAGAACACGTTCTCGCCGCTGACCAGGTCGTTGGTGGTGAGCACCCGGTCCAGGTCGTGCCCGGCGTCGAGGGCCTTCTGCCGCTCGGCCGCGTCCTTGGGCCAGAGCCGGCCCTGGATGACGCCGCCCATGCACTTCATCGCGCAGGCCGCGATGATGCCCTCGGGGGTGCCGCCGACGCCCAGCAGCAGGTCCACGCCGGTGCCCTCGCGGGCGGTCATGATGGCGCCGGCCACGTCGCCGTCGGTGATGAACTTGATCCGGGCGCCCGCCTCGCGGATCTCCCGGACCAGGCCGTCGTGGCGCGGACGGTCGAGCACCATCACGGTGACGTCCTCGACGGCGCTGCCCTTGGCCTTGGCGACCCGGCGGATGTTGACGGCCGCCGGGGCGGTGATGTCGACGTAGTCGGCGGCCTCGGGGCCGCAGACCAGCTTGTCCATGTAGAACACGGCGCTGGGGTCGAACATGGTGCCGCGGTCGGCGACGGCCAGCACGGCGACGGCGTTGGCCATGCCCTTGGCGGTCAGCGTGGTGCCGTCCACCGGGTCGACCGCGACGTCGCACTCGGCGCCGGTGCCGTCGCCGACCCGCTCGCCGTTGTAGAGCATCGGGGCTTCGTCCTTCTCGCCCTCGCCGATGACGACGACGCCGTTCATCGAGACGGTCGAGACGAGGGTGCGCATGGCCTTCACGGCGGCGCCGTCGGCCCCGTTCTTGTCGCCACGGCCGACCCACCGGCCGGCGGCCATCGCGGCCGCCTCGGTGACCCGGACGAGTTCGAGCGCGAGGTTCCGGTCCGGAGCCTCGGGCGCGACCTCCAGGGCACTGGGAAGGTGGTGCGGGTACTGCGTGGTCATCGTCGTTACCTCTCTGTACGCGACGGCCAGTGAGCGCCCGACTACTGCCAGGTCGAACGCCGTGGTGAGGGTAGTGCGATCGTATCTGCCCACGAGATGACTGTCTGTGGCGCGGGTCGCCACCCCGGGCGGAAGGCCCCGGTTCGTCCCGGTTCACCCGTACGTGCACACCCCGGGTGGCCGGGCCGGTGTGTGGATGAGTCACCATGGGTGGGTGGCTGCAGAGAGCAAGGGCATGAGGGGTCGGCAGACCGTACGGGACATGGTCCTGTCGATGCTGGCGGTCGGTTTCGTCGTCTGGATCGGTTACCTGTTCCTCCCGCACGACGCGAACGGCGATCCGGTGCACGTGGTCGCCTACAAGGTCGAGGCGGCCTCGGCGAAGCGCGCCGCGCCGTACCCGCTGCTGTCCCCGGAGGGGCTGTCCGACAAGTGGCGGGCCACCTCGGTCAGCTACACGCCGGCCGCCATCAACAACGGCAAGGGCAACGCCTGGCACCTGGGCTTCGTGACGCCCTCCGGCCAGTACGCGGCGGTCGAGCAGGCCGACGTCCCGCGCGAGAAGCTGCTCGCCGACAAGGTCGCGGGCGCCCAGCCGGACGGCACCGCGGACGCCGCCGGGCGCACCTGGGACCGGGTGCAGGGCGACAAGGCCCGCGCGCTGGCCGTCCAGACCGGTTCGGCCACCACCATGATCACCGGCACCGCCTCCTACGAGGAGATGGCCGATCTGGCCCAGGCGCTCAAGTAGCGCGGGGCCCTGCCCGGGCGCGCAGGCCCCCGGCGCCCCTCGGGCACGCGGAAGGGCCCGCACCGGTACGAACCGGTGCGGGCCCTTCGCCGTCGCGGGGTGCGATCAGACCGTGGTGACGACCTGGTCGTACTCCAGGCGCGGGGAGCGCGGGAACCAGGCCTCGTCGCCCGGCTTGCCGATGTTGACCACGGCCAGCACCGAGTGCTCGCCGTCGCCGAAGAACTCCTTGTTGAGGCCCTCGGCGTCGAAGCCGGTCATCGGGCCGGCGGCCAGGCCGGCGGCGCGCACGCCGATGATGAAGTACGCGGCCTGCAGGGCGCCGTTCAGCGCGGCGGAGCGCTCACGGGTGGCGCGCTCGGAGAAGAACACGTCCTTGGCCTGCGGGAAGTGCGGGAACTGGGTCGGCAGCTCCTCGTGGAACTCGTTGTCCGCGGCCAGGATGGCGACCAGCGGGGCGGTGGAGGTCTTGGCCTTGTTGCCGTCCGCCAGGTGCTGGACGAGGCGCTCGCGGCCCTCGGCGGAGCGGACCAGGACGACGCGCAGCGGCTGCTGGTTGAAGGCGGTCGGGCCGAACTTGACCAGGTCGTAGATGGCCTGGACCTGCTCCTCGGTGACCGGCTCGTCGGTGAAGGTGTTCGCGGTGCGGGCCTCGCGGAACAGCAGGTCCTGAGCGGCGGCGTCGAGTACCAGGGCGTCGGTGGTCATGCTTCTGCACCTCATGCGGGAGGGGGGTTCGTCGGTGTGACCGGCGGAGCCGATCAGTTCCTCCAACATAGGTGAAGATTCAACGATTCCCCAAGCCCTTGTGAGCTGCCTCACAGAGCGGGCCGCACTGCGCCCGGGCTCTGCGCCCGGGCTCGTGCGCCCGGGCTCTGCGCCTGGGCTCGTGCGCCCGGGCCGTGCGCCTGGGCTCGGTCACTCCCCGGCCGGGCCCGCGCCCTCCTCGGCGGCCAGCGCGGCGTCCAGTCGGGCCCGGGCGCCGTCCAGCCAGCGCTGGCAGACCTTCGCCAGCTGCTCGCCACGCTCCCACAGGGCCAGCGACTCCTCAAGGGAGGTGCCGCCGTTCTCCAGCTGCCGGACCACGTCCAGCAGCGCGTCCCGGGCGTGCTCGTAGCCCAGCGCGTCGTCCGGGGTCGGCGCCGCCGCGTCCTGCTGCTCCTGCTGCTCTGCCATGCGTGCCAGCGTAGGGGCTGGCGCCGACAGGGGCGGGTTCCACCGGTCGAAACCCGGGTGCGGCCGCGCGACCGGCGGCGCTAGCCTCCGCCGCATGATCGAAGTCCGCCCCGCCGCCCCCGCCGACGCGCCCGAGCTGGTCCGGCTGCGCAACCTGATGCTGCAGGCGATGCCCGGCATGGCCGCCTCGGCCGGCCCCGCCCCCTGGCAGGCCGCCGCCGAGCGGATGCTGCGCGAGCGGCTGGCCGCCCCGGCCGAGCGGTCGACCATGTCCGCCTTCGTGGTCGACGACCCGGAGCGCCCCGGCCGGCTCGCCGCCTGCGCCGTCGGCACCCTGGAGCACCGCCTGCCCTCGCCCGGCAACCCGGACGGCCTGTTCGGCTCCGTCTTCAACATCTGCACCGACCCCGACCGGCGGCTGCGCGGCTACGCCCGGGCCTGCACCGAGGCGTTGCTGGACTGGTTCGACGGCCGCCGGGTCGGCCGGATCGACCTGCACGCCAGTAGCGGCGGCGAGTCGCTCTACCGCAGCCTGGGCTTCGCCGAGTACTCGACGGCGCTGTCCCGGCAGCGCTCCTACTGAGGCTCCGCCCGAGGGCCCGCCGGGGGCTCCGCCGCCCCGGGCGCCACGGTGACGTCGAAGCCGCCGCCCGCGACCCGGGCGTGCAGCCCCTCCCCGGCCGCGAGCCGCGCCGGGTCCGTCACCACCGTGCCGTCGGCCCGCTGGAGCACCGCGTAGCCGCGTTCCAGGGTGGCCGCCGGGGAGAGCGCGACCACCCGGGCCAGGGTGTGCCCGAGGTCGCTCTGGGCGTGGTCCAGCCGGTGCCGCAGGGTGCGCCGGGCCCGCTCCACCAGGCCGTCCACCTCCTGGCCGCGCCCGTCCAGCATCCGGTGCGGGGCGGCCAGCGCCGGGCGGCTGCGCAGCCCGTCCAGCCCGTGCTGCTCGCGTTCGACCCGGGCCTGCACGTGCCGGCGGGCCCGGTCGCGCAGCTGGCGGACCTTGGCCAGCTCCTCGCCGACGTCCGGAACCACCCTTTTGGCGGCATCGGTCGGGGTGGAGGCGCGCAGGTCGGCGACGAAGTCCAGCAGGGGCTGGTCCGGCTCGTGCCCGATCGCGCTCACCACCGGCGTACGGGCGGCCGCGACCAGCCGCACCAGCCCCTCGTCCGAGAAGGGCAGAAGGTCCTCCACGCTGCCGCCGCCCCGGGCCACGATGATCACGTCCACCTCGGGGTGCTCGTCCAGCTCCCGCACCGCCGCGCTCACCCGCTCCACCGCGCTGACCCCCTGCACCGGGACGTTGCGCACCTCGAAGCGCACCGCCGGCCAGCGCCGCCGGGCGTTCTCCAGCACGTCCCGCTCGGCCGCCGAGCCGCGCCCGGTGACCAGCCCGACGCACTGCGGCAGGAATGGCAGCCGCCGCTTGCGCTCCGCCGCGAACAGGCCCTCCCCGGCCAGCCGCCGCTTGAGCTGCTCCAGCCGGGCCAGCAGTTCGCCCAGGCCCACCGGGCGGATCTCCGAGGCCCGCAGCGACAGCTGCCCGCGCGCCGCGTACCACTCCGGCCTGGCGTGCACGACGACCCGCGAGCCCTCCTGCACCACGTCCGCGACCTGCTCGAACACCGAGCGGAAGCAGGTCACCGTGAGGGAGACGTCGGCCTGCGGGTCGCGCAGGGTCAGGAACACCACGCCCGCGCCGGGGCGGCGGCTGAGCTGGGTGATCTGCCCCTCGACCCACACCGCGCCGAGCCGGTCGATCCAGCCGCCGATCAGCGCGGAGACCTTGCCGACCGGGAGCGGGGCTTCGGGGGAGCTGGGGTTGGCCATGCGTACGAGGCTAGCGGCGTCCGCCGACACCGTCCCCGGCAACGCCCGCCGGCGTCGTCCCCGGCAGTGCCGGCCGGCACCGTTCCGCACGGCGCCCGCCGGCGCCGTCGCTAGCGGTGCCCGCCGGTGCCGTGCGCCGTGCTGCCCTGCACACCGAGCACCACCAGGCCGGCCGCCAGCCAGACCAGCCCGACCAGCTGTGCCGTGGTCGAGGCCTCGTAGACCACCGCGCCGATCACCGCGATCCCCAGCAGCGGGACGACCAGGTGCCGGAGCCGGTCGGGCGAGCCGTGCCGGACGGTGTACCAGCCGATCACCGAGGCGTGCAGCAGCGCGAAGGCGGTCAGCGCGCCCACGTTCACCACCGAGGTCAGCTGGTCCAGCCCGTCGTCCCGCTCGGCCGCCCAGACCGCCGCCGCCATGGTGACCACCGCGGCCGCCAGCAGCGCCCGGCGGGGCACCGCGCTGCCCGGGTCGACCGAGCCGAGCACCCGCGGCAGCCGTCCCTCCCGGCCCATCGCGAAGACCAGCCGGCCGGCCGCCGCCTGCCCGGCGAGCGCGGCGAAGGCCGCGCCGATCGCCTTGCTGGCGGCCACCAGCAGGTGCAGCCAGTGGCCGATGCCGCCCTCCACGGTGTCGTAGAAGGCGGAGCCCTGGGAGGCCGGGTCGGCGGCCAGCTGCTGCGGGGTGGTGGGCTCCAGCACGGCCGCCAGGTAGGTCTGGGCGACGAACAGCAGCCCGGCCAGCGCCAGGCACCACAGCACCGCCCGGGCCACCGCGGCGGAGGCGCCGACCGCCTCCTCGACGAAGGTCGCGATCGCGTCGAAGCCCAGGTAGGAGAGCACCGCGACGGACACCGCGGAGACCACCGCGGTGAGCGAGAAGCCCCCGACGGCGGTGAACGGCGTGTCCCAGCCGCGCCGCGCGCCGTCCCGCACCAGCACCACCACGGCCGCGACCACGAACACCGCCAGCACCGCGATCTCCAGGGCGAGCACCGCGAAGCCGACCGCGGCCGCCGTCCGCACCCCGACCAGGTTGAGCGCGGTGGTCACCAGCACCGCGGCCGCCGTCCACACCCAGCGCGAGACCCCGGGCACCAGCGAGTTCAGCGCGATCCCGGAGAACAGGTAGGCCACCGCGGGGATCAGCAGGTAGTCCAGCATCGCCATCCACCCGGCGATGAACCCCGGCCCCTCGCCCAGCCCGGCCCGCGCGTAGGCGAACACCGAGCCGGTCTGCGGCACCGCGCGGACCATCTGGGCGTACGAGAAGGCGGTGAAGCCCATCGCGACCGTCGCCGCCAGGTAGACGGCCGCCACGGCGCCGTGGCTCCGGGCGTCCAGCACGCCGAAGACGCCGACCGGGGCCATCGGGGCGATGAACAGCAGCCCGTAGACCATCAGATCGCGGACGCCCAGGGTGCGGCGCAGGCCGCTCGGCGTCGGCTGCTCGTTCACAGCGCTCATGGAGACCAGGCTTGAGCAACTTCCGACCCTTTGCGACCGGAAGGCGTCCGGGCCGGCGTCCGGGGCGGCGGTGCGGCCCGCCCCGGGCGGTGGGGCTCCCGGTCGCCCGTACGATGGGGGCATGTCCAACACCGCGCAGCGCCGTGTCCTGCTCGCCGCCCCCCGGGGCTACTGCGCGGGTGTCGACCGCGCCGTGATCGCCGTGGAGAAGGCCCTGGAGCAGTACGGGGCGCCCATCTACGTCCGCAAGCAGATCGTCCACAACAAGTACGTGGTGCAGACCCTGGAGAAGAAGGGCGCGATCTTCGTCGACGAGACGGAGGAGGTGCCCGAGGGCTCGATCGTCGTGTTCTCCGCGCACGGCGTCGCCCCGTCCGTCCACGACGAGGCGCGGGCCGGCAAGCTCGCCACCGTCGACGCCACCTGCCCGCTGGTCACCAAGGTGCACAAGGAGGCCGTGCGCTTCGCCGACGAGGGCTACGACATCCTGCTGGTGGGCCACGAGGGCCACGAGGAGGTCGTCGGCACCATGGGCGAGGCCCCGGACCGGATCCACCTGGTGGACGGTGCCGAGGACGTCGCCAACGTCCAGGTGCGGGACGAGTCCAAGATCGTCTGGCTCTCCCAGACCACGCTCTCGGTGGACGAGACCATGGCCACCGTCGGCGAGTTGAAGAAGCGCTTCCCGGCGCTGGTCAGCCCGCCCAGCGACGACATCTGCTACGCGACCCAGAACCGCCAGGTCGCGGTCAAGCAGCTGGCCCCGGAGACCGACCTGCTGATCGTGGTCGGCTCCAAGAACTCCTCCAACTCGGTCCGCCTGGTCGAGGTCGGCCTGGAGTACGGCGCCAAGGCCGCCCACCTGGTCGACTTCGCCGAGGAGATCCAGGAGTCCTGGCTGGAGGGCGTCACCACGGTCGGCCTGACCAGCGGCGCCTCGGTGCCGGAGATCCTGGTCGACGGCGTGCTGGAGTTCCTGGCCGCGCGCGGCTACGACACGGTGGAGACGGTCAAGACCGCCGAGGAGCACCTGACCTTCTCGCTGCCCAAGGAACTGCGCCGCGACCTGCGCGCCGAGGCGGCCGGCAAGCTGTAGGGCCCGTCCTCGAACCCTGGACCCGCCACGACGGACCCGGTGCCCCGCTGCGGGCACCGGGTCCGTCGCGCTGTGCGGGCCCGTCGATTGCGGTGCGCCCCCGTCCGGGCTCTCGTAGCTTTGTGCACAGGCTGTGGACAAGCCGGTCGACGGCCGGACGGCGGAAGGCGGAACGATGACGGCGGTATTCGGCGTGGACATCGGCGGCTCGGGCATCAAGGGCGCCCCGGTCGACCTCGCCCGGGGAGCACTCACCCAGGAACGGCACAAGGTGCTCACCCCGCAGCCGTCCGAGCCCGGGGCCGTGGTCGCCGCCGTCCGCGAGGTGGTCCAGCACTTCGACCACCAGGGGCCGGTCGGGCTGACCTTCCCCGGGGTGGTGGTCGGCGGCCGCACCCGGACTGCGGCCAACGTGGACAAGGGCTGGATCGGCCTGGACGCGGAGGGCCTCTTCCGCGACGCGCTGGGCATGCCCGCGACCGTGCTCAACGACGCGGACGCGGCCGGTCTCGCCGAGACCGAGCACGGCGCCGGGCGCGGCGAGTCGGGCGTGGTCCTGGTGCTCACCTTCGGCACCGGCATCGGCAGCGCGCTCTTCGTGGACGGCACCCTGGTGCCCAACACCGAACTGGGCCACCTGGAGCTGCGCGGCAAGGACGCCGAGCGCCGCGCCTCCTCGGCCGCCAGGGAGCGGCACGACCTGACCTGGGAGCAGTGGGCCGGGCGGGTCGACGAGTACCTGGACCTGGTGGAGATGCTGTTCTCCCCGCAACTGATCGTGATCGGCGGCGGGGTGAGCCGCAAGCACGAGAAGTTCCTGCCGCTGCTGAGGGACCGCGGGGCGCGGGTGGTGCCGGCGGAGCTGCGCAACGACGCGGGCATCGTCGGGGCCGCCATGGCGGCGGCCCGGGCGGCGGGCTAGGGCACGGCCCTCGGCGCCCGCGCGCCGGGCCGTCAGCGGGAGCGGTGGAAGCGGCGCTGGGCGACGAAGCGGGCGAGCACGATCAGCGCGGCCAGCCCGGTGCCGGAGAACAGCCAGCCGGCCCGCAGCGCCAGCCCGGTCGCCAGCGCCACCACCTGGGCGGTGACGCCGGAGGAGCTGACCGGGGCGAGCGCCAGCAGTGCCACGGCGAAGGCGATCGGCCCGCTGATCGGGGCGGCCAGCAGGTCGGCGTAGCGGACCCGGACGGCCAGCTGGAAGCAGACCACCAGGTAGCCGAGGCCGAACAGCCAGCCGAGGTCCTCGAAGAGCAGCCGGTCCAGGCCGGCCACCGCCAGCGTGGCCAGCACCGCGAGCACGCCGGTGCCGATCGCGGTCAGCCGGGTCGGCCGGCCGGTCCGGCGCCGTCCGTACACGCGCAGCCGGCGCTTCGGGGCGGGGCGCGCGGCGGGCCGGTCGGCCACCGGGCGCAGCCGGGACGGGGGAGCCGCGGGGGCTCGGGCGCTCTCGGGTGCCCGGCCGGGACCGGGGACGGCGGCCGGGGCCGCGCCGGTCGGCGGACGGCGTCTGGGCCCTGGCGGCTGGGTACGGATGCTCTGCTCCACCCGCCCAACGTACGGTCCGATCATCGCCACACTGTGTAATGGACCGTTCAGGTCTTGTTCCGTGTCCCCGGATGGCGTACTCCTGTGATCGTCACTCAAGGGGCTGACCTGCTCGGCCGAGTCGACACATCGTGATCATCCGATGACCGTACGGGGGACCGCCGCATGACCGCCGACTTCACCTTCGAACGCCTCGACCACGTCCAGCTCGACATCCCGGCCGGCGCCGAGGACGAGTGCCGCGCCTTCTGGTCCGGCGTGCTCGGGATGACCGAGCTCCCGAAGCCCCCGGTGCTGGCGGCGCGCGGCGGCTGCTGGTTCCGCGGCGGCGGGGTCGAGGTGCACCTCGGCGTCACCCCGGACTTCCGCCCGGCCCGCAAGGGGCACCCCGGCATCCTGGTGACCTCGCTGGACGCCCTGGCCGAGCGGCTCGCCGCGCACGGCCACGAGGTCACCTGGGACGACCACCACCCCGGCCACCGCCGCTTCTACTCCGCCGACGGGCTGGGCAACCGGCTGGAGTTCCTGGAGCCGCTGCCCGCGCCGACCGAGGCGTGAGCCCCGGCAGGTGCTGCCCGTAGACTTGGGGGTCGGCCCGTACGGTGCCGACCCAACTCCTCCAAGCCCACGGGACTGCGCTTCATGTCGCTCACGATCGGAATCGTCGGCCTGCCGAACGTCGGCAAGTCGACCCTGTTCAACGCCCTGACCAAGAACGACGTGCTGGCGGCCAACTACCCGTTCGCCACCATCGAGCCGAACGTCGGCGTCGTCGGCGTCCCGGACGCGCGGCTGGCCAAGCTCGCCGAGATCTTCGGCTCGCAGCGCATCCTCCCGGCCACCGTCGACTTCGTCGACATCGCCGGCATCGTGCGCGGCGCCAGCGAGGGCGAGGGCCTGGGCAACAAGTTCCTCGCCAACATCCGTGAGTCGGACGCGATCTGCCAGGTCGTGCGCGCGTTCACCGACCCGGACGTGGTGCACGTGGACGGCAAGGTGTCGCCCAAGGACGACATCGAGACCATCCACACCGAGCTGATCCTGGCCGACCTCCAGACCATCGAGAAGGTCCTGCCGCGGCTCCAGAAGGAGGCGCGCCTCAAGAAGGACACCGCCCCCGTGCTGGCCGCCGCCGAGGCCGCCCAGGCGGTCCTGGAGACCGGCAAGACCCTCTTCGAGGCCGGCTTCGATACCGCCCCGATCCGCGAGCTGCACCTGCTGACCGCCAAGCCCTTCCTCTACGTCTTCAACGTGGACGAGGACGAGCTGGCCGACGAGGACTTCAAGAACGCCCAGCGCGCCCTGGTCTCCCCGGCCGAGGCGATCTTCCTCAGCGCCAAGATCGAGTCCGAGCTGATCGAGCTCGACGACGCCGAGGCCCTCGAACTCCTCCAGTCCATGGGCCAGGAGGAGCCCGGCCTCGCCACCCTCGCCCGCGTCGGCTTCGACACCCTCGGCCTGCAGACCTACCTCACGGCCGGCCCGAAGGAGACCCGCGCCTGGACCATCAAGAAGGGCGCCACCGCCCCCGAGGCCGCCGGAGTCATCCACACCGACTTCCAGAAGGGCTTCATCAAGGCCGAGGTGATCTCCTTCGACGACCTGGTCGAGACCGGCTCCATCGCCGAGGCCCGCTCCAAGGGCAAGGCCCGCATCGAGGGCAAGGAATACATCATGCAGGACGGCGACGTCGTGGAGTTCCGCTTCAACGTCTAGTCGATCTGCGGAAAGGCCGCCTGACCTGCGACGGAGTGGGTTGGGCGGCCTTTCGGTCCGCAGGGAGTCCGCAACCCTGCCGCCTCGGGCCAACGCAACCGGCGTCGACTATGCCGCTTCGGCGTCCGGGAGGTTGCCTCGGTCCGCGCTGCCGTTGGCACCGTACGCACGGTCGACGGCGGCCCTGGTCCGCTCCTCGGAGTCGGGCCAGAGGTGGGTGTAGATGTTCAGCGTCATCGCGGCGTTGGTGTGCCCGAGCCGCTCGGAAACGGTCTTCACCGACTCGCCGTGCTTGATCAGCAGGCTCGCGTAGTGGTGCCGGAGTGCGTGCGGGCCGGTGCCCTTCGGTATGCCGGCCCGCTGGCAGGCGGGCCGCCACGAGCCGTCCATGAAGTGGGTATAGACGACCGGGCCGCCTGCGGGAGCGGTGAAGAGCCAGCCCTCGGGGTCGGCGACCGGGAAGTCCCGCAGGTGCGCCGTCATGGCCTGGACGGCCATCTTGGGGAGGGGCACTGTTCGGTACGAGCGCGTGGTCTTCGGCGGGCCGACGTAGACGCCGTGCTTGGCCGTCTGCTGGATCTGCTGCTCCCCGGTGACGGTGGCGTGCAGCAGGTCGACGTGCCGGAGCTGGAGCCCGAAGAGCTCGCCCGGCCGAAGTCCCGTGGCGGCGCCCAGCAGGACCAGACCCCGGTAGCGGGCCGGGATTTCCGCAGACAGGCGACGGACCTGCTCCACAGGCAGGGGCACGACCCGCTTGCGGGGGACAGCCGGGAGCTTGGCGCCTTCGCAGGGGTTGTGCGGGATCATGCGGTCGCGGACCGCCGCACGGAAGACCGCGTTGACCGTGTTGAAGACGGTACGAGTGGTGCTGGCGGCGAGGCCGTGGGTGGTCGTCAGGTCGGTGACCCACTTCTGGATGTCGCCCGGCTTGATGGCGCCGAGCGCCCGCTTCTCCCAGGCCGGGTAGACGTAGCAACGCAGGTGCTGGGCTACGGCCTTGGCGGTTGAGGGCCGGTGGGGCTGACGGGTGCGCCACTCCTCGGCGTACTCCTTGAAGGGCTTCTTGGCGGACCTGGGGTCGACGTACTGGCCCGTGACCAGGCTGGCCGTGACCTCGTCGAGCCAGCGCTGGGCGTCGATCTTCCGGTCGAAGTGCCGGGCGTGCTCCTTGCCGTCCAGGTCCCGGTACCGGGCCCGCCACTTGCCGTTCGGTCGCTTCTGGATGTTCGCCAAGTCGGCTCTCCTCTGTGTCAGTAGTAGCCGCCCGTCTCGATGTGCTCGGTCAGGGCGCGGGCATCGCGTTCCTCGCCCATGAGGCGGAGACACTGTTCGTGGATGCCCTTGGAGCTGTTGGGGTGGGCTGCGATGTAGTCGGCGGTGGCGACGACCGCGCGATGCAGGCGGTCCTGCGCTTCGCGGGTCTCATAGAACGCCTCGACCGCCTCCTGGACGATCCGTCTTCCCTCGATGTCGACGCCCTCCAGTGGGGGCGACATCAGCTCCTCCAGCGGCAGCTCGAAGACGCGGGCGAAGCCGAGGGCTTCGTCCAGGGTGATCTTGCGACGGGGGGTGCCGTTCTCGATGCGCCAAACCGCGGTCTGGTTCATCGGGACGCCAACCCTGGTCATGCGGGCCGCCAGTTCGGTGGTGCTCCACCCTCTGACCTCGCGTTCCAGCGCGATGCGCGCTGCCGCGTTGCCTTCGCTGAACAGCAGCGGGGCCTCGCCCCCGCTGGTCTCCCTGGACATGCCGCCTCCATCGCGTCTCGCTGCTATCCCGATTGAACCATGGTCTTTCCCGTTTGACTCGGCCGAGATCGCGCAGTACATCTGTGCACACCGGAAAGATACCTAGTCGAAAGGGAAAGCGCCTCGATGGACCGCTACCTCACCACCGCTGAAGTTGCCCACCGCTACCGAACCGCCGAGAGCACCGTGCGCTACTGGCGCCACACCGGCTACGGCCCGCGTGGGGTGAAGGTCGGGCGGCGCGTTCTGTACCTGGAGTCCGAACTCGCCCGCTTCGACCAGGAACTGCACGAGCGGAGCGATGGATGGGTGCTGGGCGCGTGACACGCCGCTCGAATCCCGCAGCCAACTGGAGGCCCCCGGCGCGCCAACGCCGAGGGCCCGATGAACACCCCTACGCCTACAAGCTGTTCGAGCCGGTGGAGCAGGGCCTGCCAGCCCGCAGGCTCCACCAGAGGAGTGCACGTTGAACCCTACGTCTCCCCAGTCCAATGACGCACCCCTGAATGCGTCGTGGCCGCCTGTCGCGATACCGGGCCAGCCGGATCGACGGCACGAGGCCGAGGTGTCTACAGCCTGTGGACAGCTGGCAGAGGCGGCACCGGCTGAGCCTGCCATCCCGAACGGGATCGACCTGATGCCGGACACCGAGGCGACGGAGGGCGCCCAACTGCTGGCGCAGCTGAAGGCCCGGATCGGCCGGTTCGTGATCCTGCCCTCCGAGGAAGCGCTGAATGCCACCACGCTGTGGGTGGCGGCGACGCACCTGCAGAAGTCGTGGCAGCACGCCCCGCGTCTGGCGGTGGTCGGTCCGGCGAAGCGGTGCGGCAAGTCACGGCTGCTGGATGTGCTCACCGAGACCGTCCATCAGGCGCTCCTGACGGTGAACTCGTCTCCGGCTGCCGTGTTCCGCTCGATCACCGAGGAGCCGCCGACCCTGCTGGTGGACGAGGCGGACACGATCTTCGGCAGTCCGAAGGTGGCGGAGAAGAACGAGGAGATGCGGGGCCTGCTCAACGCTGGGCATCAGCGAGACCGGTACGTGCTGCGGGTCGTCGGCAACGATCACACCCCGCGTAGGTTCCACACCTTCGCGATGGCGGCCATCGCCGGGATCGGCGACCTGCCGGACACGATCATGGACCGGTCGATCGTGATCCGGATGCGGCGGCGTGCCGAGGGCGAGGCGGTCTCACCGTACCGTTCTGAGCGTGACAGGCCCGGATTTCACGAGATCCGGGACCGGATCGCCCAGTGGACCGTGCCGCTCGCCGACCGGGCCCTGCGTCTGGAGCCGGAAATGCCCGTGGAGGACCGAGCCGCCGACACCTGGGAACCCCTGGTGATCGTTGCCGACCTGGCGGGTGGCCCCTGGCCCAGGCTCGCCCGACAGGCGTGCAAGCGCATGGTCGACGCCGAGGTCCAGACGGAGGAGGACAACCCTGGTGGGGCCAAGATCCTCGCCGACATCCGGCGGACGTTCCACGCGGCTGGCGACCCGGACAGCATCACCACCGACCAGCTGTTGCTTGCCCTCAACGGCGACCATGAGGCGCCGTGGGCGGAGTGGGGCCGAGGCGGCCTGACCCCGCGTGGTCTCGGATCGATGCTGCGCGAGTTCGGCATCTCCTCCGGCAACGTCCGCATCGGCGATGGCACTCAGCGCAAGGGTTACATGCGGCACAAGTTCACCGACGCCTGGCGGCGGTACTGCCCTGCGGTCTACCC
Organism: Kitasatospora sp. NPDC001309; assembly: GCF_042896295.1. Taxonomy (NCBI): domain Bacteria; kingdom Bacillati; phylum Actinomycetota; class Actinomycetes; order Kitasatosporales; family Streptomycetaceae; genus Kitasatospora; species Kitasatospora sp. NPDC001309. The sequence continues at coordinate 66,583 of NZ_JBIAXC010000022.1, read as the reverse complement.
GATCACTCTGGCCAGCAGCGTGAGCTGAACGTCTCGCCCCGGCTGCCGTCCGTGCCGTCCCTGCCGTATCAACGCAGGTCGCGCCCCACGAGGCCAAGACGGCAAGCCGAACAGGACGGCCATCGGTCCGCCGCCGCACGGACCCGAGTGCGAGCGGCGGGCCGGGCTCGGGACGGGAAGCACACCCGTCTCGTGCCGTCCCAGCCGTCCCTGCCGTACAAGCGCAGGTCAAAGGCCCTTCTGTCGGGACGGTTCACCGTCCCAAGACGAAAGAGCTCCCGTACCGGATTCCGCCGGCCGGGCCACGCCCGCCCCTTGCCGTACCGCCCTGACCTGCGGATGCAACGGCAAGACGGCTAAGACGGAATTCCCGCGAACACCCCTCCGTCGCAAGGACACGCCCCGCATGCCCACTACTCAGCCGGCCACCCACCCGACCGGCTCCGGCACCCTCGCCCGCACCACGATCACCCTCGTGATGACGATCACCGCCGGCCTCGCCTTTGCCTTCTCCTTCGGCAACGTCTGGGCCCTCGCCCTGCGCCTCGGCGTCCCGGACCCGGTTGCCCCGCTGATCGCCCCTATGGTCGACCTGTCTGTGCTCGGCCTCCTGGTCGCCCTGCACCACCTCTCCGCGACCGGCACGGATACTGCCCAACTGCGCTCCGCCACCAGCCTGATGCACTTCTGCGGTCTGCTCACCCTTGCCCTCAACACCGCTGAGCCGCTCCTCGCCGGGCACTACGGGCGAGCGACCCTCGACGCCGTTGCGCCTCTGCTCCTCCTCGGATGGGGAGTTGTCGGCCCAGCCCTCCTTCGCCAGCTCCACACCCCACCTGCCTCCGCTACGGGGGTGGGCACGGCCGTGCATGCCCAGCTCGAGCTGGGCAATCCTTCCTCCGATAGTGGGGGCGACATTGATCCGAATCGCGTGCAGGCTCTTGAATCGGCGACAGAATCCGAAGAGGCCCAGCCGCCCACCAGCCCCAGCCGAGCCCTATCCGCGAGTCAGGAGCTCGCCGGTCCTCGCAAACGCACAGGCCGCAAGCCAGCGGCCAGCATGGACGAACTGCTTGAGGTGGTTGGGCCCGCCGTCGCCGAGTGGGGCGCTACTCACGCAGTGATCAAGGGCGCAGTGCGCGGCGCTGGCCTATCGATCAGCAGCGATCGGGCCAGCAAACTGCTGGAGCTAGTGAAGAGCGAGCAGGCCGACAAGCCCGAGGTGGTTCAGGCGCACGCCGTCGTCGCCTGACTGTGCCTCGATGTACCGCTCGCCCGGTTCCGAATCCGGAACCGGGCGAGCGGCATCTGGCGCCACAGACCGGGTCGTTCCGGAATTCCACATGTCGGTGCCAAGACTTCCGGAAATGGCCCCGGCAGAGCAAGTTGTGAGGTAGCGCTGCTTACCCGCGTTCACCCTGAAGGGAGCAAGTTGTGGGGTAAGGAGTCCTTACCCCGCCTCCGCCCCGAACGGGACGGCGGCAACCCGGTCGGTGGCAGGCCCAGGGGTGCCCGTCACCGACCGGGGAGTCGGCCCAGGGGTGCCGGAATGTCAGCGCGGGAATGGTGCAGAAGAAGGTCATACCCGCAGCGCGATGCCTCGGTGGGCCGCGAAGGTGTCGAAGCGGTCGAGCTGGAGAAGGGCGTCCACCGCGTCAGCGGTGTGGCCTGATGGGTTTCGGAAGAGCACCCCGCCGTCCTGATGCCCTGTGACGAGCACCAGGTGTCCGCCGCGTGCGGGTGCCGGGCGGTCGGGGCGGCGGATCTCCTTGTGGACGGATGCCATGACGAGGTGGCCGTGGTTGAGTTCGGCGAGGAGCCGGTCCGGGGTGAGGTCGGTGATGATCTCCGTCTTGAGGCCGTGGCTGGCGAGGGCGTACTCGGTAAACGGCTGGTAGTAGAGGCCGCCGACACTCCCGTCGTCCTGCTCGACGTAGCCGCCGTGGGCGAGGCAGCCGTCCAGGAGGTCGAACAGGGTGGGCGCGTGTCCGTCGCGGGCGAACAGGGCCATCCGCAGGCAGGCCATGCCGCAGAGGCGGGTCGACCAGTAGGCGTAGGCGTCCCGGTCGGGGGCGCCGCTGGAGGCCCAGTTGTCGTCGTCGCCGGGCGGGTGCCCCTCGTAGGCGATGGCGTTGATCAGGGCCGGGGTGGCGTACTGGGTGATCAGCGGGATCGGGTGGCGCTTGGGGTAGTCAGGCAAGGGCCGGCTCCTTCCGGGGTGGCCACGAGTCGGTGGAAGGCGTCCAGGTCGACCGAGCCACCGGAGAGGATCACGCCCACGGGGCCGGGCCGCGGGTCGAGGTCGGCCAGGGCCGCGAGTGCGACGGCTCCGGAGGGTTCGGTCACCACCTTGAGGTGTTGGAACGCCCAGCCCATAGCCTGCACGATCTGGGCGTCCGGCACAGTGATGACGGCGTCGAGCAGGACCTTGTTGATTTCCCAGGGCAGGGCGGCTGGCGTGGTGTGGCGGAGTCCGTCCGCGATGGTGTCGGGTACGGCGGGCAGCTCCGCGATCCGCTCGGCGCGGAGGGAGGCGGCGGTGTCGGCCGCGGTCTCGGGTTCGACGCCGATCACCTTGATGCGCGGGTTGATGTGCTTGGCTGCGACGGCGGTGCCGGCGGCGAGGCCGCCACCGCCCACGGGGACCAGGATCGTGGTCAACACCGGGGCCTGCCAGAGCAGCTCCAGCGCGACAGTGCCCGCTCCGGCCATCACCGTCAGAGCGTCGGCGGACGGCACGACAGCGAGGCCTTGGTCCACGGCCAGCCGGGAGACGATGGCATCGCGGTCGCCGCGCTGTCGGTGGTAGGTGACGATCTCGGCGCCGAGAGAACGGGCACCGTCCACCTTGTCCTGGGGAGCGTCGTGCGGGACGACGACGGTGACCGGGGCGGACAGCAGCTGGCCCGCGAGGGCGAGCGCCTGGGCGTGGTTGCCGGACGAGGCGCCGATCACCCCGCGGCGGCGCTCGCGCGGGCTCAGGGCTGCCAGGGCGTTGTAGGCGCCGCGGAACTTGAACGAGCCGGTGCGCTGGAGGGCTTCGGCCTTGCAGACCACAGCCCGCCCGGCGATCTCGTCCAGCGCCGGGTGGGAGAGCACCGGGGTGGAGGCGGCGACACCGCGCAGACGGCGCTGGGCGTCGTAGATGTCGTCCGCCGACAGTGGCAGTTCGGCGGCGTTCACGGGCGGTACCCGTCGGTGTGGACGGTGGCGAGGATGGTCGCGATGAGGCGGTCGTAGCTGATTCCGGCAGCGGCGGCCATGGTGGCGAGGTTGCCGTGCGTGGAGAGGCCGGGCAGCGTGTTGATCTCCAGCCAGTGGACCTCGCCGACCGGGGTGACGAGGAAGTCCGATCGCGAGTAGCCCGAGCAGTTCAGCAGCTGGTGGGCACGGACGGCGGCGTGGGAGATGGTGGCGAGGGCGGCGCCCGGGAGTTGGGCGGGGCAGCGGTAGCGGTGGCCGGCCGGGTTGCGCTTGGCCTTGTAGTCGTAGAACTCCGCGGTGGTCGGGAGGGTCTCCAGCGGCGGGAGCGTGACCGGAGCGCCGTCCTGCTCCAGCACGCCGCAGGTGACGGCGGTGCCCTCCTTGAACGGTTCGATGAACCACTCGCCGCCCCGGGTGTCGTGGGTGAGGGTGGTGGTGAGCGAGTTCAGGTCGCGGAAGACACGCATGCCGATGGAGCCGCCTTCGGAGGTCGGCTTGAGGATGACGGGCAGGCCGAACTCGTCGGCGCAGGTCCGAGCGACCTCCTGGGCGTCCTCCGTGCCGCGCAGCGGGAGGTGCGGGAGGACGGTGACGCCGCCGGCGAGGACCAGAATCTTGGCCGTGGGCTTGTGCATCGCGACCGCGCTGGCCAGGACCCCGGAGCCGGTGTACGGGACGCCGAAGCTGTCGAGGAGGCCCTGCAGTTTGCCGTCCTCGGCCCACTGGCCGGCGATGGCGAGGAAGGCGACGTCGGCCTCGCGGACGCGGTCGGCGAAGTCCTTGTCGGTGGGGTCGAGGACGAAGTGCGGCAGGCCTTGGCGGACCAGCGACTCGCGCACGGCCTCGCCGGAGATCAGCGAGCGGTCGCGTTCGCCGGAGCGGCCACCAGTGACGAGGGCGATACGACGTTCAGCTGCAGACATGCTCATCTTCCTTTTGTCACAGTCTGGTTCGGAATGCGCGGGATGGCGGGCGCGATGTTGGGGAGCCGCTAGCGTCGAGGGCAGGCCGCCCTGAGGACGGGCGGGTGCGTCGATGGATCGGAGCCACCGTGGTCCCCATGACCCTGCAAGAGATCGCCGAGGCTGTCGGGGGCGCTCTGCACGACGTCTCCGATCCGGGCGCCGTGGTGGACCGGCCCGGGGTCATCGACTCGCGCCTGGTAGAGCCCGGGGCGCTGTTCATCGCGCTGCTGGGCGAGCACACGGACGGGCACCGGTTCGCCGAGGCCGCTGTCTGCGCCGGGGCGACGGGCGTGCTGGCGGCCCGACCGGTGGGGGTGCCGGCGATCGTGGTGCCGGACGTCCAGGACGCGATGGGCGCCCTGGCCCGCGCGGTGCTGGACCGGCTCAACGCACCGACGGTGATCGGGCTGACCGGTTCGGCCGGGAAGACCAGCACCAAGGACCTGCTGGCCCAGGTGCTGGAGAGTATGGACACCACGGTGGCCACGCCGCTGTCGTACAACGGCGAGATCGGCCTGCCGCTGACCGTCTTCCGGACGGACGAGAGCACCCGCCTGCTGGTGCTGGAGATGGGCTCGCGCGGCGCCGGGCACATCAAGTACCTGACGGGGATCGTCCCGCCGAAGGTCGGCCTGGTGCTGAACGTCGGTACCGCGCACGTGGGCGAGTTCGGTGGTGGGAAGGAGTCGATCGCGGTCGCGAAGGGCGAACTCGTCGAGGCCCTGCCTGTCGACGGGCTGGCCGTGTTGAATGCCGACGACCCGTACGTCATGTCGATGGCGCCGCGTACGGTCGCGCCGGTCCTGACCTTCGGGGTGCAGGCTGGGGACGTGCGGGCCGTCGATGTCGAGCTGGATGCCGCGGGTCGGCCGTCGTTCACCCTTACGTACCGGGGCCAGAGCGCCCCCGTGAAGCTGGCGCTGCACGGCGCCCACCACGTGTCCAACGCGACGGCCGCCGCCGCGGTGGCGATCGGCCTGGGCGCGAGCGTGCAGCAGGCGGCAGATGCGCTGACCGGTGCCCGGCAGCTGACGCCGGGCCGGATGGACGTCACCGAGCGGCCGGACGGCGTGACGGTGATCAACGACGCGTTCAACGCAAACCCCGATTCGATGGCCGTGGCCTTGTCCGCGCTCACCGCCATGGCCGGCGGCGGACGCAGGACAGTGGCGGTGCTGGGCGAGATGCGGGAGCTGGGCGAGGAGTCCGACGCCCACCACGCGGAGCTGGGCCGCATGGTGGCCCGGAACGGTGTCACGGACCTGATCGCGGTCGGCGGCGCGGAGGCCGCCCAGGTGCACGCGAGCGCGGTCGACGGCGGAGTGACGGCGACGCTGGTCCCGGACCGCGACGCCGCCCTCGGCCTGCTGTTGGCCTACCTCAGGCCTGGAGATGTGGTGCTGGTGAAGGGCTCCCACAGCGTCGGGCTGGAGGACACCGCGATGCGGCTCGCCAAGCCCGACGCTGCACGCTGACTACGCGGCCGGGACCGCCACCGGGGTCTCGGCCAGCCGCAGCAGGACCGCCCGTCCAACGCGGCCGGCAGTCCCGGTGCCCATCGTCACCACCAGGTCGCCGGGCCCGACCAGCTCGGCGACCACGTCCGCGACGTCGCGCCCGTCGCTTGCGCTGTGGGCCCGGCCGCCGCGGGCGACGACCTGCGCGGCCATCGGTGCGGTGCTGATCCCGGTGAGCGGGGACTCGACCGAAGCGTGCACGTCCAGTAGGACGACCTCGTCGGCCGCCGCGAGTCGGCGGCCCATCTCCTCGCCGAGGGCGGCGGTGCGGGTCCAGCCGGTGGGCTCGAACACCGCGATCACCCGGCCCTCGGTGAGCATCCGGGCGGTGGCCAGATCGGCGGTGATCTCGCTCGGGTGGTGGGCGTAGGAGTCCAGCACCGTGACCCCGGCGTGGGTGCCGGTGGTGGTGAGCCTGCGCTTGATGCCCTGGAACGCGCTGATACCAACCACGAGGTTGGCGGGCTCGGCGCCGAGCACACGGCCGGCGGCGAACGCGGCAGCGGCGTTCAGCGCGTTGTGCCGCCCCGGGACGGCCACGGTGAACTCGTGCCACGACCCGTCCGTGTCCTGGACGGTGACGTGGCTGGCGGTCCCGTCCCACAGCACGCGCAACACCCGCACGTCGGCGTCCTTGGCCTCGCCGACCGTGAGGACCCGCGGGCCGGGCGCTGCCTGGAGGCGCTCGGTCAGCAGCCGGGCTCCCAGGTCGTCCGAGGAGACAACCAGGACGGAGCTGTTGCGGGCCAGGCGCTCGAAGACGTCCAGGACGTCGTTCAGGTCGACGTACTGCTCGGGGTGGTCGTCGTCCACGTTCAGGACGACGGCGACCTGCGGGTGGTAGCGGCCGGCGGTGCGGTCGCTCTCGTCCGCCTCGGCGACCAGGAGGCCGCCGAGGCCCTTGTGGGCGTTGAGGCGGCCGACGGGGGTGCCACCGATGGCGTACGAGGGGTCGAGGTGGACCAGGGCGGAGCTGAGAATGCCGGTGGTCATGGTCTTGCCGTGCGTGCCCGCCACGGCGACGGACTGCTCGGCGGTGGCGATCATGCGGGCCAGCACGTCCGAGCGGTGCACCACCGGGATGCCGGCCCGCCGGGCGGCGGCGACCTCGGGGTTGCTCGGGGTCACCGCGCTGGACCACACGAGGACGGTGGCGTCGGCGGGCAGGTTGCTGGCGGTGTGGCCGATGGCGATGGCGGCGCCCGCGTCCTCCAGCTCGCGCAGGGCGGCAGTGTCGCTCGTGTCGGAGCCGGACACCCGGCTACCGCTCTCCAGCAGGAGGCGGGCGACGGCCGACATGCCGGCGCCGCCGATACCCACGAAGTGCGGGCGGGTGAGGTCGATGGGGCCGTCGTGGACGGGGACGATCACGTTCCTGGTTTCCATGCTGTGCGCTCCAGTTCGGAGTCCAGCCCGTGATGGGCGATGGGTGGAAGGGCACTACGCGTAGGTGCCGCCGTCCGGCGCCGAGTTGGCCGCCGGGTGAGCACCGAGTCGGGCCGAGTCGAAGTCGTCGTGCACGATGACGCCGAGCAGAGCGATCACCACGGCGTTGCCAACCGCCCACAGGGCACTGAGGAAGGCACCGACCGGATCGCGATGCCGACCTCGACGGCTGGACGGAGAATCGTGCATGGCTAACTCCTCACGGCAGATGGAGGGATGGGGTCTGCCACTGGCCGGGCGCTTGAAGTGCGTGCCCGATGGGGTAATGACAGCCGGAGACAGGACCGTGACGGGATGGTGAGCTAAGGTCACTCACGGTTCATTCATCACTCACTGGGGGCGGAGCGGATGGAGACAAGGGCCGACCACGACGCGGTCGACCAGGCCATGGAGGCGTTCGCCGCCGAAGTCGCCCACTGGCGCGAGGTGCGCGGACTCTCCAAGCGCGGGCTGGCCGGGAAGATGGGCTTCGACCCCTCGTACGTCAGCCACATGGAGTCCGGCCGCCACAAGCCGACCGAGGAGTTCGCCCGCCTCGCCGACGAGACCCTCAACGCCGGGAAGGCCATCTGGCGGCGCTGGCTCGACTACGACGCCGCCCGCTCCCGCAGCCGCACCCCGACCTCGCCGCCGGCGCCCCGTCGTTCCGAGCAGCCGTACGCCTCCGGGGCCGCGATCGTGGTCGAACACGATGAAGCCGCACTCCAATTCGACGGCTCCATCTACCGGTTGACCATGCGCCGCCGCCTACGGAACACCGGCGCCGAGCCCATTACCCGCTACCTCATCCGCATCGCCGTCGACCGCTACCCCGGCGAACCCGAGCGATCCAACGCCCACTACCGTGAGCACCCACTGACCTGGGGCGAACTGGCTCTCACCGCTTCATGTCAGGGCGAGGACATGCGATGGCAGGCCAAGCACGACCGCGACGCCTTCAAGGAGGTCTGGCTCCTGTTCGACAACGAGCACGGCCGCTTCCCGCTCTATCCGGGCGAGGCCACCTGGATCGAGTACGCCTACAGCGTCGGCGCCGACAAGTGGGGCCACTGGTTCCAGCGCGCCGTCCGCCTGCCCACCGAACACCTCGCCGTACGCCTCGACTTCCCCGCCGCCCTCGACCCAGTGGTTTGGGGCACCGAGACCTCCATGACCGCCGAGGCCGCGCCGCTTCGCACCGCCGTCAGCCGCCACGACGAGGGCGAGCGTCGGCACTTCGCCTGGGCCACCGACGACCCTCCGCTGCACGCCCGCTTCCGCCTCGAATGGCGCTTCCGCGCCACCGCCAACAACCAGCAACACACCAAGGAGACCAGGTGATCGAGGTGCGGCCCAGCCAGCAGATGCAGTCCCTCGGCGTCATCCAACAGGGCACCCCCATCCTCAACCGCCCCGCTGAGCCCTTCGACCTCCCGGCCGAACGCGCCGCCGCCCAGGCCGTCATCGACGAACTCTTCGCCGCCGTCGACCGGATCGGCCGCGTTCACTCCTTCGCCAAGGGCATGGGCCTCGCCGCCCCACAGATCGGCATCCCCCGCGCCGCCGCGCTCGTTCTGCCCTCGACCGTCGGCGCCGAACCGATCATCCTGCTCAACCCGAAGATCACCGCAGTCTCCGACGAGACCGACGAACAGTACGAGGGCTGCCTCAGCTTCTTCGACGTCCGCGGGATGGTCCCCCGCCCCCTCCGCATGGACGTCACCGCCACCACCCTCGACGGCACCATCATCACGGTCACCTACGAGTTCGGCCTCGCCCGCCTCATCGCCCACGAGATCGACCACCTCGACGGCCTCCTCTACACCGACCGCATGCGCCCCGACGTCCACCCGATCCCGGTCGAGGAGTACCGGGGTACCGGCTCGAAATGGGCCTACTAGATCAGTAGAGTGGTAGGGTTACCGTTCCAATTTTGCGGCACCAAATAGTGAAAGCATGGCCCCCGGATGGTCTCAGATGACTTCCAGGTCTCGGCATTTAAAAAGACCAAAGGCGCTATTTCCGACGGAATGGTCGCTTTTTCTTCGATGTCTGGTGTCGGCGTCGCTCGTTTTTTGCTGTGCTGAGATTTTCTCGCACGGCTCGGGTTTGCGGGTGATGTACTCCTAGTACTCGCCGGCAGTCGGCGAGGGTTTTCTCGTACATCGGGATGGCCAGCTTCAGATTGCCCGCTAGCCGATGGGCGTAGGCGAGGTTATTGCGGGACGTTAGAGTGTTTAGGTGATCTGCGCCCAAAACTCGAACCCACCCTGCAATTGCCCCCTCATGTAGCGGGATTGCTTGCTCCGGATTCCCTGAAGACGCGTATGCACTCGCGAGGTTATCCTGCGCGGTCAGAGTTTCAGGATGCTCCTCGCCCAAGATTCGGAGAAAGCTGGTGAGGACCTGTTCGTAGATGGGAATGGCCCGCTCTAGATCTCCTGCTTGCCGATATGCGGTGGCGAGGTTATTGCGCTTAATTAGGGTCTCAGGGTGTTCATCGCCCTGCACCCGGATGCCATCGGCCAGAGCGCGCTCGCACAGTGGGATCGCGCGGCCAGGGTTTCCTGCCTGGCGGTAAGCGGCGGCGAGGTTGCTGCGCAAGGTTAGTGCACCAGGATGGTCCTCGCCTATGACTTGCGCGTAGACCTCTAGGGTTTGTTCGTACATCCTGATCGCTCGATTTAGTTCCCCTGCCAGGCGGTATGCAGTGGCAAGGTTGTTTCGAGTAGTCAGGGTGCTAGGATGCTCTTCGCCATGGATCTGAATACACTTTTTGAGTGTCGTTTCGTACAGCGGAAAAGCCTGCTTCATTTCCCCGGCCGACACATAGGCGTATGCGAGGTTGTTTTGTGCCGTCAGGGTGTTAGGGTGCTCCTCGCCAAGGAATTTAATGCTGTCCGCAAGGGAATCACTGTAAAGTTGAGTGGCTCGTCTAATGTTGCCTGCGGCGTGGTGAGCGGTGGCCAGGTTATTGCGGATAGAGAAGATCCCCAAGTGGCCCTCGGGAAGGGTTTCAAGGGAATGGGTAAGGGTTTTCTCAAATAGTTCTATTGAATCTCGAAGGTTCCCCGACAGCTTGTATGCGCCAGCAAGAGCACCTTGTGTGACCAAACGGTTGGGATGGGTCACTTCTGGGGCTCGAGTATGGCTCGCCAGAACGCTTTCTAGTATCGGGATAGACCGTTTCGGATCTCCGGTCAATTGGTACGCTTGGGCTAGGTTGACCCGAGCGGTCATAGTGTCCGGGTGGTCCTCCCCCAGTAGGTGGGCGCTGTCGGTGACGAGCTGCTCGAACAATGGCGCTACCCGCTTTAGCTCACCCGCCAGTAGATATGCCTGAGCAAGATTGTTCCGTGCGGCAAGCGTGTCCTGGTTCTCCGGGCCAACCGTCTGTTCGAGGATTGCCAGAGCGCGTTGGATGCGCGGGAGAGCGCGGTCGATTGAGCCTGCGCGAAGGAGAAACTGACCCGTCTGGCTAAGGAGGCGGGCAGCGTCGGTGGTGTCGGGAGCAATTGAGGGGCGGTCGGAGAGGGCGTCGATATGAGGGAGTAAAGCGCGCCAGACGGGCCACGAACTCGGGTCTTCTGCATTGCCGTCAGGAATGGCGTCGGCTAGGCCAGCAGTGGCCTGGATGCGGGCATCTGCGATGTCGGCGGCTTGACGGTGAGGATCAGCCGGATCGGGAGTGCGGGCCACTGCTTGGACGAGCCGGTGGACCGTGAGGGATTCGTCGTGGAGAGTGATCATGCTGTGCGCCGCCAGCCGCCCGAGGGCACGAAGCAGTGCGGGGGCCGGTGCCAAATTAGTCAGGAGACTGCGGGGAATGGCGTCGGAGGCGTACCAGGCCAGAATCCGCAGGATCCGCCCTGAAAGCGGCTCGTCGGCCATACGGTCCAGCGAAAGGTGCCAGACCCGAGCCACGGTGCGTGATGCATCGCCGCCTTCGGTGGCGCTGGCATATAGGTCTGCCGGGTAGCGTGCCAATAGGTCCAGATATGCGCGCGGAGTGGTGCCGGTTTCGGCACAGAATGCGGCAGCCTGTTCCACTGCCAAGGGCAGATACCCCAGTGCGGCGCACAACTCGTCAGCACCGCCGGCGTCGCGGAATCCCTGGCCATGGGTAAAGATTTTGATGAACAGCGCGACGGCATCCTCATGGGGGAGGACATCCAAGGCGACTTGGCTTGCCGTACCATGCCAGCCGGTGGCCCGTCGACTAGTGATTAGGAACCTGCCAGTCGTTGCCCTCGCCAGCAGCGGCTTGATGTCTGCGGGATCGGCCACATTATCCAGGATCAGCAGCCAGCCCTTGTGACTGGCGAGCCACTGTAGCGCTCTCTCGCAGAGTGCTTCTTGTGGAAGTACTTGAGCCAGTGCGGGTTGAAGCGCTGTGGCTAAGAGGGCCAGACCAGCTTCGATAGATGTTGAGCTGTCCGCAGTGATCCACCAGACTGGGCTGTAGTCAGGAGCCCTGGTGGCGGCCCAGTGGGCTGCCAGTGTAGATTTGCCGATCCCGCCCATACCGTGAAGGGCCTGAACGACCACGGCTCCTGGGACAAGGACCGCTTGGTCGAGTAAAGCCAGCTCCCGACTACGGCCAACGAATAGCCCCGGAGCCCGTGAGACATTTGTCAGCCCTGGCGGGCAGGCCAGCGACGCTGGTGGTGTAAACGCCTCGTTGGGCAAGGTGATTGCCTGCTCGAACTGAATCCCGATTGCGCCGGCGCCGGTTATTGCCTGCTTGATGTCTCGACCTGCAGCGATCGCCCCCTGTCCAGAGGCACTCACTAAAGGCCCCGATAGGACACGAGGCGTAGCAGGCTTGCCGTGGTCCAAGCCGCTCATGACGATGTGGGTGGGGTCGCTGTATCCCCAGTAGAGGCGTATCCGATGTCTCCGCCTGCAGCAACGGACCGGTCCCCTGACGCTCGTACTGAACCGCGCGGTGCTGTTCTTGTTGACCCCAGGAGTCCTACTTCGCCCGGCGTTGACTGTGCGGAGTCGCCAGTGACGACCGTGCCGATGCTCCCGCCAGCCGCGACTGAGCGATGTCCTGGCGCAGACGTTGAAGGCCCGCGCGGCGTCTGTGCGGGTTGGTTTCCGAAGAGTGTGTACACAGAGATCCCGAGGCCTGCCAGCGCGACGATGGTTCCAGCGATGCTTGCCATTTGACCGGCCGTATCCAGATCTAGCGTCACTGCAACCACGATCAGCCCAACTGAGGCTGCAGTCCCGACTGCAACGCCGGACCAGCCCCATGCGTTCGTCCGTCCCGTCATGCAGCCATCGTTGCTCACGGGGCTTAGTTATGTGGCGGAATGCTGAGACTTCCCTCAACCTGGAGGACCGCCTATGCGGTCGGCCCACGTGGCTGACGTGCTGAGTGTGACGTGACGCGCAAGCCCAGTCTCTCAACCGCCGCGTAGAACATGTGTAAGCGACAGCCGGAGCCCACATGCGTCAGCCCTCGGGCCTGCCCATCGGCGGATCAGGTCCGCGGAAGGTGGGGCGTGGGCACATCGCCAGAAGGTGGCTGGCCTAGCGATCGGGAGCCTGCGAAAGCTACATCGCAGCCAAGTTGGTTTGCTCGGTGGCAGGTGGCGAGCCGAGATCTTGGGTCTGAGTGATTGAACATGGCGACAGGTTCCGGCTTGGTCCGCAGACAGTCCGCAGGACGCTCGACCTTGGCCGTCGCTTGCCATCGTTCACCAACCAGGAAGTTCCTGGTCAGAGGCATGATCGGCTTTCCGTCGCAGGTCGGGTTCGGCCGACATTGGTTCCGCTTCAACGTCTGACCGGGTAGCGCAACTCCCGTACGAGGGGCCGGACTTCCGTCGAAAGTCCGGCCCCTCCGGCGTTGTCCGGCCCGGCTCCGCGACGTCCAGGAGTGGTACGCTTTCCCGTACCACTTTGCGGAAGGGGTTGCCCATCATGTCCATCACCGCAAGCGAGGCGCGCCGAGATCTCTTTCCGTTGCTCAAGAAGGTCAACGAGGATCGCGAGGCCATCGAGATCGTCTCCAAGCACGGGAATGCCGTGCTCGTCTCCGCCGAGGACTACGCGGCCCTGCGCGAGGGCTCGTACCTGCTGCGCTCGCCTGCCAACGCCCGGCGGCTGCTCAAGGCGTACGAGAACGCCCTGGGGCGGACGAACCTCGCCGAGCGTGAGCTGATCGACCCCGACGTGGCCGACTCGGGGCCGGGTGCCAGGTGAGGCTCGTCTTCGAGGAGCAGGGCTGGGAGGACTACACCTCTTGGCTCAAGAGCGACCGGAAGATCCTCGCCCGGTTGAACAGGCTCATCGAGGAGACCCTGCGGGACCCGTTCTCGGGCATCGGCAAGCCGGAGCCGTTGAAGTTCCACCTGCCGGGCGCCTGGTCGCGGCGGATCGACGACGAGCACCGCTTGGTCTACCTGGTCACGCAGGACGAGATCATCGTCCTCGCCGCCAGGTACCACTACTGATCACGGTTCGCCGGAGGGGCCGGACTTCCACGGGAAGTCCGGTCCCTCCGCGTTGTCGGTCAGGGGTGGACGGTGAGGGTGAGGGTGCCGTCGGGGGACGGGGTGACGGTGACGGCGGTGAGGGTGGGGGCGAGGGCGTCCGGGTGGTGGGCGGCGGCGCGGGGGCCGATGCCGATGACGCGCATGCCGGCGGCGCGGGCGGCGGCGATGCCGGCGCCGGAGTCCTCGAAGGCCACGCAGTCGGCGGGGGCGAAGCCGAGGGCGGCGGCGCCCTTGAGGAAGCCCTCGGGGTCGGGCTTGCTGGCGCCGACGGACTCGGCGGTGACCAGGACGGGCGGCATCGGCAGGCCGGCGGCGTCCATCCGGACCCGGGCGAGGGGGAGGTCGGCCGAGGTGACCAGGGCGTGCGGCAGGCCGGCCAGCGAGGCGAGGAAGGCGTCGGCGCCCGCGACCTGGACGACGCCCTCGGTGTCGGCCCGCTCCTCGGCGAGCATCAGCTCGTTCTCGGCGAGGTTCTCCTCGACCGGGCGGTGCGGCAGCAGTTCGGCCATGGTCGCGTGGCCCTGGCGGCCGTGGACGACGGTGAGCGCCGCGACGGGGTCGAGGCCGTGCCGCTCGGCCCAGCGGGTCCAGCAGCGCTCGACCACGGCGTCGGAGTTGACCAGGGTGCCGTCCATGTCGAGGAGGAGGGCGCGGGTGGTGAACCGGACGGGGGTGGCGGTCATGGGGCGGCTCCTGGAGGCGGGGCGGAGAGGTGAGCTCTTTGTTCCTCGATGATACAAAAGATCACGGGAGCAGGTGGGCGTTGACCGCCCGGGCCTCCTCGGCCAGCTCCGGCAGTTCCACCACCTCGACCCCGGCCGCCTCCAGCAGTGCGGTGCCCTGGCAGTCGGTGACGAAGAGGTCCGGCTCGCGCCAGGCGACCACGACCCGGGGCACGCCCGCCGCGATGAGCAGCCGGGCGCACGGCACCGGGCGGGAGGCGCGCTGCCCGCAGGGCTCCAGGCTGCTGTAGACGGTCGCCCCGCGCAGTCGGGGGTCGCCCGCCGGGAGCTTGGCCAGGGCCGCCTCCTCGGCGTGGTCGTGCGCGTCCGCCTCCCGGCTGTAGCCCTCCGCCAGCACCTCGCCGTCGGCGCCGACGACCACCGCCCCGACCGAGAAGGCCGTCCCCGAGGGCGGGCAGCGGCGGGAGAGTTCGACGGCCCGGCGCAGGTGGTCGAGGTCGGTGGCGGCGGGGTGGGTCACGGCGCGGGCTCCTTCGGGGCGTACCTGAGCAGGACGACGTCGCCCACCGTACGTGCCTCCAGCAGCCGCATCCGCCGGGTCGGGCCGCCGGGGAACGCGGCCGGGCCGACGAACCGCGGCGCTCCGGGCTGGCCGACCAGCAGCGGGGCGACGGCCAGCTGGAGCTCGTCCGCCAGGCCCTGGGCGAGGAACTGGGTGTGCACCCCGCTGCCGCCCTCGACCATCAGCCGGCGCACCCCGCGCGCGCCCAGGTCGTCCAGCACCGCGCCGAGGTCGACCGAGTCGCCGAGCGAGACCACCTCGGCCAGCCCGTCGAGCCGGGGCCGCAGCACCGCCGCCCCGGCCGCGGTGGTGTAGGCGAGCTTCGCGCCGCCGGTGTGCCAGAACCGCAGGTCGGCGCCGAGGGCGCCGCTCGCGCTGAGCGTCACCTTCAGCGGGTGCTCGGGCCGCCCGGCGGCCACCCGGGCGGCCCGTCGCGCGGGGTCGTCGACCAGCAGGCGCGGGTTGTCGGCGCGCAGGGTGTTGCCGCCGACCAGGATCGCGTCGGCGGCCGCCCGCTCCTGGTCGACCCGGTCGAAGTCGGCGGCGCCGGAGAGCAGCAGGCGGTCGGGGGAGGCGTCGTCGAGGTGGCCGTCGAGGGAGACGGCGGCGCTCAGCAGGACGAAGGGGCGCTGGCCGGGGCCGGGCATGGGCGGACCGTTCTGTCGGGACCGTTCGGGACCGCTCGGGACCGCTCGGGGCGGTTCGGTCGGGCGCCTCCACGGTACGGCCGCCGGTGCCGGCGGGGCCGCCCTCCGATCGCTATGTGAGACGGTTCTTCTCGCCATGCGGGATGGAGCGTAGCGTCGGGGCATCGCGGAAACGGAAACGCCGACCACGTCTCAGGGGGACCCCATGCCCGGACCGCAGCCTGCCGCCGCCTACACCCACGGCCACCAGGAGGCCGTGCTGCGCTCGCACCGCTCCCGTACCGCCGCCGACTCGGCCGGCTACCTGCTGGCCGAACTGCGGCCCGGCCAGGCGCTGTTGGACG
Source organism: Kitasatospora sp. NPDC001309 (assembly GCF_042896295.1). Classification (NCBI taxonomy): domain Bacteria; kingdom Bacillati; phylum Actinomycetota; class Actinomycetes; order Kitasatosporales; family Streptomycetaceae; genus Kitasatospora; species Kitasatospora sp. NPDC001309. Next base: position 50,727 of record NZ_JBIAXC010000022.1, on the reverse strand, counting down.
TCGGCTGCGGCCCGGGCACGATCACCGCCGACCTGGCCGAGCTGGTCGGCCCCACCGGGCGGGTGGTGGCCGTGGACGCCTCCGCCGAGGTGCTGGAGCAGGCCGCCGGGTACGTCGCCGGGCGCGGTCTGGCCAATGTCGTGTTCGAACTGGCCGACGTGCACCGACTGCCGTACCGGGACGGCGAGTTCGACGTGGTGCACGCCCACCAGGTGCTGCAGCACGTGGCCGATCCGGTGGCCGCGCTGCGCGAGATGGGCCGGGTGACGGCGCCCGGCGGGCTGGTCGCCGCCCGGGACGTCGACTACGCCACGATGACCTGGTTCCCGCAGGCGCCGGCGCTGGACCGCTGGCTGGAGCTCTACCGGCGGACCGCCCGGGCCAACGGCGGCGAACCGGACGCCGGACGGCGACTGCTGTCCTGGGCCCGGGCGGCCGGTCTGACCGACGTCACCGCGAGCACCGGCACCTGGACGTTCGCGACGCCCGAGCGGCGCGCGTGGTGGGCCGGGATGTGGGCGGACCGGGTGACCGGGACGGCCTTCGGCCGGACGGCGGTGGAACGGGGCTTCGCGGAGCCCGCCGAGCTGGAACGGATCGCGGCCGGCTGGCGGGAGTGGAGCGCCGCCGGCGACGGCTGGTTCTCGATGATCCACGGCGAGGTCCTGGCCCGGGTCGGAGCGGAACGGCCGGGGCCGTCATGACGGAGCGGCCGGAGCGGCCGGGTCGGTAACGGCGGGGCGGTAACGGCGGGGCGGGCGTTCGGAAAGATCAGGTAAAGTCGCGCGACCGTTCAGCTCGGGCCCGTCCGGCCCGCGGGGCGGTGTCGAGAGCCGAAACGCCGAGTCGAGGCCCGCCCCGGCGGGCCGGGGGAGTCCACGTGTCCGAGCCTGAGTCCGCGCCGCCCGCCGCTCCGGGGCCGGACCCGCGGGTGGACTTCCGCAAGGACCCGGGGCCCGCCGAGGAACGGGCCGCGGCCGCGCGGCCGCCGGGCCCGGCGGAGGCCGGACCGGCCGACCCCTGGGCCCCGCCGGTCGAGGCCGGCCCCCCGTCCCCGTCGGCCCCGTCCCCACTGGCCCCGCCCCAGCCGCCGCCCCCGCCGCTGCCCGCCGGCGGCTGGGCCTCGGTGCCGCCCTCCGCCGAGTCCGGCCTGCGGCCCGGCCACCCCCACCCCTACGCCCATCCCCGGCCGGGCCCGCCCGCGCAGCCGTACCCGCACCCCTACCCGCCGTACGTCCTCGACCCGTACGCCCCCCGGCCCGAGCCGCGCACCAACGGCTTCGCCGTCGGCTCGCTGGCGACCGCGCTGAGCCTGCTCTCGCCGGTGGCCCTGGTGTTCGGGATCCTCGCGCTGGTCCAGATCAAGCGGACCGGCCAGCGCGGCCGCGGCATGGCGGTGACCGGCCTGGTGCTCGGGGTGGCGGGCACCCTGCTGCTGTCGCTCCTGCTGGGCGCGGGGGACTTCGGCCCCGCGCGGAACGGACGGGGTGACCGGTACGCGGCCAAGCCGCCCGCCGGGTCGGTCCGCTGGTCGGCGCTGAAGGCGGGGGACTGCTACCTCTCCTCCGGGACGAGCGGGCAGCCGGACGAGAACGGCGACGAGACGGTGTACTGGGTGCGCCGGGTGGCCTGCGCGGAGCGGCACAACGGCGAGGTGGCCGGCACCGTGAAGGTCCCGGAGAGCAGCGGCGCCTACCCGGGCGCGACGGTCGTCCGCGAGCGGGCCGCCGCCCTGTGCCGCAGGGTGCTCGACGACTACGCGCTGGACCAGTGGGCCGTCCCGGACGGCATGGACGACGTCTACCTCTACCCGAGCGCGGGCAACTGGGCGGCCGGCGAACGGTACGTCACCTGCGGCTTCGAGGACCCGGACGACCAGCACCTGGGGACGGTCCGCACCGACCGACGCAGTCTGACCTCCGTCCAGCTGGCCTACCTGGAGGCCGTCCGGGGCTTCAACGCGGCCTACCTGGACACCCCGAAGCAGGACGTGGCGGTCGCCGAGGCCGAGTACCGGTCCTGGGCCCGCCGGATGGCCGCCGCCTCCCGGGCCGAGGCTGCCGCGCTGCGCAAGCCGACGGCGGAGTGGCCGACCGACGTCCAGGCGAAGATGGACAAGCTGGCCGAGACCCAGTCCCAGGCGGCCGTCGCCTGGGACGCCGCGGCCTCCGGCGGCGACGTGGCGGGCGACCTGCGCCGGGCCCGGGCGCTGGTCGCCAGGACGGTGCCGGTCAGCGTGGACATCCGGCGCTCGCTCGGCCTGTCCACCGGCGAGCAGGTGCCCGACCTCCGGGTCTGAGCCCGCCCGCCCCGAGAGGGCGGGGCCGGGCGCCGGGTTACCCGGCGTTAACCCCGCCCGTACCTGCCGGTAGCGCGGGAGCCGTAGGGTCACCCCGGTGTCCCCGGCCCGACCCCCACGCCGGCCGGGGACACCGCGCCGGACCCGGACCCCGGTCCGGACCGGGGTCCGGACCGGGGTCCGGGCCCGAACCGCGCCACGGCCGGGCCCCACCCGCTACCCTCCCGCCATGGGCACCTTTCGGGTGATGCGGCAGGACGACAACGGCAACCGCTTCCTGGTCGCCGGGAACCTGGCCGAGGCCGAGGCGCACCGCCTGGCGGCCGAGTTCGAGGCGCGCGGCCACAAGCAGCTGTACTGGGTCGAGGCCCAGGACCAGGACCCGGCCCCGTAGGGTCGGGGGCATGGAACAGGCCGGTGAGACCACTGTCGGAACCCCGCCGAGGATCGTCGTCGGCGGGGTGCTGATCCGCGGCGGCCGGGTGCTCGCCGCCCGCCGCAACGCGCCCGCGTCGGTCGCCGGCCGCTGGGAGTTCCCCGGTGGCAAGGCCGAGCCCGGCGAGACCGAGGCGCAGGCGCTGGAGCGCGAGCTGCTGGAGGAGCTGGGCGTACGGGCCAGGGCGCTGCGGCGGCTGTCCGGCGGGTGGGCCGTGCGGCCGGGGCTGGAGCTGCGCTTCTGGGCCGCCGAGCTGCTGTCCGGTGAGCCGAGCGCGCTGGAGGACCACGACGAGCTGCGCTGGCTGGGCCCGGCCGAGCTGGATTCGGTGGACTGGATCGGGCACGACCGCGAGGTCCTGCCGCAGGTCGCCGAGCTGCTCGCGGTGGCGGGCGACGCGCAAGCCGCCGGATAGGTCAATCGGACAAGACGACCCGGTGGCCGGGATAGCCTGGGTTCTGCTGGGTATGTCGCCTTTCGACACCATTCGTCACCATCGGTGAGCCGCCCCAGCCGGCGACGCCGATCCCGACCAGAGCCGGAGGCCCCGTCGGTGTCGACAACCGGGAACGGCGGCGGGGGAGCGCGCCGGGCAGGCACCGCGGGAGGCGCCGCCGCCCGCGCCCGGCTGCGCCGCGCCGCCCCCGCGGCCGCCCCGCAGCCGCCGTCGTCCGGCCGCCGCCGCGGCGGCTCCGACGTCCCGGGCCGTGCCCAGCCGGTCCAGCCGGCGCCGACCCTGGCCGTCCCCGAGCCCGGCGTCCGGCCAGCCCTGCGCGGCCGCCCCGGCCGGCCGTACCCCGGCGGCCCGGCGGACGCCCGGCAGGGCCTGGCCGCGCCGCCCGGGGGCAGCCTGCTGGACATGCTCAAGGTCGCCATCGCGATCCTGGACACCGCGGGCCGGGTGGTGCTGTGGAGCCCGGCCGCCGAGGAGCTGCTCGGCTGGCCGAGCGAGCTGCTGGTCGGCCGCCGGATCGACGAGCTGATCCCGGACCAGGAGCAGGTCGCCCGGATCCGGACCGCGGTCCAGGACACCCTGCGGCACGGCCGCTGGGCGGGCAACGCCGAACTGCGCGACCGGGACGGCGTGCCGGTCGCCGTGGACGCCCGGATCTCCCTGCTGGTGGACGGCGACGGCACCCCGTTCCTCCAGGTCAACCTGGCCGAGGCGGCGGCCGTACGGGCCGTCGAGCGGGACCTCGCGGTGCGCGACGCGCTGTTCGAGCAGTCCCCGCTGGGCATCGCCATCCTGGACACCGACCTGCGCTACACCGCCGTCAACCAGACCCTGGCCGAGATGAACGGCGTCGCCCTGGAGGACCACGTCGGCCGCACCACCGGCGAGACCCTGCCCGAGCGGGCCGCCGACGAGATCACCGCGATCCAGCGCCAGGTGCTGGCCACCGGCGAGCCGGTCATCGACGTCACCCTCGCCTCCCCGGTCACCACCCGGGCCGGCTACCGCTCGATCTCCTACAGCCGGATGACCGACCGGGCCGGCCGGGTGCTCGGCATCTCCGGCACCGTCATGGATGTGACGGAGCGTTACCGGGCGGTGGCCAAGGTCGAACACGCGCGGCGGCGGCTCTCGCTGCTCAACGAGTTCGGCTCCCGGGTCGGAGACCTGCTCGACGCCGCCCGGATCGCCCAGGAACTGGCCAACTCGGTGGTGCCCCGGCTGACCGACCACTCCGCGGTGATCCTGCTCCAGGCCGTCGCGCACGGTGACGACCTGCCCCGGCACGGCCACGACCGGCGCACCTCGCTGCTCCAGCTCGGCACCGCCTCGGTCCAGGACGGCCCCGAGGTCGAGGTGATGCTCCGGCGCGGCGCCCGGATCACCTTCGCCGAGGACTCCGCCTGCGGCCGGGTGCTGCGCACCGGGGTGCCCGAACTGCTGTCCGGCGCCGACCAGCTGGACGACGTCACCTACCCCGGCGACCCCAAGATGCAGGCCGCCCACGACCTGGGCGTGCACTCGATGCTGGTGGTCCCGCTGCGCGCCCGCGGCATCGTGATCGGCCTGCTGCTGGTCAGCCGGGCCGGCTACCGCGAGGGCTTCGACCGGGACGACCTCGCCTTCACCGTCGAACTCGCCGACCGGGCCGGCAGCTCGCTGGACAACGCCCGGCTGTACGCCCGCGAGCGCACCGCCGCGCTCACCCTCCAGCGCACCCTGCTCCCGCAGCAGGTCCCCCAGCCCACCGGCGTCGAGGTCGCCTACCGGTACGTGCCCGGCAGCAGCGGCACCGAGGTCGGCGGTGACTGGTTCGACGTCATCCCGCTGCCCGGCGACCGGACCGCGCTGGTGGTCGGCGACGTGATGGGCCACGGCCTGCGGGCCGCCGCCACGATGGGCCGGCTGCGCACCGCCGTCCGGGTGCTGGCCGCCCTCGACCTGCCGCCGGACGTCCTGCTGCGGCACGTCCACGAGCTGGCCGACGACCTCGCCCAGGGCCCGGACGAGGCGCTGCTCGCCACCTGCGTCTACGCCGTCTTCGACCCGGGCACGGCGAAGCTGACGGTGGCCAAGGCCGGGCACATCCCGCCGGTGCTGGTGGTGCCGGGCGAGGGGGCGGTGGAGCCGACCCGCACCGGTGGCCCGCTGCGCGGCGGGGCCGGGCGGATCCTCGACCTGCCCTCCGGTGCCCCGCTCGGCGTGGGCGGAGTTCCGTTCGAATCGGTCGAACTGAAGATCCCCGAGGGCAGCCTGCTCGCGCTCTGCACCGACGGCCTGGTGGAGTCCCGGGACAAGGACCTCGACGTCGGCCTGGGCCGGCTGGTCACCGTGCTCCAGGAGCCGCACGCCTCCATCCAGGCCGCCTGCGAGGCGGTGCTGGACACCATGGAGCAGGGCCGCGAGCCGGACGACGTCGCCCTGCTGCTGGCCCGGCTCGGGCACGGCCAGGCCGGTACCCCGACGGCCGGCTGGACGCTGCCCGCCGAGCCGACCGCCGTCTCCCGGGCCCGTCGGCTGGTCCGCGCCGCGCTCGCCGAGTGGGGCGTCGAGGACCTCACCGACACCGCGGAGCTGCTGGTCAGCGAGCTGGTCACGAACGCCGTCCGGTACGCCAGCGCCCCGATCGGGGTCCGGCTCACCCTCGGCGAGACCCTGCTGGTCGAGATCTCCGACCCGCTGCCGGACCCGCCCCGGGAGCGCCACGCGGCCGAGGCCGACGAGGGCGGCCGGGGCCTGGAGCTGGTGCACCGGCTCGCGCTGCACTGGGGTGCCCGGGCCGAGGGGATCGGCAAGGTGGTCTGGTTCGAGCTGGCACTGCCGGGTAGTGACACCGGCGAGGAGTGACGCGAGTAGAGCGTCCGGACCGTCGGGAGAACCGTGCTGCATATGCCAACGGGCGCTCAGGGGGAGCGCGCGCTCCGGAAGGGGGCGCGGGCGTGGCATTGTGGTTGCGCGGGCGGTAGGACAAAAACCTTCGCCCGATCTGATGTTGTGATGTTGAGGGCGTGTGAACGCACCCCTCGATGATGAATACTCGGTCTTCTCGACATCCGGACGGTCGCGGGTTGGAGGGGTCGGTCCGTTGAACAGCACTCCGGCGCGGAACGCGCCGAGCAGCAGCGGTCATGCCGCTGTGCCCGGGCAGGCCGGTTCCCCGCACCTGCCCGTACCGGCGCCGCCGCCGGCCCGCGCCACCGCCGGCCCGGGCCGCGACGGCCGCGCCGCGGCCCACCCGGCCGCCGAATCCCGGCCCTGGGGCGCCGGGGACCCGGGCTCGATCTACGACTACATCCGGGTCGCCACCTTCGCGATCGGCCCCGACGGCCGGATCAGCCAGTGGAGCGAGCGCGCCGCCGAGTTCTTCGGCGTCCCCGCCGCCGAGGCCGTGGGCGCCGACCCGATCAGCACCTTCGTCCCCCGCGAACTCTGGCGCCGCGGCCGCGCCCGGCTGGAGCGCACCCTGGCCGGCGAGGAGTGGGTCGGCACCACCCCCTACCGGGACGCCGCCGGCGGCGAGGGACTCGCCGAGCTCTACCTGATGCCCGACAGCGCCCTGCCCACCGCGGGCGCCACCTGTCTGGCGGTCGACCTCGGCCGGCTGCGCCGGATCGAGACCGACCTCGCCGCCTCCGAAGCCGTCTTCGGGCAGACGCCCACCGGCTTCGTGCTCTTCGACGACCGGCTGCGGCTGCAGCGGGTCAACGACGCCTTCGCCTCCGGAATGGGCCTCGTCCCCACCGACCTGGAGGGCCTCACCCCGCACGACCTCTTCCCGCCGTCCGAGGCCGACCGGCTCAGTGCCGCCCTGCGCAAGGTCCTCGCCACCGGGGAGCCCGTCTTCGACCTGCGCTTCCACAGCGCCGTCCCGACCCGCGAGGGCAACCGGCTCTGGGCCGTCTCGCTGTACCGGCTCAACGGCTCGGCCGGGCAGCCGATGGGCGTGGCCGGACAGGTCTCCGACGTCACCAGCCGGCACGTCGCCGAGCGCGAGGCCGACGGCGTGCGCCGCAACCTCGCCCTGCTCAACGAGGCCAGCGCGCACATCGGCTCCACCCTCGACCTGGAGACCACCGCCAAGGAGCTCCTGGACGTGGTCGTCCCGCCGTTCTGCGACCTCGCCACCGTCGACCTGTACACCGCGCTGCTCTCCGGCGAGACCGTCCCCAGCGCCGGGCGCCTCGGCGACACCGTGCTCACCGACGGCAGCGGCGAACTGCGCCGGGTCGCCGTCTCCAGCGTCATCGGCGGCGCCTCCTCGGTGCTCGGCTCGGTCACCGGCCTGCCGATCGCCGAAGCCGGCGGCACCCTCTGCTACCCGCGCCGCTCCCCGCACGCCCGGGCGCTGCGCACCGGCCGCAGCGTCGTCCCCGAGCCCGGCCGCGACCCGCTGCTGCGCTCCACCCTGATCGTCCCGCTGGTGGCCCGCGACCAGGTGCTGGGCCTCGTCCAGCTCTCCCGGGCGATCGGCAGCGAGCCCTTCGACGCCCGCGACGTGGCGATCGCCGAGGAGCTGGTGGCCCGCGCCGCCGTCTGCATCGACAACGCCCGGCTCTACCGCCGCGAGCACGAGCGGGCGCTGATCCTCCAGCGCAGCCTGCTGCCCCCGGGCAACCCGGCCGCCAGCGGTCTGGAGATCGCCTGCCGCTACCTGCCCAGCAACAACAACACCGAGGTCGGCGGCGACTGGTTCGACGTCATCCCGCTGCCCGGCAACCGCACCGCCCTGGTCATCGGCGACGTGATGGGCCGCGGTCTGCGCGCCGCCGTCGCGATGGGCCAACTGCGCACCGCGGTAAGGACCCTGGCCATGCTCGACCTCGACCCGGCCGAGGTGCTCGGCGCGCTGGACGAGATCGCCCGCGGCCTCGGCGACGACTCCGTCCCGGCCGGGCCGCCCACCCAGTACGGCCGGCTCACCTCGACGGCCGACGAGGAGGCCCGCGAGGTCTACCTGGCCACCTGCGTGTACGCCGTGTACGACGCCGTCACCCGCCGCTGCGTGTTCGCCAACGCCGGCCACCTGCCGCCCGTCCTGCTCAGCCCGGGCGAGCCCGCCCGGATGCTCGACGTGCCGCCCGGCCTGCCGCTCGGCGTCGGCGGCGAGCCCTTCGAGGAGGTCGAGCTGACCCTCCCGGACGGCGCCTTGCTCGGCCTCTACACCGACGGCCTGGTGGAGAGCCGCAAGCACCAGCTGGACGAGGGCCTGCGCGCCTTCCGGGCCGCGCTCAGCGACCGCGGCAAGGGCCTGGAGGACCTCTGCGACCACGTCCTCGGCGAGCTCGACCCGCACCACGGCGAGGACGACATCGCCCTGCTGATGGCCAAGGTGCACGCCTTCCCCGAGGACGCGGTCGGCAACTGGTTCCTGCCGCCCGAGCCGACCTCCGTCGCCAAGGCCCGTGAACTGGCCTGCAGTTGGCTGCTCGCCCGGGGGCTGGACGAGCTGGTCGACACCACCGAGCTGCTGGTCAGCGAGCTGGTGACGAACGCGCTCAAGCACGGCCGGGGCGAGATCCGGCTGCGGCTGCTGCGCGAGCGCAGCATGGTCTGCGAGGTCTGGGACGACGGCTACGCCCAGCCCCGGCAGCGGCGCGCCCAGGAGACCGACGAGGGCGGGCGCGGCCTGCAGCTGGTCAGCCTGCTGGCCGAGCGCTGGGGCAGCCGGCGCACGCCCAAGGGCAAGATCGTCTGGTTCGAGCTGGCGCTGTAGCGCCCGGCGGGGCTGGGCCGTACGGGTGCAGTCGCCCGGCGGCCCGCCGTGTCGGCGCGGGCCGGGCGGGGCGGGCGGCGTTCGATGGCCGCCATGCGCGTCCGCCAGCTCACCGCCGCAGCCGCCGCACTGCTGCTCGCCGCCGGGCTCGGCGGCTGCTCCGACGACCGGGGCCGCGGCCCCTCGCCCGCACCGGCCCGGGCCGAGCCCACCGCCACCACCGGGGACGTCCGCGCCGCCGAGCGCGGCGCCGTCCGGGACGGCGGCACGCTCAGCTGGGCGCTGGACGGCGTCCCGGCCACGCTCAACGTCTACCAGCGCGGGGCCGGCGCCGACTCGGCGCTGCTCGCGCACGCGCTGTACCCCTCGCTGTTCCGGCCCGACGAGCGCGGGCGGCTCGTCCCGGACCCGGACTACCTGGTGGGCGCCGAGTCCACCCCGCCCGGGCAGCAGCCGCAGGTGGTCACCTACCGGCTCAACCCGCACGCCGTCTGGACCGACGGCACCCCGCTGTCGGCCGCCGACCTCGGTGCCCAGCGGGCCGCCCTGTCCGGCCTGGACCCGGCCTACCGGGGCGGGCCGGCGGCCGGGTACGAGGCCGTCGACTCGGTCGCCGAGGGCGCCGACCCGCACGAGGTCAAGGTGACCTTCCGGCGGCCGTACGCCGAGTGGCGGGCCCTGTTCGGGCCGCTCTACCCGGCCGCCGAGACGGCCACGCCGGCCGCCTTCAACCGGGCGCTGACCGGCGCCGGCCACCTGAGCGCCGGGCCGTACGCGCTCACCCGGTACGACGAGGACGGCGGGCGGGTCACCGTGGAGCGCAACCCGCTCTGGTGGGGGGACCGGCCGAAGACCGACCGGATCGACTTCCTGGCCACGCCGCCCGAGCGGCGGCTGGACGCGCTGGACCAGGGCCGGCTGGACGTCGCCCCGCTCACCGCCGCGGTGGACCGGGCGGTGCCGCCGCCCGCGCCGTCGCCCGCACCGCCGTCGCCAGCACCGTCCTCCCCGGCCCCGTCCAAGGGCGGCTCCGCGGCCGCCGCCCCGCCCGAGGCGGCGCCCGAAGCGGTGCCCGAGGCGGCGGCGTCGGCGCTGCGGCGGGCCGAGTCGCTGCCCGGGGTCACCGTGCACCGGGCGGCCGCCCCCTCGCTCACCCAGCTCACCCTCAACGCCACCCGCGGCCCGCTCGGCGACCCGGCCCTGCGGCGGGCGGTGGCCCGGGCGGTGGACCGGCGGTCGATCGCCGAGGCCGCGCTGACCCCGCTCGGCCTGCCCGGCGCCCCGCTCGGCAGCCACCTGCTCGCCGGCGACCAGGAGGGCTACCGGGACGACAGCGCCGCGATCGGACCGGCCGACGCCGCGACGCTGCTGGACGAGGCCGGCTGGAAGCTGTTGAACGGGAGCACCCGGACCAAGGACGGCAAGGAGCTCGTCCTCACCCTGCTCGTCCCGGCCGGCTCCGCGACCGCCCGGCGCACCGCCGACGCGCTCACCGCGGACCTCGACGGGTACGGCATCGGGGTGAGGACGCTGACCGCGCCCGCCGACACCTTCGTCCCGGAGCAGCTGGCCGACGGCGACTACGACCTCGCGCTGTTCTCCTGGCCGGTCGGCCCCAGCCCGGCCGTGGAGCAGCGCGCCGCGTACGCCAAGCCCCGGCCGGACGCCGACGGCGCGCTCGAGTCCGGCGGCAACTACGGCCGCAGCGGCACCGAGGAGATCGACCGGCTGTTCGACCGGGCGGTCACCGAACTCGACCCGGCGGCCCGGCTGGACCTGTTGCAGGAGGCGGACGTCCGGATCTGGCAGCTCGGGCACTCCGTCCCGCTCTACCAGCGGCCGGAACTGGTGGGGGTGCGGACCGGCGTGGCCGGGGCGGGGGCCTTCGGCTTCGGCTGGCCGCGCTTCCAGGACGTGGGCCGGAGCCGGTAGCGGAGCCGGGCGGGCCGGGCCACCGGAGTGCGAACGGGGGAGTGTCGGAAGGCGACCGCGGGGTGACGGGGACGTGACTCGTCTGTGATCTTGATCCCGCCCGACCTGCTCGTTTCTGCCGCCTTGGACGGTTCCCCGTACCATAGGGAAAAGCCGAGGCATGTCCAGATGCCCGGCGGGTGGACCGGTAGTAGCAGGCGGAACGGGTGGCGCGGCCGAAGGGCCGCCGGTGCGCGTCTCGCGGCCGGGCCCGCCGTAACCCACGATTCCGGGAGAATCCGCAAGGCATGCCCACGCGCAACGACATCCGTAACGTCGCCATCGTCGCCCACGTCGACCACGGCAAGACCACGCTGGTCGACGCCATGCTCAAGCAGGCCGGTGCCTTCGCGGCCCACCAGCAGCTCGACGACCGCATGATGGACTCGAACGACCTGGAGCGCGAGAAGGGCATCACCATTCTCGCGAAGAACACCGCCGTCAAGTACCACCCGAAGGATGGTGGCGCTCCGATCACCATCAACATCATCGACACCCCGGGCCACGCCGACTTCGGTGGCGAGGTCGAGCGCGGTCTGTCGATGGTGGACGCGGTCGTGCTGCTGGTCGACGCCTCCGAGGGCCCGCTGCCGCAGACCCGCTTCGTGCTCCGCAAGGCGCTCACCGCCAAGCTGCCCGTCATCCTGTGCATCAACAAGACGGACCGCCCGGACTCCCGGATCGACGAGGTCATCAACGAGACCTACGACCTGTTCCTGGACCTGGACGCGGACGAGGACCAGATCGAGTTCCCGATCGTCTACGCCTGTGCGCGTGACGGCGTGGCCTCGCTGACCAAGCCGGAGAACGGCACCGTCCCGGCCGACAGCACCAGCCTGGAGCCGTTCTTCTCCACCCTGCTGGAGCACGTCCCGGCCCCGAGCTACGACGAGGACGCGCCGCTCCAGGCCCACGTCACCAACCTGGACGCCGACAACTTCCTCGGCCGCATCGCGCTGCTGCGCGTCGAGCAGGGCGAGCTGCGCAAGGGCCAGACCGTGGCCTGGATCAAGCGCGACGGCACCATCTCGAACGTCCGCATCTCCGAGCTGCTGATGACCGAGGCGCTCACCCGCAAGCCGGCCGAGGTGGCGGGCCCCGGTGACATCTGCGCCGTCGCCGGCATCGGCGAGATCATGATCGGCGAGACCCTGGCCGACCCGGAGAACCCGATCGCGCTGCCGCTGATCACGGTGGACGAGCCGGCCATCTCGATGACCATCGGCACCAACACCTCGCCGCTGGTCGGCCGCGGCGGCAGCGGCAAGGGCGCGGACGCCAAGGCCGGCGTCAAGGTGGACCGCAAGGTCACCGCCCGCCAGGTGAAGGACCGCCTGGACCGCGAGCTGATCGGTAACGTCTCGCTGCGCGTCCTGGACACCGAGCGTCCGGACGCCTGGGAGGTGCAGGGCCGCGGTGAGCTGGCGCTGGCCATCCTGATCGAGACCATGCGCCGCGAGGGCTTCGAGCTGACCGTCGGCAAGCCGCAGGTGGTCACCAAGGAGGTCAACGGCAAGACCCACGAGCCGGTCGAGCGCCTCACGGTGGACGTGCCCGAGGAGCACATGGGTGCCGTCACCCAGCTCATGGGCATCCGCAAGGGCCGGATGGACAACATGTCCAACCACGGCTCGGGCTGGGTCCGGATGGAGTTCGTCGTGCCGTCCCGCGGCCTGATCGGCTTCCGCACCGAGTTCCTCACCAACACCCGCGGCACCGGCATCGCCCACTCGATCCACGAGGGCCACGAGCCGTGGTTCGGCAACCTGACCACCCGCAACAACGGCTCGCTGGTCGCCGACCGGGCCGGCGTGGTCACCGCCTTCGCGATGACCAACCTCCAGGAGCGCGGCGTGCTCTTCTGCGAGCCGGGCACCGAGGTGTACGAGGGCATGATCGTCGGTGAGAACTCGCGCGCCGACGACATGGACGTGAACATCACCAAGGAGAAGAAGCTCACCAACATGCGGTCCGCGAACGCGGACGTGGCCGAGTCGATCGTCCCGCCGCGCAAGCTCTCGCTGGAGCAGTCGCTGGAGTTCTGCCGCGAGGACGAGTGCATCGAGGTGACCCCGGAGACGGTTCGCATCCGTAAGGTCGTGCTGGACCAGAAGGACCGCGGACGCACCGCCTCGCGCGCCAAGAAGGCGTGATCCGGACGCTCTGACCGGCCTTTGGCCGGAATGCTTCGCCCCCCTTTCCGATGGAGAGGGGGGCGAACTTTTTCAACTACTCCAAGTTGTCGGGGCCGCTATTAACGGAATAGCGCTCATCACACCCAGGTGTCCGCTGAGCGAACGTGACAGTTCGTCATCCGTGACGACTGTCCGTTTGGTGCCTGTCTGGCTATGTCTCATATGTCCGGTTTTCGAAACTTACCGACTGTTCATGTGACCTAATTGAGATCGTCACTGGTCACTTTCGTGTCCGTGCGTGACGGATAGTGGGTGCAGTCAGGCTCGGGTCAAGGGTGAACGCGCAGGGGTGCGCGCCGAAACCACGAGCGCGGACGGCATTGCGGGTCCGGTGATCACCGTTCCGCGTTGCCCTCCTCGTCGCAAACGTCGAATTCAGGAGGCACACCGATGCGTGGTGTGAGCCAGGCCAAGTGGGTTGTCGCAGCTGTTGCTGTCGCGCTCGCCGCGACTGCTTGTAGCAGCAGCGGCAGCAGCGACACCTCCGGGAGCTCGGACAGCGCCGCGGTCGACCCCTCGGGCACGTTCAGCTTCCAGAGCGCGGAGCCGCAGCGTCCGCTGCAGCCGGCCAACGCCATGGAGAACCAGGGCGGCCGTATCGTCAAGCAGCTGTTCACGGGCCTCGTCGACTACGACCCCGCGACCGGTGCTCTTCGCAACCAGGTGGCCGACAAGATCGAGACCACCGACGCCAAGAACTACACCGTCACGCTGAAGTCCGGCTGGACCTTCCACGACGGCACCCCGGTCACCTCCAAGTCCTTCGTGGACTCCTGGAACTGGTCCGCCAACCCGGCCAACAACCAGATCAACTCCGACTGGTTCTCGGACATCGTCGGCTACGACGCCGTCCACCCGGACAAGGGCGACCCGACCGCCAAGGAGATGGCCGGCCTCAAGGTCGTCGACGACACCCACTTCACCATCGAACTGGCCCAGCCCGTCTCGTACTTCACGTACAAGCTCGGCTACTCGGCCTTCTTCCCGCTCCCCACCGGGTTCTTCGCGGACCCGAAGGGCTTCGGCGAGAAGCCGGTCGGCAACGGCCCGTACCAGTTCGTGTCGTGGGAGCACAACAAGGCCATCACGCTCAAGGCCTACGACAAGTACACCGGCACCAACAAGGCGAAGAACGGCGGGATCGTCTTCCGCAGCTACACCTCGCCCGAGGCCGCGTACAAGGACCTGATGTCCGACACGCTGGACGTGCTGGACCAGGTCGACTCGACCGACCTGCCCAAGTACAAGGACGACCTGGGCAAGCGCGCGATCGACCAGGCCCAGGGCGCGATCCAGAACATCTCCTTCGCGCTGTACAACGCGGACTGGTCCTCCATGGACAAGGACAAGGCCGCCAAGGTGCGCCAGGGCCTGTCGATGGCGATCGACCGCGACACCATCACCAAGACGGTGCTGAACAACAGCCGTCAGCCCGCCGACTCGTTCGTGGCGCCGGGCGTCATGGGCTACAAGGCCGGCGTCTGCGGCGACGCCTGCAAGTACGACCCGGCCAAGGCCAAGCAGCTCATCACCGACAACGGTGGCGTCCCCGGCGGCAAGATCACCATCCTGTACAACTCCGATGGTGGCCACAAGGAGTGGGTGGACGCGGTCTGCAACTCGATCCGCCAGGCGACCGGCGTCGAGTGCCTCGGTGACCCGAAGCCGGACTTCAAGACCTCGCGTGACATCGTCACCAAGAAGCAGGTCCAGAGCATGATGCGGACCGGCTGGGTGCAGGACTACCCGCTGAACGCCAACTTCCTGCGGGACGTCTACGGCACCGGTGCCGCCGCGAACGACGCCGGCTACTCCAGCCCGGAGTTCGACAACCTGGCGAAGCAGGCCGACGCGGCCACCACGGTCGAGAAGACCGCCGAGCTCTACCAGCAGGCCGAGGCCGTTCTGGCCAAGGACATGCCGGCGATCCCGCTCTGGTACTACAAGACCAACTCGGGCTACTCGAACAACGTCCAGAACGTGAAGTTCAACTCCTTCGGCGACCCGGTCTACACCGACGTCGAGGTCAAGAAGAAGAAGTAATCGGTCGGCACCGCCTGACCCGGTGACAACGGCCGGTGCCCGTCCCATCCCCACAAGGGCGAGGACTGGCACCGGCCGTTGGCACGCCGACTTATCTCTTGCCGGGTTGACGGGCCCGGCAGAGCCATACATGGAGGCACGATGGGGCGCTTTGTCGCGAGGCGACTGCTCCAGATGATTCCGGTGTTCCTCGGAACGACCGCACTCATCTTTTTCATGGTGCACTTGCTGCCCGGTGACCCGCTGGCAGCACTGTGGGGCGACAAGGCGCCGGACCCGGTGCAGCTCGCAGCCCTGAAGCACCAGCAGCACCTGGACCAGCCGCTGGTCCAGCAGTACCTCTCCTACATGGGGGGCCTGCTCACCGGCGACTTCGGCAAGGCACTGGACGGACGTCCGGTGCTCGACAAGATCACCGAGGTACTTCCGGTCACGGTCCGGCTGGCGCTGTTCGCGTTCGCCATCGAGATCGTGGTCGGCATCGGCATCGGCCTGATCGCGGGCCTGCGCCGCGGCAAGATCTTCGACAAGGGTGCGCTGGTCTTCACCCTGCTGCTGATCTCGATCCCGGTCCCCGTGCTGGGCTTCCTGTTCCAGACGATCTTCGGCATCAACCTCAAGTGGGTCACGCCGACCGTCCAGCACAGCGACGACATCACCCAGCTGGTGCTGCCGGCCGTCGTGCTCGGCTCGCTGTCGCTGGCCTACGTCGCGCGCCTCACCCGTACCTCCATCGCCGAGAACATCAAGGCCGACTACGTCCGCACCGCGGTGGCCAAGGGCCTGCCGCGCCGGAAGGTCATCGGCACCCACCTGCTGCGCAACTCGCTGATCCCGGTGGTCACCTTCCTCGGCACCGACCTCGGCGCCCTGATGGGCGGCGCGATCGTCACCGAGGGCATCTTCAACGTCCAGGGTGTCGGCCACGCGCTCTACCAAGCGATCAACATGAAGGAGGGCGCGACCGTCTCCGGCTTCGTGGCCTTCCTGGTGATCGTCTACCTGGCCGCCGGCCTGATCGTCGACCTGCTTTACGCGGTCCTGGACCCGAGGATCCGGTATGCCTGACCTGACCGAGAAGAAGACGACCGGGAAGATCCCGGCCCAGGCCACCGTCGCGGCGGCCGCCAAGCCGGAGAAGGCGCGCAGCCTCGGCTCCGACGCCTGGCACGACCTCCGGCGCAAGCCGATCTTCGTGATCTCCGGGCTGCTCATCCTGCTGCTGATCGTGATCGCGATCGCCCCCGGGCTGTTCACCTCGGTGGACCCGCGCGCCGGCGACCTGCGCAACCACTTCCACACCCCGCCGGTCTACGACCACTTCTTCGAGGGTGACTGGTTCGGCTACGACGGCCAGGGCCGCAGCATCTACGCCCGCATCATCTACGGCGCCCGCGCCTCGGTCGTGGTCGGCATCTGCGTCACCGTCGGTACGACCGTCCTCGGCGGTATCGCCGGCATGGTCGCCGGCTACTTCGGCGGCTGGGTCGACACGATCATCTCCCGCATCACCGACATCTTCTTCGGCATCCCGCTGCTGCTCGGCGCGCTGGTGATCCTCAACGCCTTCCCGACCCGCACGATCTGGAGCGTGGTCTTCGCCCTGATCGCCCTGGGCTGGACCCAGATGACCCGTGTCATGCGCGGTTCGGTGATCACGGTCAAGCAGTCCGACTTCGTGACGGCGGCCAAGGCGCTCGGCGCCAGCACCAGCCGGATCATGTTCCGGCACATCCTGCCGAACGCGATCGCCCCGGTGATCGTGGTCGCCACCATCTCCCTCGGCGGCTACATCGCCCTGGAGGCGACGCTGAGCTTCCTGGGTATCGGTCTGCAGGACCCGACCATCTCCTGGGGCATCGACATCGCCTCGGCCCAGAAGCTGATCCGTACGGCGCCGTTCGCGCTGTTCTTCCCGGCAGGCATGCTGAGCCTCACCGTGCTGGCCTTCATCATGCTCGGCGACGCGGTGCGCGACGCCCTCGACCCGAAGCTCCGCTGAGAGAAGAGGTGACGACCCGATGACCACCGTGATCGAGAACAACCAGAAGAGCGATCGTCTCGAAGTTGGAACCCCGCTCCTGGAGGTCAAGGACCTCCACGTGGAGTTCCACACCCGGGACGGCGTCGCCAAGGCCGTCAACGGCGTCAACTACTCCGTCGCGGCCGGCGAGACCCTCGCCGTCCTCGGCGAGTCCGGCTCCGGCAAGTCCGTGACGGCCCAGACCATCATGGGCATCCTGGACATGCCCCCGGGCAAGGTGACCCAGGGCGAGATCCTGTTCCGCGGCCGGGACATGCTCAAGATGAGCAACGAGGAGCGGCGCAAGATCCGCGGCCAGAAGATCGCGATGATCTTCCAGGACGCGCTCTCGGCGCTCAACCCCGTGCTCAGCGTGGGCTACCAGCTCGGCGAGATGTTCCGGGTGCACCAGGGCGCCTCCAAGTCCGAGGCCAAGGCCAAGGCCATCGAGCTGATGGACCGGGTGCGCATCCCCGCCGCCAAGCAGCGGGTGAACGACTACCCGCACCAGTTCTCCGGCGGCATGCGCCAGCGCATCATGATCGCCATGGCGCTGTCGATGCAGCCCGACCTGATCATCGCCGACGAGCCCACCACCGCCCTGGACGTCACCGTCCAGGCCCAGGTGATGGACCTGCTGGCCGAGCTCCAGGCCGAGTACAACATGGGCCTGATCCTGATCACCCACGACCTCGGCGTGGTCGCCGACGTCGCGGACAAGATCGCCGTGATGTACGCGGGCCGGATCGTCGAGACCGCTCCGGTGCACGAGCTGTACGCGAACCCCGCGCACCCGTACACCAAGGGCCTGCTGCGCTCGATCCCGCGCCTGGACCAGAAGGGCCAGGAGCTGTACGCGATCAAGGGCCTGCCCCCGAACCTGCTCAAGGTTCCGGCCGGCTGCGCGTTCAACCCCCGCTGCGACGTCGCCACCGACCTGTGCCGCACGGAGGTCCCGCTGCTGCACCACGTGACCGACGAGGACGGCACGGAGATCACCGGCCGCCGCAGCGCGTGCCACCTCTGGAAGGAGACCCTCCATGGCTGAGAACATCCTGGAGGTCAAGGACCTGGTCAAGCACTACCCGCTGACCCAGGGCGTCCTGTTCAAGAAGCAGGTCGGCGCGGTCAAGGCCGTCGACGGCATCAGCTTCGAGCTCAAGAAGGGCGAGACGCTCGGCATCGTCGGCGAGTCCGGCTGTGGCAAGTCCACGCTGGCCAAGGTGCTGATGAACCTGGAGCGGGCCACCTCCGGTCAGGTGCTGTTCAAGGGCGAGGACATCTCCACCCTGAGCGGCGCGGCCCTCAAGGCCGTCCGACGCAACATCCAGATGGTGTTCCAGGACCCGTACACCTCGCTGAACCCGCGCATGACGGTCGGCGACATCATCGGTGAGCCGTTCGAGATCCACCCCGAGGTGGCGCCCAAGGGCGACCGCCGCAAGGCCGTCCAGGACCTGCTGGACGTCGTGGGTCTGAACCCGGAGTACATCAACCGGTACCCGCACCAGTTCTCCGGCGGCCAGCGCCAGCGCATCGGCATCGCCCGCGGCCTCGCGCTCAAGCCGGAGATCATCATCTGCGACGAGCCGGTCTCGGCCCTGGACGTGTCCGTCCAGGCGCAGGTGATCAACCTGCTGGAGCAGCTGCAGGGCGAGTTCGGCCTGTCGTACATGTTCATCGCGCACGACCTCTCCATCGTCCGGCACATCTCCGACCGCGTCGGCGTGATGTACCTGGGCAAGATGGTCGAGATCGGCTCCGACGAGCAGATCTACGAGAACGCCACCCACCCGTACACCCAGGCGCTGCTGTCGGCCGTGCCGGTGCCGGACCCGACGGCGCGCGAGTCCCGCGAGCGGATCATCCTCACCGGGGACATCCCCTCGCCGGCCAACCCGCCGTCCGGCTGCCGCTTCCGCACCCGCTGCTGGAAGGCGGAGGAGCGCTGCGCCGAGGAGATCCCGCTGCTGGCGATCCCGACCACGCTGGAGGGCCCGGCCGCCCACGAGTCGGCCTGCCACTTCGCCGAGGTCCGGGAGTCGGCCGCGGCCTGACGTCCCGTACGCACCAGGAAGGGTCCGCGGCTCCGGCCGCGGGCCCTTCCGGCGTTCCGGGCGCCGGGAGGACCCGGCGCCGCGTCAACTCGGCAGGGGGGTCACGGCACCCGTCCGGGTGCACCCGGCTCGCGCCGTCGCCGGGGCGCGCTTCTCATGGGGTGTGATGCGACACACACCCCTTGAGGAGGGACCTCCATGCCCGTAGCCGCCCGTGCTCGCCTGGTCCTCGCCGCTGCGACGTCCGTGGTCCTGGTGGCCACCGGGTGCGGCAGCAGCGGGGGAGGCGGTGGCAACGGCTCGTCGGACGCCGGCAAGACGTTCAGCTACCAGAGCAATGAGCCGCAGAACCCGCTGCAGCCCGCCAACGCCAACGAGGTGGGCGGCGGTCGCATCATCCAGAACCTGTTCAAGGGGCTGGTCGACTACGACCCCAGCAACGCCAAGATCCGGATGCAGGTCGCGGACAAGATCGACACCAGTGACTCGCAGACCTTCACCATCACCCTGAAGGACGGCTGGAAGTTCCACGACGGCACCCCGGTGCACGCCAAGAACTTCGTGGACGCCTGGAACTGGGGCGCCAACCCGGCCAACGCCCAGATCAACAGCTCCTGGTTCTCCGACATCGAGGGCTACCAGGACGTCCACCCGGCCAGCGGCAAGGCGACCACGGACAAGATGTCCGGCCTGAGCGTCACCGACGACCTGCACTTCACCGTCAAGCTCAGCCACAAGGTCTCGTACTTCGAGTACAAGCTCGGCTACATCGCCTTCTCGCCGCTGCCGGACGCCTTCTTCAAGGACCCGGCCGGGTACGGGCAGAAGCCGGTGGGCAACGGCCCGTACCAGTTCGTCAGCTGGTCGCACAACACCGAGGTGGTCACCAAGACCTTCCCGGACTACCAGGGCGTGGACAAGCCGAAGAACGGCGGCATCGTCTTCAAGATGTACACCACGTCCGAGGCCGCCTACGCGGACCTCCAGTCCAGCAACCTCGACGTGATGGACCAGGTGCCGCCGTCGGCGCTGGCGAACTACAAGAACGACCTCGGCGACCGGGCCATCGACGCCCCGCAGGGCGCGATCCAGAACATCGGCTTCACGCTGTACCAGGCCGACTGGTCCTCGCCGGACAAGGCGAAGGTGCGCCAGGGCCTGTCGATGGCGATCGACCGGGACATCATCACCAAGACGGTGCTCCAGGGCTCCCGCAAGCCCGCCACCGCCTGGGTCGCCGAGGGCGTCGAAGGCTACAAGGACGGCGCCTGCGGCGACTTCTGCAAGTTCGACGCGGCCAAGGCCAAGCAGCTGATCCAGGAGGGCGGCGGCGTCCCCGGCAACAAGCTGCTGATCACCTACAACGCGGACGGCGGCCACAAGGAGTGGGTCGACGCCGTCTGCAACTCGATCCGGCAGAGCACCGGCGTGGACTGCCTGGGCGACCCGAAGCCCGACTTCAAGACCGCCCGCGCGGCGATCACCGCGCACCAGCTCAACGGCGCCTTCCGCACCGGCTGGGTGCAGGACTACCCGCTGAACGCCAACTTCCTCTCCGACGTCTACCGCACCGGCGCGGCCTCCAACGACTTCGGCTACAGCAACCCGCAGTTCGACGACGCCGCCACCAAGGCCGACGAGGCCGCCAGCGTCGCCGACACGGTGACCGGCTACCAGCAGGCCGAGGCGGTGCTGCCGAGCGGCATGCCGGCCATCCCGCTCTGGTACTACCGCACCAACTCGGGCTACTCGAACAAGGTGCAGAACGTGAAGTTCGACTCCTTCGGCAACCCGGCCTGGACCCAGGTCGAGGTCAAGGGCTGACCCGCCCCCCACGCGGCCCCGCCCTCCCCGCACGGAGGGCGGGGCCCGGTCCTCCCGGCCGGTCGCCCCCGGCCGGGTCACGCCCTGGAAGGAGGCTCGGATGGGCAGTTACGTGCTGCGGCGGGTGCTGCAGATGATCCCGGTGTTCTTCGGCACCACGCTGCTGATCTTCCTGATGGTCTACACGCTGCCCGGAGACCCGGTGACGGCGCTGTTCGGGGAGAAGGCGGCCGACCCGGCCGTGGTGGCCAGCATCAAGCACAAGTACTTCCTCGACCAACCGGTCTGGAAGCAGTACCTGCACTACATGGCGAACCTGTTCCAGGGCGACTTCGGCACCAGCTTCACCGGCCGCCCGGTCTCCGACATCATGGCCGGGGCCTTCCCGGTCACCATCCGGCTCGCGCTGCTGGCCTTCGTGTTCGAGCTGGTCCTCGGCCTCGCCCTCGGCCTGGTCTCCGGACTGTGGCGCGGCAGCATCGCGGACACCCTGGTGCTGGTGCTGACCCTGGTGGTGATCTCGATCCCGGTCTTCGTGCTGGCGTACATCGCGCAGACGATCTTCGCCACCAATCTGGGCTGGGTCACCCCGACCGTGCAGGACAGCTACGACCTCTCCCAACTCGTCCTGCCCGCCGTGGTGCTGGGCTCGCTCTCGCTCGCCTACGTGGCCCGGCTGACCCGGACCTCGATCGGCGAGAACCTGCGGGCCGACTACATGCGCACCGCCGTCGCCAAGGGCCTGCCCCGGCGCACCATCATCCTGCGCCACCTGCTGCGCAACTCGCTGATCCCGGTGGTCACCTTCCTCGGCACCGACCTGGGCGCCCTGATGGGCGGCGCGATCGTCACCGAGGGCATCTTCAACGTGCAGGGCATCGGCAACGTCCTGTACCGGGCGATCAACACGAAGGAAGGGCCCACCGTGGTCGGCATCGTGACCGTCCTGGTGATCGTCTACCTGGTCGCCAGCCTGCTCGTCGACCTGCTCTACGCGGTCCTGGACCCGAGGATCCGCTATGCCTGACATCCACGACGAGGACTCGCCCAAGCCGCACCCCAAGCCCGGCGTCGCACGCCTGGACTACGCGGGCGAGCAGGGCATGGCGGTCGAGCAGGAGACCCTGGTCGAACCCGACGTGGAGAAGCGGGAGGAAGCCCGCAGCCTCTGGGGCGACGCCTGGCGGGACCTGCGCCGGCGGCCGATCTTCCTGATCTCCGCGGTGCTGATCCTGCTGCTGGTGGTGATGGCGGTCTTCCCGTACGCCTTCACCGACGCCGACCCGCGCAAGGCCGACCTGGTGAACGACTACCTGCGCCGGCCCGCCTGGGGCGACGTCTTCGGCACCGGCTGGTTCGGCTACGACGCCCAGGGCCGCTCCATCTTCGCCCGGGTCATCTACGGCGCCCGCGCCTCGATCACCGTCGGCATCTTCGTGACCGCCGCGGTCACCGTGCTCGGCGGGCTGACCGGCATGGTCGCCGGGTACTTCGGCGGCGCCGTGGACGCGGTGATCTCCCGGATCATCGACATCTTCTTCGGCATCCCGCTGCTGCTCGGCGCCCTGGTGCTGCTGAACGCCTTCGCCACCCGCACGGTCTGGAGCGTGGTCATCGCCCTCGGCGTGCTCGGCTGGACCCAGATCGCCCGCGTCATGCGCGGCGCGGTGCTGACCGTCAAACAGGCCGACTACGTGGTGGCCGGCCGGGCGCTCGGCGCCGGGACGGGGCGGCTGATGTTCCGGCACATCCTGCCGAACGCGATCGCCCCGGTGATCGTGGTCGCCACCATCGCGCTCGGCGGCTACATCGCGGCCGAGGCCACGCTGAGCTTCCTCGGCATCGGCCTCCAGGACCCGACCATCTCCTGGGGCATCGACATCTCCTCCGCCCAGAAGGTGATCCGCACGGCGCCGTACGTGCTGTTCTTCCCGGCCGCGGCGCTCTCCGTCACCGTGCTGGCCTTCATCATGCTGGGCGACGCGGTGCGCGACGCCCTCGACCCGAAGCTTCGCTGAGCGAGGGGAGCGCATCGTGAGTACAGCTGTGGACACCACCGGGCAGGAACGGCAGACGCCCTACGAGGGGCCGCTGCTCGACGTGCGGGACCTGCACGTCGAGTTCGTCACCCGGGACGGCGTCGCCAAGGCCGTCAACGGGGTCAACTACACCGTCCGGGCCGGGGAGACGCTGGCGGTGCTGGGCGAGTCCGGCTCCGGGAAGTCGGTGACCGCCCAGGCGATCATGGGCATCCTGGACATGCCGCCGGCCCGGATCCCGCGCGGGGAGATCCGCTTCCGCGGCCAGGACATGTTGACGATGGGCAAGGAGGAGCGGCGCAGGATCCGCGGCCGGAAGATCGCGATGATCTTCCAGGACGCGCTGTCCGCCCTCAACCCGGTGCTCAGCGTGGGCTACCAGCTCGGCGAGATGTTCCGGGCGCACCAGGGCGTCTCCCGGGCCGAGGCGAAGGCCAAGGCCGTCGAGCTGATGGAGCGGGTGCGCATCCCGGCGGCCAAGCAGCGGGTGAACGACTACCCGCACCAGTTCTCCGGCGGCATGCGCCAGCGCATCATGATCGCCATGGCGCTGGCCCTGGAGCCGGACCTGATCATCGCCGACGAGCCCACCACCGCGCTGGACGTCACGGTGCAGGCCCAGGTGATGGACCTGCTGGCGGAGCTCCAGGCCGAGTTCCACATGGGGCTCATCCTGATCACCCACGACCTGGGCGTGGTCGCCGACGTCGCGGACAAGATCGCCGTGATGTACGCGGGCCGGATCGTCGAGACGGCGCCCGTGCACGAGCTGTACGCCCGGCCCGCGCACCCGTACACCCGCGGCCTGCTGGACTCCATCCCCCGGCTGGACCAGAAGGGCCACGAGCTCTACGCCATCAAGGGCCTGCCGCCCAACCTGCTGCGGATCCCCCCGGGCTGCGCCTTCAACCCCCGCTGCCCGCGGGCGCAGGACGTCTGCCGGGCCGAGGTGCCGGAGCTGTTCCCGGTCACCGAGGAGGACGGCACCCCGCTGGAGGGTCGCGGCAGCGCCTGCTTCTTCTGGAAGGAGACCCTCCATGGCCGTTAACGGGGCCAGCGCGATGGGCGTGGCGGTGCCGGAGGAGGTCGCCTTCGAGCAGCCGGTGCCGCGCGGCGAGCCGATCCTGGAGGTCCGGGACCTGGTCAAGCACTTCCCGCTGACCAAGGGCGTGCTGTTCAGGAAGCAGGTCGGCGCGGTCAAGGCGGTGGACGGGGTCAGCTTCGACCTGATGCAGGGCGAGACGCTCGGCATCGTCGGCGAGTCCGGCTGCGGCAAGTCCACGCTGGCCAAGGTGCTGATGAACCTGGAGCCGGCCACCGGAGGGTCCGTCCGCTACAAGGGCGAGGAGATCTCCCGGCTCTCCGGGGCCGGGTTGAAGGCCGTCCGGCGCAACATCCAGATGGTGTTCCAGGACCCGTACACCTCGCTGAACCCGCGGATGACGGTCGGCGACATCATCGGTGAGCCGTTCGAGATCCACCCCGAGGTGGCGCCCAAGGGCGACCGCCGCAAGGCCGTCCAGGACCTGCTGGACGTGGTCGGGCTCAACCCGGAGTACATCAACCGGTACCCGCACCAGTTCTCCGGCGGCCAGCGCCAACGCATCGGCATCGCACGGGGGTTGGCGCTCAAGCCGGAGATCATCATCTGCGACGAGCCGGTCTCCGCGCTGGACGTGTCCGTGCAGGCGCAGGTGATCAACCTGCTGGAGCAGCTGCAGGGCGAGTTCAACCTCTCGTACATGTTCATCGCCCACGACCTCTCCATCGTCCGGCACATCTCCGACCGGGTGGGGGTGATGTACCTGGGGAAGATGGTCGAGCTCGGCAGCGACCTGGAGATCTACGACCACGCGACCCACCCGTACACCCAGGCGCTGCTGTCGGCGGTGCCGGTGCCGGACCCGACGGCGCGCGAGAGCCGGGACCGGATCGTGCTCACCGGGGACGTGCCCTCGCCGGCCAACCCGCCCTCGGGGTGCCGGTTCCGCACCCGCTGCTGGAAGGCGCAGGAGCGGTGCTCGGTGGAGGTGCCGCTGCTGGCCGCGCCGGGCTGGCTGAACGGCGCCGCGGTGCACGACTCGGCGTGTCACTTCGCCGCGGAGCGCGGGAGCGGGCAGGACACGGCGCAGAACGGGAGCGGGCCGGGCACCCCCTGACCCCCTGCCACCGAAGGGCGCGTCCTCGTACCGGGGGCGCGCCCTTCGCCGTGATGGAACCGAGATCTGCCGCGCACTCCCCAAGTGCACTCCGTTCCTTGATAGTTGCACTGCGCCTGGCTGTCGATGGTCGCTGCTGCGCTGAGGAGGCCTGCCCGGATGGATGCGGTCGAGGTGGTCGGCGGCGGACGGGAGAACCTGGTGCCCGGGACGCCGTTGCTGGAGGTCGAGGACCTGCACATCGAGTTCCACACCCAGGACGGCGTCGCCAGGGCCGTCAACGGGGTGAGCTACTCGGTGGCGGCGGGGGAGACGCTGGCGGTGCTGGGCGAGTCCGGTTCCGGGAAGTCGGTGACGGCGCAGGCGATCATGGGCATCCTGGACGTGCCGCCCGGCCGGATCACCTCGGGCCGGATCCTGTTCCGGGGTGACGACCTGCTGACCATGAGCCCCCGGCTCCGGCGGACCGTCCGGGGCCGGCAGATCGCGATGATCTTCCAGGACGCGCTGTCCGCGCTCAACCCGGTGCTCAGCGTGGGCTACCAGCTGGGCGAGATGTTCCGGGTGCACCAGGGGCTGTCGCGCGCCGAGGCGAAGGTGAAGGCCGTCGAGCTGATGGAGCGGGTGCGCATCCCGGCGGCCAAGCAGCGGGTCGGCGACTACCCGCACCAGTTCTCCGGCGGCATGCGCCAGCGCATCATGATCGCGATGGCGCTGTCCCTGGAGCCGGACCTGATCATCGCCGACGAGCCCACCACCGCGCTGGACGTCACCGTTCAGGCCCAGGTGATGGACCTGCTGGCCGAGTTGCAGGCCGAGTTCAACATGGGCCTGATCCTGATCACCCACGACCTCGGCGTGGTCGCCGACGTCGCGGACAAGATCGCCGTGATGTACGCGGGCCGGATCGTCGAGACCGCCCCCGTGCACCAGTTGTACGCCCGGCCCGCGCACCCGTACACCCGGGGACTGCTGGACTCCATCCCCCGGCTGGACCAGAAGGGCCAGGACCTGCACGCCATCAAGGGCCTGCCGCCCAGCCTGCTGCGCATCCCGGAGGGCTGCGCGTTCAACCCCCGCTGCGACCGGGTGCAGGACCGCTGCCTGACCGAACTCCCGCCGCTGGTACCGGTGGCGGACGCGGAGGGGGCCGAGCTGCCCGGCCGCCGCAGCGCCTGCCACTACTGGCGGGAGACCCTGCACGGCTGAGACCGGCCGGGCGCCGGGGCGCTACTTGGTGAAGCCGACGTTCTCCCAGACGATGTCGGACAGGCCCTGGGCGCCGATGTTGGCGAGGTCGGCGCGGGCGCCGTACAGCTGCGGGCGCTGGTAGAGCGGCAGGACGCCGGCCACCTTCCAGAGCTCGCCGTCGGCCTGGTTGATCGCCTCGGAGGCGGTGCCGGCGTCGGTGGCGCCGGCGGCCCGGTCGAGCGCGGCGTCCACCGCGGAGCTGCCGGCGCCGGCCCGGTTGGTGGAGCTGTTCTGGGCGTAGCTCGCGCGGCTGCCGCTGGCCGGGAACGGGGTGCCGAGCAGCGCGTAGACGGCGATGTCGAAGTCGTTGCGGTTGACGTACTTGTCGAAGAACTCGTTGGGGGCGGCGGTCACCGGGGTGACCTTGATGCCGACGTCCTTGAGCATCCTCGACACCGAGGCCGTCTCGTTCTGGGCCACGGCCACCCCGGCGGGGACGACCATCCGCAGGTTCAGCTCGTGGCCGTCCTTCTTCCGCACCTCGCCGTCGAGCTTCCAGCCCGCCGCGTCCAGCTTGCGGGCGGCCTCGGCCGGGTCGAAGCGCGACAGCCCCAGGGAGTTGTCGCGGTAGCCGTTCTGGTTGGCGACCAGCAGGTGGTTGTTGAGCGGGACGGCGGGCCAGTCCAGGCCGTTGAGGTCGGTGCGGATCAGGGCGTCCCGGTTGATCGCCTGGAGGACGGCCTGGCGGACGGTCGCGTCGGCGAGCACGGGGTTGCGGGCGTTCAGGGTGAGCTGGCGGAAGTCCGGCCCGCCGGCCCGGCGCACGGCCGCCCCCTTGGTGTTCCTGATGACCTGGTAGCCGGCCAGGTCCGGACCGTTGTTGAGGAGGTCGATCTCGCCCTTGGCGAAGGCGGTGCGCATCGCGTCGGGCAGCATGGCGTGGAAGACGATCCGGTCCAGCACCGGCTTGTCGCCCCACCAGGTCGGGTCGGCGACCAGGGTGACGGTCTGCGCCGACGGGTCCAGCCGCTCGACCTTGAAGGGGCCGGCGGTGAGCGGGATGGCGTCCAGGTAGGCCGAGTTGAACGACTCCGGGGTGGACACCTTGCTCGCGGGCAGCAGCGGCGCGTTGGCGGCGCCGTTGAACATCGACTGCCACTCGGAGAACGGCCGGTCGAAGGTCATCACGGCCTGGAAGTCGTCCTTGCCCCGCTCGACCGAGCTGACCAGCTCGAAGCCGGAGGTGCTGGAGGGCCGGTACGCCGGGTCCTTGCCGTTCATGGCGTGCCAGTTGGCCTCGATGTCGCGCCAGGTGATCGGGGTGCCGTCGGACCAGTGGGCCTTCGGGTTGAGCGTCCAGGTGACCACCTGGTGGCCGTCCCTGAGCTCGGCGTGGGCCTCCTGGAGGTAGGCCGGGTTGACGGTCTGGGTGCCCGCCGCGTCGGAGCGGAAGAAGGTCGGCAGCAGCGGCTTGCCGACCGCGACGGTCGAGGACTCGGTGCCGTCGGTGTGGATCGGCGACCACTGGTGGGAGAACTGGGAGATCGCCAGGTTCAGGGTGCCGCCCTGGCGCAGCCGGGCGCGGTCGTGGGCGTTGATGTCGACCGAGGTCAGCTTGGGCACCCCGGTGGCGGCGACCGGGGCGTCCGCGACGGTGCCGTCCGACCCCGCGGAGCAGGAGCAGAGCGCGAGGGAGAGCGTCAGGACGGTGAGGCCGGCGAGCAGTGCCGTCCGGTGGTGCTGGAGGCTGCGGCGGCCCATCGGCGTGGCTCCCGGGGTGACTGTGACGGATGGTGTGGCGTCACATCTTGCTGACGGGAGGGGGAGTTGTCGAGGGGCGGGACGGCCGCGACCGTGCGGTGCGGCGGCCCCGCCCCTCGTTCGTGCCCGGCTCGTCGGCCGGTGCCGTCGGACGGTGGGTGCCGTCCGGCGTCCGGGCGTCAGGCGTCAGGCGTCAGACGTCAGGCAACGGTGAACTTGAAGGTGCGTTCCTTGTCACCGGTCTTGTCGAACAGCGAGGTGACGGCGTCCGCGACGTCCTGGGTGGTGATCGCGGCGGTCTGGCCGTTCCTCTTGGCCTTCACCTTGTCGAACGCGCCGTTGAGCAGGGAGCCCAGCGCGTCGAGGTCCCACTTGGGCGCGATCTTGCCGGAGGCGTCCGGGGCCAGGGTGAGCGCCTTGGCCGCGGTCTTCGGGCCGAAGTCCCAGGTCTTGGCACCGGCCACGACGTGGATCTTCCCGCTGGTGACCTGCTTGCCGAGGCTGTCCGCGGCGGCCTGGAGGGCCTGGGTGGAGACCTTCGGCTGGGCGGCCGTGACGGCCAGCGCGATCGGCTGGTCCGGCTTGCCGGCGGCGCGGTCGCGGTAGGCCTGCTCGATCACGTCCAGCGCGGCGTTGGTGTCCACCGCCTGACCGGCCTTGCCGGGGACGACGACCGGGTCGCCGTTGTCGGCGAACTTGACGTAGCCCTCCTGCAGGCCCTGGCCCGAGCCGACCGCCAGCGAGTCCAGCGCGGCCTTGAGCTTGGCGCGGTCGACCCGGACCTCCGGGGCGACGGCCTTGGTGCCGCCCTGGATCGACGTGATCACGGTGACCGGGTTGTAGCTGTGCGCGGCGAGGCCGTCCACGGTGGCCGTGGTGTCGAAGCTCAGGCCGGCGACCGTCGGGTCCAGGTCGACGCTCTGGTCGCCGATCTTGAGCTTGAGCGGCTGCTGCCCGGCCTTGCCGACCGAGGCGTCCAGCGCGTGGATCGCCTGGTCACGGCCGTTGCCGCCGATGTCCGTGCCGAGCACCACGGTGCCCTTGGGGATGTCGGACTGGTTGAGCATCAGGCCGGTGCCGTAGGCGGCGGCGCCGAGGAAGAACACCCCGCCGACGGCGTAGACGCCGAGCTTGACCAGCTTCTTCGGGCCGCCGCGCTTGGCCTTCGCCTTGCCCTTGCCCTTGCCGTTGGCCGGGGCGGCCGGCTCGGTCTTGGCGGGTGCCGGGCCGGACGTGGGAGCCGGCCCGGGGACGGCGCCGGGGAGGAACGGGGCGGCGTCGACCTGGGCGCCGGGACCGTCCGCCGCGCCCTGGGGGCCGGGGGCGGGCAGCGGGGTGACCTCGGTGGCCTCCGGGTCACGACCCGCCCGCCGGGGCCCGCCGGGGGCGGGCTGCGGGGCCGGCTGGGAGCCGGGCTGGGGCGCGCCGGGGAAGAGCCCGCCGGGGCCCGCCGGGGTGGCGAAGGGGTCCTGGCCGGGGGCGGCCGGGCGCTGGGTGGCGAACGGGTCGGCACCGGTCGGGGCGGAGGCGAACAGGCCCGGCTGCGGACGGCCGTCGAAGCCGTCCGGGCCGCCGCCGTTCGGGCTGCCGTGCGGCGCGGTGCCGTTCGGGACAGCGCCGTTCGGGACAGCGCCGTTCGGGACAGCGCCGTTCGGGGCGGTGCCGTTCGGGACAGCGCCGTTCGGGGCGGTGCCGTTCGGCGCGGTGCCGTTCCGGGGCAGGCCGGGTATGGCGGCCGGGGGCGCGCCGTGCTCGCGGATCGGCGCGAAGCCGTCCACCGAGGTGTCCTCCGGGCCGGGCTCGGCCTGCGGGAAGCCGTTCTGCGGCAGCCCGCTCGGTGGGAACCCGCCCTGCGGGGCGCCGCCCTGCTGGAGGCCGCCTTGGGGCAGCCCGCCCTGCTGGGGGCCGCCCTGCTGGTGCGGCGACGGCTGCTGCGGACGGCTGCCGCGCGGGCCGCGCTGGTCGCCGCGGCCGCGCGCGCCGGCGGCGGCGGGGCCGGTCGGGCCGGTCGGGGCGAACGGATCGGCGACCGGTGCGAACGGGTCGGCGCTCTCGTACACCCCGGGCTCCTCGGCCGGGCCCCCGGCGCCGTAGGGCGAGGCGGGGGCGGCCGGGGCGGCGCCCTGGTGCGGGGCCTGGCCCCGGGTGGGCAGCGGGCGGCCGTTCGGCCG
This sequence comes from Kitasatospora sp. NPDC001309, assembly GCF_042896295.1. Taxonomy (NCBI): domain Bacteria; kingdom Bacillati; phylum Actinomycetota; class Actinomycetes; order Kitasatosporales; family Streptomycetaceae; genus Kitasatospora; species Kitasatospora sp. NPDC001309. Next base: position 20,391 of record NZ_JBIAXC010000022.1, on the reverse strand, counting down.
GGCGGCGCCGGCGTCCGGCGCCGGGCGGGCGCCGTTCGGGGCGGACTGCGGCCGGGCCTCGGCGCCGGGGCCGGGCACGGCCGGGGCCTCCGGCGTGCTCGGGACGCTCGGGGCGCCGACCGGCACGGCGGCCGGGGCGGGTTCGGCGGCCGGCGCCTTCTTCTGCCGCGGCCGGAACCACGCGCCGGTGGACTCGGACTCCGAGGTCGCCGGCGGGATCGGCGGGATCTGCCACTCCGGCGGCAGGTTGGGCGGGGTGGCGGAGCCGGAGCCGCCCTCCATCACGCCGAGGACGGGCGAGGCGGGTGCGGAGCGGTGTCGCGGGCCGCCCGGCTCGGTGCCCGGCGCGAACGGGTCGGCCGGGCCGTCGTCGCCCCGGGCGGTCTCGTTCTTGACGGTGCTGCGGACGACGACCGGCGGGATCGGGCGCGAGCCGGGGATGTTGATCCGGACCCTGGTGGTCAGGGTCGTCTCGGTCTTCGGACCGTCGTCCTCGCCGCCCGACCCGGTGTCGGCCCGGTCACCGCCGGGGCCCGCCGGGGTGCCGTAGGGCGGCGTGCCCGACGGGTAGGCGTCCGGACCCGTGCGCCGGGGCGTCGGGTTGGCGTTGTCAGATTCGCGGCTGCTCAATGCTGCTCTGCTCCGGGTTCGCGGGCGGGCCGTGCGGCGCGACCGCGGTTCGTGGTCGCCGGGCCTGGGGCAAACGGCGGTCGGGTACGACGTACTGCGGGACCACCATACTGGGAAGAACTGAGCGGTGAACGGCTTCGGACAGATCCTGATACGTCCGGTTCCTCCGGTATGAGAGTACGGCGGAGTGGTCCTGACTGCGCGTTGTGTGCGCTACCGTACGCGGCCGCCCGCCGGGTTCAGCGCTTGGGGTTGGGGACGCCGGGGAACCAGCTGGTGCGGGTGGGCAGGGTGGCGCAGATCACGCCCAGGATCGAGCCGACGAACAGCCAGGCCAGCGATGTGGCATTGGACCAGAGCACGTTGTCGCCCTCCGGCCGGGGCACCATCAGCAGCAGCATCGCCAGGAACCAGCCGCCGGCGGGCATCCCGGCGCCCAGCTTGGTGCCGGTGACCCGCAGGCCGGCGTAGAAGGTCGCGGCGGTGGCGGCGAGCGCCAGCAGAACTCCCACGGGCGGCCACAGGGCCTGCACAAAGGATCCGCACACCGACACCGCGATGCCCAGCAGGAAGAACAGGACATACGCCGCGATCCGGGCGGCGCGCGGGGGTTGGGGCTCGGCCAGCCGCTCCTCGCGGGTGCCGAGCACGGTGGCCGCGACCGATCGGGTCCTCGGCTTGGCGGCGGGCGCGGTCATCGGGCGTTCCCCTCGCTCGGGGCCGGGTCGGTTCCCGGGCCTGTCGGGTCGGTTCCCGGGCCCGTGGCGTCGGCGCCGAGGCCCGCGAAGAGGTCGTGCTCGGGCCGCTCCGGCCCGGCCTGGCCGCGTACCAACTGGTAGTACTCGGTGGCGAACAGGGGCTGGCCGAGGTGGTTGGAGAGCGCGAAGGAGTCGCCGGCCACGGTGATCTGGGTGGCGTGCGCGGTCAGTGCGGCGGTCTTGGGGGCGGCGTAGCCGGTGCCGTCCAGCACGGTGGTGACCACCTCGTCGGCCACCACCCCGGGGACGTCGCCGGGGAGCGCGACGCCCGGGAAGCGCGCCTCGGCCGCGGTGGCGGCGAGGCCGGCGTCCAGCACCGAGCGGGGCATCCGGTTCCAGTACACCTTGGCGATCCGCCAGGGAGCGCCCGCCTCCGGGGCGTGCGCCGGGTCGGCGGCCAGCTCGTACGCGCGCATCGCGACCCGGTGCGCCTGGATGTGGTCCGGGTGCCCGTAGCCGCCGTTCTCGTCGTACGTGACCAGCACCTGCGGCCGCACCTCGCGGATCACCGCGACCAGGTGGCCCGCCGCCTCGTCGACGTCGGCCCGCCAGAAGCAGCCGGGGGCGTCGTTCTCGGGCACGCCCATCATCCCGGAGTCGCGGTAGCGCCCCGGCCCGCCGAGGAAGCGGAAGTCCGTGACGCCGAGCGCGCGCATCGCCGCGGTCAGCTCGCCGATCCGGTGGGCGCCGAGGGTGTCGTCCCGATCGGCCGTCAGGTGGGCCAGCGCGGGCGGGATCACCTCGCCGCCCTCGCCGAGGGTGCAGGTCACCAGCGTCACCCGGGCGCCCTCGGCGGCGTACCTGGCCATGGTGGCGCCGTTGCCGATCGACTCGTCGTCGGGGTGGGCGTGCACCAGGAGGAGGCTGCGGCCGGTAGTCGCGGTCATGGGAGGAAGCCTAACGACCGCGCTGCGGGGTCAGAGCTTGAGGCCGTTGATCATCCCGGCGAGGTTGCTGGTGAACTGGCTGATCGACGGTGCGATCGAGCTGGACGCCAGGTAGAAGCCGAGCAGTGCGCAGACGATCGCGTGCGCCAGCTTGAGGCCGGAGCGGCGGATCAGCACCACCACGATGACGAGCATCAGCACGGCTGCGGAGATGTTCATGGCCATGTGGGCTCACACCCCTTCTCGGGCGCCGGCCCCCGGGGGAGGGCGGCGGTGGGACCGTACGGGAATCGGGGCCGGGTGGCCGGCGGGCCCGGGACGGGGCCCGACAATCACTCGCCTGACCAGTCATACCCGATGGGTAAGGGGAGCATTACATTCAGTGAGTCCGCGCGCGCCGGGGCAAGGAGGCACTCGTGGGGCGCACGGGCCGGTCGGAGGGGGTGCGGGGCCCTCCGAGGCGTACTCGGGGGTGATGCTCCGAACGAGTGATCGTCAGTCACCCGGCCGTGGCAGTCGCCCGTCGTAGGGTCTGGTGCCATGACCTCCCACACTCCTGCGGACACCTTCCCCCGGCAGTACGCGCGGACCCTGCGCTACACCGTCGGCGCCCCCCGCTCCTTCTCCGTCGTACCCGACGGCTCGCGGGTCGTCTTCCTGCGCTCGCGCTCGGGCGGCGACCGGGCCAACCTGCTCTGGACCCTCGACACCGCCACCGGCGAGGAGCGGATCGCCGCCGACCCGGCGGTGCTGCTCGGCGGCAGCGAGGAGGACCTCTCGCCGGCCGAGAAGGCGCGCCGCGAACGCAGCCGGGAGAGCTCGGCCGGCATCGTCGGCTACGCCCTGGACGCCGCCGGCGACCGGGCCGCCTTCGCGCTCTCCGGCCGGCTGTTCACCGCCGACCTGGCCGCCGGCACCACCGCCGAACTGCCCGCCGTGGGCCCGCTGCTGGACCCGCGGCTCTCCCCGGACGGCGCCCACGTCGCCTACGCCAACACCGCCGGCGAACTGCGGCTGACCCGCACCGACGGCGGCGGCGACCGGGCGCTCGCCGAGCCGGACGGCCCGAACGTCACCTGGGGCCAGGCCGAGTTCATCGCCCAGGAGGAGATCGACCGCACCCGCGGCTTCTGGTGGTCCCCGGACGGCGAGCGGCTGCTGGCCGAGCGCGCCGACGACAGCCCGGTGCGCCGCTGGTGGATCGCCGACCCGGCCAACCCGGACCGCGAGCCCGCCGAGGTCGCCTACCCGGCGGCCGGCACCGCCAACGCCGAGGTCGGGCTCTGGGTGCTCGACCTGCACGGCGGACGCACCGAGGTCTCCTGGGACCACGCGGCGTTCCCGTACCTGGCCCGGGTGCACTGGTCCGAGGGCGGCGTGCCGCTGCTGCTCGTCCAGTCCCGGGACCAGCGCGCCCAGCGGGTCCTCGGTCTGGACGTGACCACCGGCGCCACCGAGGTGCTGTTCGAGGAGCACGACGAGGTCTGGCTGGAGGCCTTCCCGGGCGTGCCGGCCTGGACCCCGGACGGCAAGCTGGTCCGGATCTCCGACCAGGGCGGGGTGCGGGCGCTGGTGGTCGGCGACCAGGCCGTCACCGGGGCCGACCTGCACGTGCGGTCGGTGGTCGCGGTCACCGCGCGGGAGGTGTTCTTCAGCGCCTCCGGCGGCGCCGAGGAGAGCGACCCCGAGCCCGGCTGGATCGCCGTCGGCCGGATCAGCCACGACGGCAAGGAGCTGGCCTGGGAGTCCGCCAACGGCCGCCCGTTCACCTCCGTCACCAGCGCGGTGCACGCCGGCGGGATCACCGTCCGGGCCACCGCCGAGCCCGACCTGCCCGGCACGCTGGTGCAGGTCGCCCGCGACCTGCCGGAGGGCGTGGTGGTCGACGACGTCGCCACCGTCGCCTCGTACGCCGAGACCCCGGCCATCACCGCCCGCCCGGTCTTCCGCTTCGCGGGCGAGCGCCGCATCCCGGCCGCCGTGTTCCTGCCCACCGGCTACGACCGCGAGCGCGACGGCCTGCTGCCCGTCCTGATGGACCCGTACGGCGGCCCGCACGGCCAGCGCGTCGTCCAGGCGCACAACCCGCACCTCAACTCGCAGTGGTTCGCCGACCAGGGCTTCGCGGTGGTCGTCGCCGACGGCCGCGGCACCCCCGGGCGCGGCCCGGCCTGGGAGAAGTCCATCGCCTTCGACTTCGCCGGGGCCACCCTGGACGACCAGGTGGAGGCGCTGCGGGCGCTGGCCGACGAGTTCCCGCTGGACCTCGACCGGGTCGCGATCCGCGGCTGGTCGTACGGCGGCTACCTCGCCGCGCTCGCCGTGCTGCGCCGCCCCGACGTGTTCCACGCGGCGGTGGCCGGGGCCCCGGTGACCGACTGGGAGCTGTACGACACCCACTACACCGAGCGCTACCTGGGCCACCCGGCCGAGCGGCCCGAGGTGTACGCGGCGAACTCGCTGAACGGGTACGCGGCCGGGCTGGAACGCCCGCTGATGATCATCCACGGCCTGGCCGACGACAACGTGGTGGCCGCCCACACCCTGCGGCTCTCCTCGGCGCTGCTGGCCGCCGGGCGCCCGCACACCGTGCTGCCGCTGTCGGGCGTCACCCACATGACCCCGCAGGAGGAGGTCGCGGAGAACCTGCTGCTGCTCCAGGTCGACTTCGTGAAGCGCTCGCTGGGCCTGTAGCCGCCCGGGCCGTCGTGCCTTCGGCATGACATCCGTCATACCGAAGGCACGACGGCCGACACTGCCGCCGGCCCCGGCCCCGGCGGGACCCTGGGGTGGTGCGGACAGCTCCGCACCGGACCCCACCAGGGAGAGGAGCCGGGCGATGGTTACCGAGGTGGCCGCCTTCCGCGGCGTCGGCAAGAGCTACGGGCGGGTGCGCGCCGTGGACGGCCTGGACCTCGTGCTGCGGCCGGGCGAGACCGTCGCCCTGCTCGGCCCGAACGGCGCCGGGAAGTCCACCAGCCTGGACCTGCTGCTCGGCCTGCGCGAACCCGACCAGGGCAGCGTCACGCTGTTCGGCGCCACCCCGCGGGCGGCGATCGCGGACGGCCGGGTCGGCGCGATGCTGCAGAGCGGCGGGCTGATGACCGACGTCAAGGTCCGCGAGATCGTCGAGCTCGCCTGCAAGGTGCACCCGCGCGGCCGGCCGGTCACGGAGGTGCTGGCCGACGCCGGGATCGAGGAGATCGCCGAACGCCGGGTCGACAAGCTGTCCGGCGGCCAGGAGCAGCGGGTCCGCTTCGCCCTGGCGATCGCCGGCGACAGCGACCTGATCGTGCTGGACGAGCCCACCACCGGCATGGACGTCAGCGTCCGGCAGGCGTTCTGGGCGAGCATGCGCGCGCAGGCCGACGCCGGGCGCACGGTGCTGTTCGCCACCCACTACCTGGAGGAGGCCGACTCGATCGCCGACCGCGTCCTGGTGCTGCACCGGGGCCGGCTGATCGCCGACGGCAGCTCCGCCGAGATCAAGGCGCGCGCCGGGGCCCGCCGGATCGCCTTCGAGCTCCACGACGCCGACCTCCCCGCGGACGTCCGCTTCGACGAGGCCGTGCTGCGCTCCCTGCCGGGCGTGCAGGCGCTGGACGTCACCGCCCGCGTCCCGGGGGTGCGGACGGTGCGGATCCGGACCGCGGACGCCGACGCCGGCGTCGCCGGGATCTACCGGGCGGGCCTGTACCCGCGCGGCCTGGAGGTCGCCGGGGTCGGCCTGGAGCAGGCCTTCCTGACCATCACGGGCGAGCTGGACCGCCGGGCCGACGCCGAGAAGGAGAGCGTGCGATGACCACCCTGATCAAGCTGGAGATCCTGCGGACCCTCCGCAACCGGCGCTACCTGTTCTTCACGGTGCTCTACCCGGCGCTGATGTACGTCTTCTTCATCAACGCCTACGGCTCCGGCAACCAGGCCGGAGGCCTGCCCGTGAAGACCTACTTCATGGTCTCGATGGCCACCTTCGGCGCGGTCGGCGCGGTGCTCACCGGCAACGCGCAGCGGATCTCGCTGGAGCGCAAGAGCGGCTGGACGCGCCAGCTGCGGCTGACCGCGCTGCCCGGCCGGGCGTACACCGTCGGCAAGATCACGGCGACCGCGGTGACCACGCTGCCGGCGATCCTGGTGGTCTTCGCGGTCGGGGCCGTCCAGGGCGTCCAGCTGAGCGCGCCGCAGTGGATCGGGCTGGCGGCCGCGCTCTGGCTGGGCAGCTTCGTCTTCGCCGCGCTGGGGGTGGCGCTGGGCTACGCGGCGGCACCGGACGCGGTGCAGCCGATCGTGATGATCACCTACATGGCGATGGCGCTGCTCGGCGGCACCTGGTTCCCGGTGAGCGGCTCGCTGGAGGGCCTCGCCCGCTTCAACCCGGTGTTCCTGTACAACAAACTGGCCACCTTCACCCAGCCCGGGCACTCCCTGGACCTGGCCGCGGTCGCCGGACTGGCCGCCTTCTTCGCGGTGTTCGTGGCCGGCGCAGCGGTGCTGTACCGGCGTGACGCCCGCCGGGCATGATGACCACCATGACCGACGCGCACCGGACCGACCGCCCCGACGAACCGGGGGAGGCCGGTCCGGTGCGCGCCTCCTTCATGAACGTCCCGGGCGCCCCGGTGGAGACCCGGCGGCAGATGACCGTCAAGGTCGCCTGGATGCTGCTGTGGATGACCTACCTGGCCTACCCGGCGAGCAGCCTGCTGAACGGCGGGCACAGCGGGGCCGAGCAGGTCTTCGGCTGGGCCTGCCTGGCGGTCTTCGTGGCCGCCTACGTCCTGCTGGTGATCTTCCGCTCGCAGGCGGGGATGAAGCCGCGGGCCTGCCAGGTGGTCGTCGGGACGATGATCGTGCTCGCGGTGGCCTCCGCCGCGGTGCTCGGCGGCGCGTTCCTGACCATGTTCATCTACGCCTCGGTGTGCCTCGCGGTGATCACCCCGGTGAAGCACGCGCTGCGCGCCCTGGTCGCGATGGCCCTGCTCACCGCCGGGACCGGCCTGGCGATCCACGCCGACAACGACAGCACCACCACCTTCGCCCTCAGCGCCTTCCTCTCCGGCGTCGCGATGACCGGCCTGCAGCGGCTGGTCACCACCATGAAGGAACTGCGCGAGGCCCGGGCCGCGGTCGCCCACCTGGCCGCCTCCGAGGAGCGGCTGCGGCTCGCCCGCGACCTGCACGACCTGCTCGGGCACTCGCTCTCGCTGATCACCCTCAAGAGCGAGCTGGCCGGCCGCTTCATGGACGCGGGCAAGGACGAGGCGGCGCGGGCGCAGGTCGCCGAGATCGAGCAGGTCGCCCGGCAGTCGCTGATCGACGTGCGGGAGGCCGTGACCGGCTTCCGCCGCCCCACCCTGCCGGTCGAACTCGCCGCCGCCCGTACGGCGCTGGCCGCCGCGCAGGTCCGGCTGGAGGCCGCGCCGGAGCTGGTGGACGCCTGGCCGTCGCTGGCCAACGAGGAGGCGGGCGCGCTGGCCTGGGCGCTGCGCGAGGCGGTCACCAACATCGTCCGGCACGGCGAGGGGGCCACCGTCTGCACGGTGACGGCGGACGAGAGCTGGGACGGCGGCGGCGAGCGGTACGCCGTCCTGGAGATCACCGACAACGGTCCCGGCCCGGGCAAGTCCCAACCGGGGAACGGGCTCTCCGGACTGGAGGAGCGCCTCGCCCTGGTCGGCGGCCGGCTGGAGACCGGCCCGGGGGAGCGCGGCAAGGGCTTCCGGATCCGGGCCTCGGTCCCCCTGCGCCCGGTGCCCGCCCCGTCCCCCGGGGCCTCCACGGCCTCCTAGGAAGCGTCCAGGGCGCGGCGGTAGCGCAGGCCCGGGTGCCCGCCGAGCCGGCACTGCCCGGTGACCGTGAATCCGCTGCCGGTCAGGACGGCCCGGGAGGCCGGGTTGTCGAGGGTGGTGGCGGCGGTCAGCGCGTGCAGGCCGTAGGCGTCGGCGGCGAGTCGGCAGACCAGCGCGACGGCGGCCTTGGCGAGGCCCTGCCCGGCGGCGGACTCGGCGACGCGGTAGCCGAGTTCGGCGCTGCCGTCCACGAGGTCCACCAGGTTGATCCGGCCGACCAGCGCGCCGTCCGGGCCGAGGACGAGGTGGAACCGGCCGGTGCCCTCGGCCTGTTCGGCGAGCAGGGCGGCGTGGCGCTCGGCGAACCCGGCCGCGGTGAAGTAGGCGTCCCCGCGGTCGGGCACGGTCCGGGCGAACCAGGCGCGGTTGGCGAGCTCGAAGGCGAGGACGGCGGCGGCGTGGTCGGGGCGCAGGGGTTCCAGGGTCAGCATCCGGTCAGTCTGCTGCGCAGGGCTTCGGTGAGCCATCCGAATACCTCCCGCAGGCCCTCCGGCACCGGCCAGCCGTTGATGACGGCCAGCAACTGCCAGTAGCGCTCGGCGCGCGGGTCGTCGGCCGTGGTGAGGCGGGCCAGCAGCCACGAGCGGAGGGCGGGGTCGTCGGGGCGGCGGAAGGTCTCGGCGTACGCGGCGGTGAGGGTGTCCAGGACGGGGTCGGCGGCCGGGGAGGAGGGCGTGATGCCCTCGGCCAGGGCCGCGCCGACCACCGTCCGTACCGTCCCGGTCAGGGCCGCGTGCAGCCCGCCCCGGTCGCCGTCCGCCCGTTCGACGGCCTGGTGCTCGGCCATCCGCCGCACCGCCGCCCGGAAGTCCGGGTCCTGGACGAGTTCGCCCAGCTCGACCCAGGCCTCGACCTGCTCCGGCCGCGGTTCGTCCGGCAGTTCGGGCATCGCCGAGCGCAGCATGGCGACGAACTCGGGGTTGGCGTCCAGGTCGCCGAAGGTCTCGTCGATGAAGTCGTGGACGAGCCGGCGGCGTTCGGCGTCGGACAGTCGGGCGAGCTTGTGCATGAGTGTCATCTCCTCGGGGGTGGACGAACGTTGGGCGACGGCGAGCAGGACGGCCCGGCGCAGCCGCAGGGTGCGGATCTGCACCTCCAGGGCCTCCGCGTGCGCCGAGACGACCTCGTGCAGCGGGGCCTGGCGCTCCAGCACCCGGCGGATCGCGGGCAGGTCGAGCCCGAGTTCGCGCAGGGTGCGGACGAGGTCCAGCCGGGCGAGGCCGTGGAGGTCGTAGCGGCGGTAGCCGGCGGTGGTGCGGTCGGTGGGCGGGACCAGGCCGGTGTCGGCGTAGAACCGGATGGCCTTGACGGTGAGTCCGGTGCGCCGGGAGAGGTCGCCGATCGAGTAGAGCGTTTCGCTGCCGTCCATGGGCACCACTGTGGGGTCTCCCCCTGCCGGAGACTCAAGCCCCTCTCCCTCTAAGGTCGTGGCCATGGGTACTGCAGAGAACGGCCCCTCGATCCGCGTGCTGCTCGCCGAGGACCAGGGGATGGTCCGGGAGGCGCTGGCGGCGCTGCTCGGGCTGGAGGGGGACATCGACGTCGTGGCGCAGGTCGGCCGCGGGGACGAGGTGGTGGCGGCGGTGCTGGCGAACGAGGTGCAGGTCGCCGTGCTGGACATCGAGATGCCGGGGATGACGGGCATCGAGGCGGCCGCCGAGCTGCGCAGCCGGGCGCCGGGGACGCGGGTGGTCATCGCGACGACCTTCGGCCGCCCCGGCTACCTGCGCCGGGCGATGGAGTCGGGGGCGGACGCCTTCCTGGTGAAGGACGCGCCGGCGTCCGAGCTGGCCGAGGCGATCCGCCGGGTGCTGCGCGGCGAGCGGGTGATCGACCCGGCGCTGGCGGCGGCCGCGCTGGCCGAGGGCGCCAATCCGCTGACCGCGCGCGAGCGGGACGTGCTGGGCGCGGCCGCGGACGGCGCGGTGAACGCGGACATCGCCAGGCGGCTGCACCTGTCGGAGGGGACGGTCCGCAACTACCTCTCGATGGCGATCCAGAAGACCGAGGCGCGCAACCGCACCGAGGCGGTCCGGATCGCCCGGGAGAAGGGCTGGCTGTAACCGCCTCTCGGGGCAGGTCAGTTGAGCCGGTGGCGGGCCGCCCGGGCCTCCTGGCGGACCTTGGCGGCGGTGTCCGGGTCGAAGGCGTCCAGGATCCGCGCGTAGTCGTCCATCTCCGCCGAGCCGCCGAGGAAGTCGCCCATCCGCACCAGGAGTTCGGCCCGTTCCAGGCGGAGCTGGGCCGGGTGCCGGGGGAGCAGCAGGGCGAGTTCGGTGGCCCACAGCTGGGTGCGGGCCTGTTCGGGCCGGTCGGCGGCCCAGGCCCGGATGTTGCCGAGCACCCGCAGCACGATGTCCAGCGGCTGGGCGGGGGTGAGCAGCGCGGGGGTGAAGTCGTGCCCGGAGGCGGCGACCAGGCGCTCGACGTCGGCGGGGTCGAGCAGCCGCCCGCCGTGGAAGGGGTCGGCGAGGACGTACTCCTCGCCGCCGGCCGGGCCGCCGACCGCGACGATGAAGTGGCCGGGCAGGGCGATGCCGTGCACGGTGAGCCCGGCCCGGCGGCCGACGGCCGTCCACACCAGCGAGAGCATGATCGGCAGTCCGCGACGGCGCCGCAGGACGTCGGGCAGCAGCGAGGACTCCAGCCGGCGGTAGTCGGACTGGCGCCCGTGGAAGCGTTCCCGGCCGCCGAGCACGGCGGCGAGCAGTGCGGCGGTCTCCTCCGGCCCGGACGGCGAGCGTTCGGCGACGGCTAGCCGGACGGCGGCCGCGTGCCGGTCGAGGGCGGCCTCGCAGGCGGCCAGCAGGGTGTCGACGCCGGGCGGTTCGCCCGGATCGCCCGGGTCGAGGACCGGGTCGTGCTCGGCGGCGGCGAGCAGGCAGAGCAGCACCGGGTCGGGCTGCTCGGAGCGGGCGGCGGTCCGGAAGCGGTCTCTGCTGTGCTCGGTCACGGTGACGGCGACGGCCTTCGTACGACGGACGGACAAGCGGACATACCAGGAGGGAACGGTCGGGCGCCTACTCCTGGGGGAGGAGCGCGTAGTGGTAAGTGTGACTGGTCGTGAAGCCGAGTCCGTCATAGAGCGCCCCCGCACCGTCGTTCTCCGCCTCGACCTGCAGGTACGCGCCGCTCGCCCCCTCCTCCGCCGCGCGGGCGGCGAGCACCGCCATCACCGCGGTCGCCAGTCCGGCCCGCCGGGCGTACGGCTGGACCTCGATGGCGCCGAAGCAGGCCCACGGGCCGTCGATGACGCAGCGTCCGATCGCCAGCGGCGGCTGCCCGGGGGCGCCGGGGACGGTGGCGAACCAGACCGAGGGGCCGCCGTGCAGCACCCGGCGGGCCGCCTCGCGCGCCGCCGGGTCCTCGCTCAGCTTCCCGTACAGGGACATCCAGTCCTCGCCCGCGGTCCGCGCGAGCCGCACGCGCCCGTGCCCGGTGCCGGTCCGGGCGAGCGCGGCCAGCGGGGCGGTGCGCACCTGGGTGGGGGAGCGCGGCGGGCCGAGCAGCGGCCTGAGGTCGTCGGCCGTCCCGGGGGTGATCACCTCGACCAGGGCGGGCAGTCCGCGCGCCGCGTACCAGGCCCGGACGGCGGCCAGGGCCGCGGGCAGCGGCGTCCCCGGATCGCCGAGCGCCTGGACGGAGTTGGCGCGCTGGGTGAACCCGGCCGCGGCGCGCAGCGTCCACTCGCCGAGCGCCTCCTGCTCGACGCCCGGCCAGCCGCGCCCGGCGGTCCGCTGGAGTTCGACCGGCGTGGCGGCGGGCAGCTCCGCGCGCCGCGCGGGGAAGAGCGGCACGACCTTGCCCGCGACCAGCAGCTTCTCCGGGAAGGTCACCGGACCGCCCGACCGGGGCTCGACCGTGAGCCCGTGATCGTCCCACGATGTGAGCACGCCGATCACATCGCGGAACACCGGACGGTCGTCCACGAACTCCGAGAGGCGCCGCACGGACACGCGAAGACCCACGTCAGAGCGATCTATCCGGACTTCCGGACGCCGTTCCAGCTGGTCTCGGGTCATGATCCGGCCACCTCCTGTGCATTTGCCTGCTCCGACCCGCGATACTAGGGGCGGGCATCGACGACGCCGCGCTCACACCGCGCACGGCAGCAGAACAGAACGGGCCGACAGGCCCTTCCGAGGAGGAACGACAGCGTGACCTACGTCATCGCGCAGCCTTGTGTCGACGTGAAGGACAAGGCGTGCATCGAAGAGTGCCCGGTTGACTGCATCTACGAGGGCCAGCGCTCCCTCTACATCCACCCGGATGAGTGTGTCGACTGCGGCGCGTGCGAGCCGGTCTGCCCGGTCGAGGCGATCTTCTACGAGGACGACACTCCGGAGGAGTGGAAGGACTACTACAAGGCGAACGTCGAGTTCTTCGACGACCTGGGTTCGCCCGGCGGCGCCTCCAAGCTCGGCCTGATCGAGCGGGACCACCCGTTCATCGCCGCGCTGCCGCCGCAGAACGCCGACCACTGACGATCGGTGGCTACTGAGCTGTGAACACCAACAGCACGCGCGCGCCGTTCCCGGGTCACCCGGGGGCGGCGCGCCGCGTTTCCGACCGGCTCCCGGTGTTCCCCTGGGACAAGCTGGAGCCCTACAAGGCCACCGCCGTCGCCCACCCCGGTGGCCTCTGCGACTTCTCCGTCGGCACCCCGGTGGACCCGGTCCCCGAGCTGATCCAGAAGGCGCTGGCGGCCCACACCGACACGCCGGGGTACCCGACCGTCTGGGGCCCGCTGGAGCTGCGCGAGGCGATCGCCGGCTGGCTGAACCGCCGCTGCGGCGCCGGGATCGGCCCGCGGGCCGTCCTGCCGACCGTCGGCTCCAAGGAGCTGGTGGCCTCGCTGCCGACCCAGCTCGGCCTCGGCCCGGGCGACCAGGTCGCCTACCCGCGACTGGCCTACCCGACCTACGAGGTGGGCGCCCGGCTGTGCGGCGCCGAGCCGGTCGAGTACGACTCGGTGGACGAGCTGGACGGCTCCCGGGTGCGCCTGCTCTGGGTGAACTCGCCGTCCAACCCGACCGGCCGGGTGCTCGGCGCGGACGAGCTGCGCCGCGCCGTCGAGTGGGCCCGGGAGCACCGGGTGCTGCTGGTCAGCGACGAGTGCTACTTCGAGCTGGGCTGGGAGGCCGAACCGGTCTCCGTCCTGCACCCGGACGTCTGCGGGGACCCCGGGGACGGAACACAGCACGAGGGCCTGCTGGCCGTCCACTCGCTCTCCAAGCGCTCCAACCTGGCCGGCTACCGCGCGTCCTTCGTGGCGGGCGACCCGGTGGTGGTCGAGGAGCTGCTGGGGCTGCGCAAGCACGGCGGCATGATCGTGCCGGCGCCCGTCCAGGCGGCGACGATCGCGGCGCTCGCCGACGACGCGCACGTGGCCGAGCAGCGGGAGCGGTACGCGGCCCGGCGCTCGGCGCTGCGGGCGGCGCTGGAGGCGTACGGCTTCCGGGTCGAGCACTCCGAGGCGAGCCTGTACCTGTGGGCGACCCAGGACCGCCCGTGCTGGGAGACCGTGGCCGAACTGGCCGGGCTGGGCATCCTGGTGGCGCCCGGTGACTTCTACGGGCCGTCCGGCGCCGGCTTCGTCCGGGTCGCGTTCACCGCGACCGACGAGCGGGTCGCCGCGGCCGTGGAGCGGCTGGCCGCGGCGCGCTGACGGCGGGTACGACGGAGGGGCCGGTGTTCCGGAACGGAACACCGGCCCCTCCCGCGCGTGCGGACCGCGGCGGGGGCTGCCGCGGTCGACCGCGGACCTAGAGCGGCAGGCCGCTGATGCTGCCGCCGTTCACGCCGCCCAGCAGGCCGCCGACCGGGCCGAGCGAGTTGGTGAGGCCGGACAGCGGGTTGTTCGGGCCGAGGTCGGCGCCGCCGAGCCGGTTGGCCGAGCCGTGCTCGGCCAGGCCGAGGACGTCGGTGGCGGGCAGGCCGCCGGGCAGCGCGTGCTCGACCGAGCCGAGCGGCAGGGCGCGCTCCACGGCGCTGGTGGGCAGCGCGCCGGTGAGGGCGTCGGTGCCGGGGACGGCGCCGGAGAGCTTGTCGGCGCCGGGCACCGCGTGGGCGAGCGCACCGGCCTGGCCGAGGCCGCCGACCGGGCTGCTGCCGGCGTTGGCGCTGCGGGTGCCCATGCCCTTGCCGGTGACGGCCTCGCCGAGCTTGCCCGCGAGCGCCGAGGCGACCCTCGGGGTGACGGCGGAGAGCTGGCCGGTGGTGGCGGCGGTCTGGTCCACCGGGGCGGTCAGCGAGCTGGCCTTCTCGTTCGCCTCGGGGAGCTGGTGGGCGACGATGTTCCCGGCGGCGTCGGCGGAGGCCGGTACGCCGGCGGCGACGGTGGCCGCGCCGGTGGTGCCGGCGGCCTGGCCGAGCTGGTGGGTGGTGTGCTGCAGGGTGGAACCGGTGTCGGTGTTGGTCAGCTGGCCCAGCGGCGCCGCGAGGTCGCTTTTGGGAAGCAGGGCGTCCCCGCCCAGGGCGGACGCGGAGCCGGCCGCGACCAGCGGGGTCGCTCCGGCGGCCACGACGAGCGCGGCCTGGGCGATCCGGCGCGTGAGGGGGTGAGACATGAGGCTCCTCGAAGGGGTCTGGGTCCGTCCCGTCCGCCGGGTGGACGATCCGGGTGCGGACGGGACCTGGCGGACGACGTTGTTACCGCTTGAGAAGCCAGAAGGTTTCGGCCGGAGCAAGGAACGCGCCTGACCGACCATCGGATCGTACGACCGCAGCAGGCGTCCGTCCCGGCCCCGCGGGAGGCCGTCGGGCCGCCCCGGGCAAGGGGAGTGACGGTTCTCCGGCCGGGGTCGCCGGAACGGGCGGCCGGTCCACCGCGGTTGACCGGAATCACCCGTCCGGCGGCTACCCGAACGTGAGTGCGTCAGCCCTTTCCGTACGGCGCCAGGGTGACCTGGACGAGCTTGGTCGACGTCCCCGAGGTCTGGGTCTGCCAGCCGTCCTCGGACTCGGACTTGCGCCAGATCTTCCCGTCGTAGGCGACCGTCGCGATGCCCAGCTGCTGGGCCTGGGCGACCGCCCAGTGGGCCACCTCCCAGCCGCTGGCCCGCTCGGCGGACGCCCCGGCGTCGGCCCCGGCGTCCGCCGAGGTGGTCAGCGCGGCGGCGGCCGGGTCCGGGGTCAGCGCGACGGCGTTCTCCGCGCCCTTGATCGTCGAGGCGTAGCCGGCCGCCGGGTTGACCGTCTTGCCGAACTCCCGGCGCACCCGGTCGGACAGCACCTGGGTGCGGTCCGGCTGCGCGGCCGGGGCGGACGTCGCGCCCGCCGTCGGCGACGGCGAGTCGGCCGGGTCCGGCTTGGCGTAGTCCTTCACCACGCAGGTGAACGAGGCGGGCTCCCGGCCGGCCAGCGCCGAGGTGAGCAGCGTCGCCTTGGTCTCGTGCTTGGCGTACGCCTGCGGGTAGCCGCTCTTCTGCACCGCCTGGGCCGCGTCGGTCAGCGGCAGCCGGGTGTAGCCGGGCACCTTGACCAGACCGTCCAGGAACTTGTTGGTCGCGTACACCGGGTCCGCGATCTGCTCCGGGGTGCCCCAGCCCATCGAGGGCCGCTGCTGGAACAGGCCGATCGAGTCCCGGTCGCCGCCCGCGAGGTTGCGCAGCTTGGACTCCTGCATCGCGGTCGCCAGCGAGATCGCCGTCGCCCGGTCCGGCAGGCCCCGGGAACGCGCCACCGCGGCGATCGTCGCCGCGTTGGCGGCCTGCGGCAGCTCCAGCGTGCCGCTGCCGGCGGCCGTCTTCACGGAGCACTCCTCCGTGGCGCCCTGCCGGAAACCGAACCACCAGATCCCGACCACCGCCAGGCCCGCGACCATCGCCAGGCCGATCAGCCCGACCAGCACGAGCAACAGCGCGCGGACCGGACCACGACGGCGGGGCGCCTCTTCGTCGCCCAGCTCGTCGCCCAGCTCCTCGCTGTTCCTTCTCCTGGCCACCGTCGCCCCTCTCGCGCCCGCCTTCTTGATCCGACACCGTACCCACTCGGACGGATGTGCGGCGCATTCCGGTTGCCGGTCCGCGGGCGTTCCCGGTCACAGGACGACCACGCGGAGTGCCGATCCGACGGCACTAGGCTGACGTCATGAGCAGCCCGAACCCGACGCCCCTGGACCTGACCCTCGACGGCGGCACGCTGACCGCGCGCCTCGTCGACTTCCCCTCGGTGAGCGGCGACGAGCAGGCGCTCGCCGACGCCGTCGAGGCCGCCCTGCGCGGCTACCCGCACCTGACCGTGGACCGCTACGGCAACAACGTGGTCGCCCGGACGAACCTGGGCCGCGCCGAGCGCGTCGTGCTGGCCGGCCACCTGGACACCGTGCCGATCGCCGACAACCTGCCCTCGTACGTCGACGGCGACCTGCTCTACGGCTGCGGCACCTCCGACATGAAGTCCGGCGTGGCCGTGGCGCTGCGCCTCGCCGCCACCCTGACCGAGCCCAACCGCGACCTCACCTACGTGTTCTACGACTGCGAGGAGGTGGAGGCCTCCCGCAACGGCCTCGGCCACCTCGCCAAGGACCGCCCGGACTGGCTGGCCGCCGACTTCGCGGTGCTGATGGAGCCCAGCGGGGCCATGGTCGAGGGCGGCTGCCAGGGCACCCTGCGGGCGCAGGTCCGGCTCAGCGGCGTGCGCGCCCACGCGGCCCGCAGCTGGCTCGGCGACAACGCCATCCACCACGCCGCCGAGGCGCTCACCCGGCTGGCCGACTACCGGCCGCGCCGGGTGGAGATCGACGGCCTGGAGTACCGCGAGGGCCTCAACGCGGTGCGGATCGACGGCGGCGTGGCCGGCAACGTGATCCCGGACGAGTGCGTCATCACGGTCAACTTCCGCTACGCGCCGGACCGCAGCGAGGCCGAGGCGGAGAAGCACGTCCGCGAGGTCTTCGACGGCTTCGAGCTGACCGTGACCGACTTCGCCCCCGGCGCCCTCCCCGGCCTCTCCCAGCCCGCCGCCAAGGCCTTCCTGGCGGCCACCGGCGGCCAGGCCCGGGCCAAGTTCGGCTGGACCGACGTCGCCCGGTTCAGCGCGCTCGGCGTCCCGGCGGTCAACTACGGGCCGGGCGACCCGAACTTCGCGCACAAGCGGGACGAGCACTGCTCGCTAAGCGCCATCGCCGAGACCGAGGACCGCCTGCGGGCCTGGCTGACCAGCTGAATCGAAAGCGTTCGCGGTCGGTCCCCGGGGCGGTCGAACGCCATCTTCCGGTTGCCCAACCGACCTTCCCCCGTTGCCTGAAATCGGGGGAAGGTCGGCGTAGGGTTTCGTCATGACAGGCACAGGAGACGACAAGCAGTACGGACACGGCCCCGAGCAGGTCGGCGTGCCGCGGAAGAAGAAGGCCTGGCCCGAGAAGCAGAAGGGCCCGGTGCTCGTGCGCCGGGACCAGGTCGGCACCAGCACCACGGACCAGCGCCTGCTGGACACCACGGGCCCCACCGACTGGCTGCACACCGATCCCTGGCGGGTGCTGCGGATCACCTCCGAGTTCGTCGAGGGCTTCGGCGCCCTCGCCGAACTCCCGCCCGCGATCAGCGTGTTCGGCTCGGCCCGGACCCCGGCCGACTCGCCCGAGTACGAGGCCGGGGTGGCCATCGGCCGGGCCCTCGCCGAGGCCGGCTACGCGGTGATCACCGGCGGCGGCCCGGGCGCGATGGAGGCCGCCAACCGCGGCGCCACGGAGGCCGGCGGCCTCAGCGTCGGGCTCGGCATCGAGCTGCCCTTCGAGCAGGGCCTCAACGAGTTCGTCGACCTCGGGCTGAACTTCCGTTACTTCTTCGTCCGCAAGACGATGTTCGTGAAGTACGCCCAGGGCTTCGTGGTGCTGCCCGGCGGGCTCGGCACGCTGGACGAGCTGTTCGAGGCGCTCACCCTGGTGCAGACGAAGAAGGTCACCCGCTTCCCGGTGATCCTCTTCGGCAGCGCCTACTGGGGCGGCCTCTACGAGTGGTTGAAGAACACCCTGGTCGCGCAGGGCAAGGCGGCCCCGCGCGACCTGGAGCTGT
This sequence comes from Kitasatospora sp. NPDC001309, assembly GCF_042896295.1. Classification (NCBI taxonomy): domain Bacteria; kingdom Bacillati; phylum Actinomycetota; class Actinomycetes; order Kitasatosporales; family Streptomycetaceae; genus Kitasatospora; species Kitasatospora sp. NPDC001309. The sequence continues at coordinate 2,251 of NZ_JBIAXC010000022.1, read as the reverse complement.
TCCACATCACGGACGAGATCGACGAGGTGCTGAAGATCCTCGCCGACGCCCGCCGGCCCGCGAACGAGATCTAGCGGGGGCACGCGAGCGAGCCGCACCGGGTCCGAGCGCCCCGGAGGCGAGCCGAGCGCAAAAAAGAGGGATTCCTAGGCCAGCCCCCGGCGGGCGACCGCCGGGGGGCGGGTGCCCCGGATCGAGGCGACCATGTCCAGCACCTGGCGGGTCTCCTCGACCTGGTGCACCCGGTAGACGCGGGCGCCCAGCCAGGCCGAGACCGCCGTGGTGGCCAGGGTGCCGAGCAGCCGCTCGTCCACCGGCCGGTCCAGGGTCTCGCCGACGAAGTCCTTGTTGGAGAGCGACACCAGCACCGGGAAGCCGGTCGCGGTCATCTCCGGCAGCCGCCGGGTCGCCTCCAGCGAGTGCCGGGTGTTCTTGCCGAAGTCGTGCCCCGGGTCGATGATCACCGCGTCCCGGCGGACGCCCAGGCCCACTGCCCGCTCGGCCAGCCCGACGGTGACCCGCAGGATGTCCGCCATCACGTCCTCGTACCCGGCCCGGTGCGGCCGGGTGCGCGGCTCGGCGCCGCCCGCGTGGGTGCAGACCAGCCCGGCGTCGTACCGGGCGGCCACCTCGGCGAGCTTCGGGTCGACCCCGCCCCAGGCGTCGTTCAGCAGGTCCGCGCCGGCCTCGCAGACCGCCTCGCCGACCTCGTGCCGCCAGGTGTCCACGCTGATCACCGCCCCGGGGTGGCGCTTGCGCAGCTCGGCCACGAACGGCACGGTGCGCCGCAGTTCCTCCTCGACCGTGACCTCGTCGCCCGGCCCGGCCTTCACCCCGCCGATGTCCAGGATCGCCGCGCCCTGCGCCATCGCGCGGTCGGCGGCGGCGAACGCGGCCTCGTCCGCGAAGGTCGCCCCCTTGTCGAAGAACGAGTCCGGGGTCCGGTTCACGATCGCCATGATCACCAGCTCGTCGTCACCGAATTCGCGCGGTCCCAGGCGCAGTGCCACCGATGTCTCCTCCACAGCTGCTGCGGGTGCGATGATGGCCCCCGGCCTCACTAGGGACCATGCTGTCATGATCAGCCCGGTTCCCTGGCCCCTCGGAGGAGGCCGACCGGGAGTTCGGGAGGACAGCTCGTGTTCTGGGTGATCGTGGTCGCCATGGCCGTGGTGGTCGGCGGCGCCGCGCTGGTTGCGCTCGGTGGGGGCGGCTCGATGCCGGAGGCGGTGCCGGACCGCATCGCCGCGCGGCTGCCGCAGGACCGCCCGCTGAGCAAGACGGACGTGGACGAGCTGCGCCTGCCGATGGCCGTGCGCGGTTACCGGATGGACGAGGTGGACGACGTCCTGGACCGCCTCGGCGCCGAACTCGCCTACCGCGACGCACGGATCGCCGAACTGGAGGCCGCGGCCCACCTGCGCGGTGCGGTCGAGGCCACCGGCGCCCCCGACCCGGCCGCCGAACCGCTGCCCGGCCTGGAGCAGTTCGCCACGGTGGTCGAGCCCGCCGTCGCGCTCACCAAGCCGCAGGCCCCCGAGGACGCGAAGCCGGTGGAGGACCGGTGACCGGGGCGCCGGGTGGCACCGTGCTCGGCGCGGACGGCCTGCGCCGCTGCGGCTGGGGCGACTCCACCGACGACTACCGGGTCTACCACGACACCGAGTGGGGCCGGCCCGTGCACGGCGACGACGCCCTGTTCGAACGGGTCTGCCTGGAGGCCTTCCAGTCCGGCCTGTCCTGGCTGACCATCCTGCGCCGCCGGGAGGGCTTCCGGGCCGCGTTCGCCGGCTTCGAGATCGGCAAGGTCGCCGAGTTCGGCGAGGCCGACGAGGAGCGGCTGCTCGCCGACACCGGGATCATCCGCAACCGCGCCAAGATCCGGGCGGCGATCGCCAACGCCCGGGTCGCCCGCGACCTGGACGGCGGTCTGGACGCGCTGATCTGGCAGTTCGCCGTCGACCCGGACCGGCCGGCCCCCCGCACGATCGCTGAGGTGCCGGCCGTCACGCCCGAGTCGACGGCGCTGGCCAAGACGCTCAAGAAGGCGGGCTTCCGCTTCGTCGGCCCGACCACCGCCTACGCCCTGATGCAGGCCTGCGGCCTGGTCGACGACCACCTGGCGGACTGCCACGTCCGCACCGGCGGTCGCCGAGCCCGCTAGGGCCTGTCCGGCGGATCTTGCCAGGCGCGCGACGCCGGGCATCCCGCCTGGACGCACGCCCGAATCGCCCAAGTACGTCCAGTACGA
>NZ_JBIAXC010000021.1:0-146666 GCF_042896295.1 Kitasatospora sp. NPDC001309 | reverse complement strand
CTGCCGCTCGTGATCCGACAACACCAGCTCGGCCAGCCTCGGCCCAGGACGTCCCATGCACTGACCAACGACGGATCAAGGACTCAGGACACTAGTGTCCTGAGTCTGGAATTCGCTTCAGATATCCGGCGAGGCGTTCGAGGATCTCGTCGGCGGTCTTGGTCCAGATGTAGGGCTGCGGGTCGGTGTTCCAGGTGGCGATCCAGTCGCGGATGTCGGCTTCGAGGGCCTGGACGGACTTGTGGACGCCTCGCCGTATCTGCTTGTTCGTCAGCTCGGCGAACCAGCGCTCGACCAGGTTGAGCCATGACGAGCCGGTCGGGGTGAAGTGCAGGTGGAACCGGGGATGCGCCACCAGCCAGGTCTTGATCGCCGGGGTCTTGTGGGTGGCGTAGTTGTCCAGTACCAGGTGAATGTCCAGGCCCTGGGGGACCTCCTTGTCCAGCCGGAGCAGGAACTTCTTGAACTCCTCGGCCCGGTGGCGGCGGTGGAGCGAGCCGATGACCTTGCCGGTGGCGACCTCGAGTGCGGCGAACAGCGTGGTGGTGCCGTGGCGGACGTAGTCGGCGGTCATCCGCTGCGGCACGCCCGGCATCATCGGCAGCACCGGCTGGGACCGGTCGAGTGCCTGGATCTGGGATTTCTCGTCCACGCAGAACACCAGGGCCCGCTCGGGCGGGTCGAGGTAGAGGCCGACCACGTCGTGGACCTTGTCCACGAAGTACGGGTCGGTGGACAGCTTGAAGGTCTCGGCGCGGTGCGGCTGCAGTCCGAACGCGCGCCAGACCCGTGACACGGTGGACTGCGACAGGCCGGTCTCCCTGGCCATCGACCGGGTCGACCAGTGCGTGGCGTCCTTCGGGGTGCGTTCCAGGGTCCTGGCGACCAGGTCGGCCACCTGCTCGTCGGTCACCGTGCGGGGGCCGCCCGGCCTGGGCATGTCGCCCAGGCCGGCGATCCGGTGCTCGACGAACCGGGCGCGCCACCGGCCGACCGCGTGCGGGGTCGATCCCAGCCGCTCCGCGACGTCCTTGTTCGACGCGCCGCTCGCGCACTCCAGGATGATCCGGCACCGCAAAGCCCAGGCCTGCGGCGTCGACCGGCGACGCACCCACCCCTCCAGGGCGGCCCGCTCGTCGTCCGACAACACCAACTCGACCTTTGGTCGACCCGTCCGCACCATAGGATCAGTCTATATTTATGAATGAAATTCCAGACTCAGGACACTAGGGCGCCGTGGCGTGCCCCTGGCCCGCGCACTGCGCACTGCGCACGGTGCTGGACGCCACCAACGCCTCCCCGGCCCTCTGGCGGGGCGGCTGGAACGGGCGACGGGCCAGCGGTACGAAAGTGGTTGCTGAGGCGCGAATGGCTGCAGCATCTTCCGTTCGACCGGCCCGGCTGTCAGCATCGGCGCACACCGCCACCGCCACCGCTGCGGCCACCGCCACCGCTCGTGGGGCCCGAGGGAGTCGCCGATGCACCGCTGTGCCCCGTCCGGCCGGATCGACCTGCTGCTGCGCGGCGGCAGCCTGGTGGACGGCACCGGGGCTGCCGCCCGGCGGGCGGACGTGGCGGTCGTCGGCGACCGGGTGGCGGTCCTGGCGCCGGGGGCCGGGGCGGTGGACGCGGCCGAGGTGGTGGACGTCACCGGGCGGGTCGTCACCCCCGGCTTCATCGACGTCCACACCCACTCCGACGCCCTCACCGCCACCTTCGACGGCGCGGACCACGGCACCGAGGAGCTACGGCTGGCCCCGCTGCTCCAGGGCGTGACCACCGAGATCGCCGGGAACTGCGGCAGCAGCCTGTTCCCCGCGCTGCCCGCTCGGCTGCCCGCCCTCGCCGAGCACCTGCGGGTCACCTTCGGCCTCGGGCCGGTGCGCCCGGCCCGGGACTTCGCCGGTTTCGCCGCCGGGCAGCGGCCCGGCCTGCGGCGCACCCACCTGGCCTCGCTGGTCGGCCACGGGACCCTGCGGGCCGGGGTGATGGGCTTCGCGGACCGCCCGCCGACCCCCGGGGAACTGGCCGCGATGTGCGACCTGCTCGACCGCTCGCTCGGCCAGGGCGCCGCCGGGTTCTCCACCGGTCTGATCTACCCGCCCGGGGGCTACGCCGGCACCGAGGAGCTCGTCGCCCTGGCGTCGGTCGCCGCGCGCCACGGCAAGCCGTACGTGACCCACCTGCGGGACGAGATGTCCCAGGTGGAGAAGGCGCTGGAGGAGGCCCTGGAGATCGCCGCGCGCTCCGGCGCCGCGTTGCAGGTCTCCCACCACAAGACCGCCGGCCGGCACGCCTGGGGCGCCACCGTCCGGACCCTGGCCAGGCTGGCCCAGGCCCGCGCCGAGGGTGTGGACGTGCTCTGCGACGTCTACCCGTACACCGCGGGCAGCACCGTGCTGTCCGCGATGCTGCCGCCGTGGGTGAGCGAGGGCGGGCCCGCCGCCCTGCTGGCCCGGCTGGGCGGCCCCGAGGTGCGGGAGCGGATCCGGGCGGACCTCGTGCACGGGGTGGAGGGCTGGGAGAACACCGTCGGCAACGGCGGCTGGGACCTGATCTCGGTCGCCGCCGCCCCGGCCCGCCGCTCCGCCGAGGGGCGGCGGATCGCCGAACTGGCGGCCGAGCGCGGCGCGGACCCGGTGGACTACGTCTGCGAACTGCTGCTGGAGGGGCGGGGCGAGGTGACCATCATCAGCCACTCGATGCGCGAGGACGACGTCCGCCGGGTGCTGGCCAGCCCGCTGTCGATGATCGGCTCGGACGGGGTGCCCAAACCCGGCCGCCCGCACCCGCGGTGGGCGGGCAGCTTCGCCCGGGTGCTCGGCCACTACGGGCGGAGCCAGGGGCTGCTGCCGCTGGAGCTCGCGGTGCACAAGATGACCGGACTGCCCGCCGCGCGCTTCCGCCTGGACGGGCGCGGGGTGCTGCGGGACGGCGCGGTGGCGGACCTGGTCGTGCTGGACCCGGCGGCCGTGCTGGACCGGGCGACCTTCGCACGGCCGCTGCTGCCGCCGGAGGGCGTGGAGACGGTGCTGGTGGCCGGGCGGGTCGCGGTGCGCGGGGGGCGGCCGACCGGGGCCCGGGCGGGTGAGGTGCTCCGGGTCCGCTGAGACGTCGTGGCCTGGCGAGCCCGCCCCGCCCGGGGGCCTGCCGTCGATCAGTGGTGCTCGGAGCGCTCGGCGGTGTGGCCGCCGGCGGTGCTGGCGGGAGCCTCGGCGACGGTGGCGGCGCGGGGCGCGGACTGCTGGCCGTAGGCGGCCGCGAGGGACAGCAGGGCGGCGGCGGTGATCAGGAGGGCGGATATCCGGCGGGTCATCGGAGTCCAATCAGCTGAAATGGATGCTGGCGGCGCAAGCATGACACACCGGCAGCTCCCGGCGCAGGGCGCCGGAGGCGCTCAGCCCGCCCAGCGCCGTTCCAGCAGCGAACCGATCTCCGCTGCGGCGGCGTCGAGTTCGGCGAGGAAGGCGTGCAGCACCGGGTTGCGGTTGGTGGCCCGGGTGGCCACCCCGATCCGGCGGTGCAATCGGGGGTGGTCCAGTCGGCAGACGTGCACCCCGTCGGTGTCATCGGCCAGGCCGAGCGCGGGGATCAGCGCCACGCCCATCCCGGCCCGGGCGAGGTTGACGGTGACCTGGTAGTGGTCGCTGCGGCAGCGCACCCGGGGGCGGAACCCCTCGGCCGCGCAGGCGCGTTCGAGCACCGGCTCGCCGATGCCGCCGCCGTGGGTGCCGATCCAGCTCTCGTCCGCCAGCTCCGCCAGCCGCACCACCGGGCGCCGCCCCAGCCGGTGCCGGGGCGGCAGCACGACCAACTGCGGCTCGGCGAAGAACATCCGCACCCGCACCGCCGCCTCCCGGCACCACGGGTCCAGCGGGTGCTCGAAGACCACGGCCGCGTCCAGCCGGCCCGCCTCCAGGTCGGGCACCAGCTCGTGCGGCTGGCCCGTCACCAACTCCAGCTCCACCCGCGGGTACCGGGCCGCGAAGCCGGACAGCGCCCGGGGCAGCAGGTCCAGCCCGGCCGAGACGAAGAAGCCGACCCGCAGCACCCCGGCCGCCGCCTCCGCGTGCGCCCGCAGGTCGTCCCGGGCGACGGCCATCAGGTCGGCGATCGCCTGGGCGTGCTCGGCCAGCCGGGCCCCCGCCGCCGTCAGCCGCAGCGACTGCGGCGCCCGCTCCACCAGCGCGACCCCCAGCTCCTGCTCCAGGCGCGCGAGTTGGTGCGAGACGGCGGACGGGCTGAGGTGCAGCGCCTGCGCCGCGGCCACGATGGTGCCGCGGCGGGCGATCTCCAGCAGGACGAGCAGGCGGGCGCTGTTCAGCATCGGCCCAGACTAGGGTCCGTCTCCCGGGCCCTCCCCGGAACCCCGGGGCTCAGGCGCCCCGCTGGGCGTTCGCCGGTTCCGGGGCCGGCCGCGTAGTGCTGCCGTCGCCCGCGACGTCGAGGCGCAGCAGGTCGTACTCGGTCTCCCGGCGCACCACCAGCCGGGCCCGGCCGTCGCGGACGAAGACCACGGCGGGCCGCGGCAGTTTGTTGTAGTTGGAGGCCATCGCGTAGCCGTAGGCGCCGGTGACCGGGGTGGCGAGCAGGTCGCCGACCCGCAGGTCGGCCGGCAGGGCCGCGTCGTCGATGATCACGTCGCCGCTCTCGCAGTGCTTGCCGACCAGCCGGGCCCGGTACGGGCGGTGCGCCTCGGGGCAGCGCGGCAGGAAGGCCTCGTAGCCGGCGCCGTACAGCGCGGGCCGCAGGTTGTCGCTCATGCCGCCGTCCACGCTGACGTACGTCCGTACGTCCGGGATCCGCTTGACGGTGCCGACCCGGTACAGGGTCAGCCCGGCCCGGGCGGCTATCGAGCGGCCCGGCTCCACGCCGACCTCGCCCGTCCAGCCCGCGCCGCGCACCGCCGCGCGCACCCGCGCCGCCCAGACGGCGAAGGACGGGGCGCTCTGCCCGCCCACGTAGGCGACGCCGAGGCCGCCGCCCACGGTCAGTCCGGCGACCGCGCTGTCCACCGCGAAGCGGGCCACCGCGGCGGCCCCGTCGGCCAGTTCGGCCGGGTCGAGGACCTGGGAGCCGACGTGGGCGTGCACGCCCTCCAGCCGGACGGCCGAGGCGGCCGCGGCCCGGCGCACGGCGGCCGCGGCGGCGCCGTCGGCGAGGCCGAAGCCGAACTTGGAGTCGTGGCCGCCGGTGCGGATCGCCTCGTGGGCGCCGGCCGCGACGCCGGGCGCCACCCGCAGCCGGATCCGGGCGGGCGGCAGGCCCTCCACGTGGTGCAGCCGCTCGATCCGCTCCAGTTCGTCGAAGCTGTCCACCACGATGTGGTGCAGTCCGGCGGTCATCGCGGTGCGCAGCTCGCCGTCGTCCTTGTTGTTGCCGTGCAGGACGATGCGGTCCGGCTCCACCCCGGCGTACAGGGCGGTGCGCAGCTCGCCGCCGGAGGCGACGTCCAGCAGCAGGCCCTCGTCGGCGACCAGCCGGGCCATGGCCGTGCAGAGGAAGGCCTTGGAGGCGTAGGCCACGTTGCCCGGGCCGAAGGCGGCCACCGCCTCCCGGCAGCGGCTGCGCAGGTGCTCCTCGTCGTAGACGAAGAGCGGGGTGCCGTGCTGGCGGGCGATCTGCTCCAGCAGGACGCCTCCGACGGCCAGGCCCTCGGGCCGGACCTCGGCGGTGAGCGGCAGCAGGCCCGGCTCGACGGGGGAGTCGGCGGACGGCGGGGCGGGCGGCGCAGCGGACACGGTTCTTCCTCCCGGCAGGCTGATTCGCTGCTCATCCTCGGGCCTGGGGAGGGGGCGAGAAAGCGCATTCTTCGCGCCCTGAGCCGTACCTTCCTCGATGCTCGCGGGGTGCCGGCGGGCCGTCAGACCTTGGCGCCGTTCTTGCGGCGGGCGGTGGCCGGGAGGCCGTTGGCGAGGTCCTCGGTGAGGAGGCGCCAGGCGATGGCGTCGGCGGCGGTGCGGAGTTGGGGGCTGCGGGGGCGGCCGGCGTCGGCGTCGAGGCGGGCGTTGAGCCAGCCGGACCAGGCGCGGGCGAGGGAGCGGACCTCCTGGGTGCCGGCCTCGGTGTGGGTGAGGCGGTCGCCGTCGCGGGTGAGGTAGCCCTCGGCGGCCATCCGGTCGAAGACCGGTTCGAGGACCTCGGGCGGCAGCTTCTTGCGGGTGGCGATGAGGTCGAGGGAGGCGTGGCCGAGGGCCTTGGTGTGGCCGGCCACCTCCATCAGGGCCCAGGCGCCGGCGAGGTCGACGCGGGTGTCGGCGTCGCCGACGATGGTCCGTACGGTGTCCAGGTCGATGTCGCGCACGATCTTGCAGACGGCGTACTCCAGGTGCGGGTCGGAGTCGCTGGTGGTGGGTTGGGCGAAGCCCTCGCCCATGTCGGTGGAGCCGGCCCGGGTGGTGTCGCGCAATGGCACCTGCTTGAGGAACAGCGCGACCACGAAGCCGACCACGGCCACCGGGATGGTCCACAGGTACACGGTGTGCAGGGCGTCCGAGTACGACTGGATGATCGGTTCGGCCTGTGCGGCGGGCAGTTTGTGCAGGCCTTGCGGGCTCTCCGCGGCGTGCACCAGGGCGGCCGGGTCGGCGCCGGTGAGCCGGGCGGAGGCGGCGACGCCCTTGGCGAGTTCGGTCTTGAGGCCGTTGGCGTAGATGGTGCCGAACACGGCGGTGCCGAAGGAGCTGCCGATGGTGCGGAAGAAGGTCACCCCGGAGGTGGCGGTGCCGAGGTCGGCGTAGTCGACGGTGTTCTGCACGGCGATGGTCAGCACCTGCATGCTCAGCCCGATGCCGACGCCGAGCACGAACATGTAGAGGGAGGCCAGTGCGGTGCCGGTGCCGGGTTCGAGCCGGGACAGCAGGTAGAGGCCGACGGCCATGACCAGGGTGCCGGCGATCGGGAACAGCCGGTACTTGCCGGTCTTGCTGACCACGTTGCCGCTGGCGATCGAGGCGATCAGCAGGCCGATCACCATCGGCAGCATCCGCACGCCGGAGACGGTCGCCGAGTCGCCGTCCACGTACTGGAGGAAGGTCGGCAGGAAGGTCAGCGCGCCGAGCATCGCGAAGCCGACGATGAAGCTGAGCACCGAGCAGACCGCGAACACCGGGTTGCGGAACAGCCGCATCGGCAGCATCGGTTCGGCGGCCCGGGTCTCCGTCCAGCAGAACAGTCCGAGTGCGACCGCGCCGCCGACGAACAGGGCGATGATCACCCCGGAGCCCCAGGCGTACTGGTTGCCGCCCCAACTGGTCGCCAGGATCAGGGCGCTGGCGCCGACCGAGACCAGGGCGATGCCCAGGTAGTCGATCACCGGCCGCACCGCCGAGCGCACCGAGGGGATGGTCCGGGCGGCCGCGATCACCACGACGACGGCGATCGGCACGTTCACGTAGAACGCCCAGCGCCAGGACAGGTGGTCGGTGAACAGCCCGCCCAGCAGCGGCCCGATGACGGTGGCCAGGCCGAACACCGCGCCGATCGCGCCCTGGTACTTGCCGCGCTCGCGCAGCGGGATGACGTCCGCGATCAGTGCCATGGCGGTGACCATCAGCCCGCCCGCGCCGATGCCCTGCACGGCCCGCCAGGCGATCAGCAGGGTCATGTTGGTGGACAGGCCGCACAGGAACGAGCCGCCGACGAAGACGATCGCCGAGACCTGGAAGATCAGCTTGCGCCCGTACAGGTCGCCGAACTTGCCCGCCAGTACGGTGGCCACCGTCTCGGCCAGCAGGTAGGAGGTGACCACCCAGGACATGTGGGCGGCGCCGCCGAGGTCCGAGACGATGGTGGGCAGCGCGGTGCCGACGATGGTCTGGTCGAGGGCGGCCAGCAGCATGCCGAGCACGATGGTGGCGAAGACGACGTTCCGCTGCCGTACGTCGAGCACCGGCGGGGCGGAGGGCTGGGTCTCGGTGGCGACAGTCATGCCGCCAGCCTCGGGCGGCTCGGGGCCGGTCGCGATCCGGTTCGTCCGTTCGGGTGAGCAACCCGCGCGCCCGGGGCCGGACGGGGTTCGGGTGGCGGCGGGGCCCGGTGCAGGTGAGGATGAGCCGGAGCAGAGCCGGCACCAGTCCCCGGACACCGGGAAGAGGCTCCCATGACCGCCCCACCCTCCCGCGACGCGGAGCCCCCGCGCCCGCAGCCGCCCGGCGCCTCCGCCGTCGGCGGGCGGGCGGAGGCGCGGCGCTGGCGGGCGCTGACGGTCTGCCTGGTCGCCGGGTTCATGACCCTGCTGGACGTCAGCATCGTGAACGTCGCCCTGCCCACCGTCCGGGCCGGACTGCACATGTCCGACAGCGGCCTGCAGTGGGTGCTCAGCGGCTACGCGCTGGCCTTCGGCCTGGTGCTCGTCCCCGCCGGGCGGCTCGGCGACGCCCGCAGCCGGCGGGCCGTCTTCCTCACCGGGCTCGCCCTGTTCACCGCGGCCAGCGCGCTGGCCGGCGCGGCCCAGGACCAGGAGTGGCTGGTGCTGGCCCGGCTGTTCCAGGGCGCGGCCGGCGGGGTGCTGGTGCCGCAGGTGTCCGGCTTCATCCAGACCCTGTTCCAGGGCGCCGAACGCGGCCGGGCCTTCGGCGCGCTGGGCGCGACGATCGGGCTGTCCACCGCCGTCGGACCGCTGCTGGGCGGGCTGTTGATCCACGTGTTCGGCCCGCAGGACGGCTGGCGCTGGGTGTTCCTGGTCAACCTGCCGATCGGCCTGGTCGCCCTGCCGGTCGCCTACCGGCTGCTGCCGCCGCCCCGCCCGGCCGGCGAGCGGGCCGGGCAGCGGGACTTCGACCCGGTCGGGGTGCTGCTGCTCGGCGCGGGGACGGTCGCCCTGCTGCTGCCGTTCGTCCAGGAGCAGCAGTGGCACAGCCCGGCCCGCTGGCTGCTGCTGCCGCTGGCGGCGGTGCTGCTGACGGCCTTCGTCGGCTGGGAGCGCCACTACGCGCGGGAGCGGCCGGACGGGCGGCGGCGCGAACCGCTGGTCAGCATGGCGCTGTTCGCGGTGCGGCCGTACGCGGCGGGGGTGCTGCTGTCGCTGGTGTACTTCGCCGGGTTCACCGCGATCTTCTTCATCTTCACGCTCTACCTCCAGGCCGGGCACCACTACTCGGCCCTGACGGCCGGTCTGGCGATCACCCCCTTCGCGGTCGGTTCGGGCGTGGCGGCCGCGGTGGGCGGGCGGCTGGTGAGCCGGTACGGACGCCGGCTGGTGGTGGCGGGGCTGCTGCTGGTGCTGGGCGGCCTGCTGGCCTCGGCCTTGGCGGTGCAGCTGTGGGACGGGCCGCTGGTGGGCTGGACGACGCTCGGCCCGCTGCTGGTGGCCGGTGCGGGGAGCGGCCTGGTGATCGCCCCGAACCAGACCCTCACCCTCCAGCACGTCCCGCTGACCCGGGCGGGCAGCGCCGGCGGTGTGCTGCAGACCGCCCAGCGGGTCGGCTCGGCGGTCGGCATCGCGGTCGTCGGCTCGGTCTTCTTCGCCCACGCCGGGGGACGCCGCCCGGACTGGGCGCTGGCCTTCCAACTGGGCGTCACGGTCGCGGCCGGGCTGGTCCTGGCGGCGCTGCTGGTCGCCCTCGCCGAGGAGTGGGCGAGCCGGCGGGAGAGCGCAGGGCCCGTCAGTGGTGACGGCTCCGCCAGTGGTCGCGGCCCCGTCAGTGGTCGCGGCGCCGGATCACCGCCACCGCGATGAGCACCGAGGCCAGCGCCCACACCGCGTAGCTGGTCCAGGAGCCGGCCACGGTGGCCGGGTAGTCGGTCGGGCGCATCCCGGCCAGGGTGGTGCGGGCGAGGCGCTGCCAGGCCGGGAAGGGCAGGGCGTGCAGGAGGTCGGCGCTCCACCGGTAGCGCTCGGTGACGACGGAGGGCAGGAAGAACAGCACCGCGATGGTGCCCACCGCCGCGCCCGCGCTGTGCCGGATCAGGGTGCCGAGGCAGAGCCCGACCAGTCCGCAGACCGGGGCGAACAGCGCGGCCGCCGCCACGTACCGGAAGGCGGTCGGGTCGCCGATCGACTGCCCGATGCCCCGGTCGGCCAGGATCGCCTGGGTGAGGGCGAAGGACAGACCCGCGGTGAGCACGCCGAAGCCGAGCAGAACGGCCGTCAGCACGCCCGCCTTGGCGAGCAGGACGGCCCGGCGGTCGGGGACGGCGGCCAGCGTGGTGCGGATCAGGCCGGTCGCGTACTCGCCCGCGATGACGATCGCGCCGAGGCCGCCGGCGAGCAGCATCACGACGTCGGCGGAGCCGGTGATGAAGGAGACGTTCAGGGCTTCCTGCTTCATCACCGCCGGGTCGCCGTCGCCGGGCGTGTAGTGGTCGTGGGTGTACTGGGCGGACTTGAGGTTGGCGGCGAGGATGAGCAGCGCGCCGACCGCGAGCACCCAGGGGATCGAGCGCAGTGACCAGAACTTGAGCCACTCGGCAGCGAGCAGGTCGCCGAAACGGGCGCGGCGTACGGGGGTCGAGGAGCGCAGGGGGGTGCTCATGGGGGTGTTCATCGGTTCTCTCCGGCGAGGTACTCGACGCTGTCGGCGGTCAGTTCCATGAAGGCCTCCTCCAGGGAGGCGCCGCGTTCGGTCAGGCCGTACAGCAGCAGGCCTTGCTCCAGGGCGAGTTCACCGATCCGTTCGACGCCCAGCCCGGTCACGTCGAGGCTGCCGTCCGGCTCGGGGCGGACGGTGGCGCCGGCGGCCCGCAGCAGGGCCGCCAGCCGCTCGGGTTCCGCGGCGCGGACACGGACGGTGGCGCGGCCGGCCCGGGCGGCGAACGCGCCGAGGCTCTCGTCGGCGATCAGCCGGCCGCGGCCGATCACCACCAGCCGGTCGGCGGTGTGCTCCATCTCGGCCATCATGTGGCTGGAGACGAAGACGGTGCGGCCCTCGTCCGCGAGGCGGCGGAACAGGCCGCGCACCCAGAGCACGCCCTCGGGGTCGAGGCCGTTCAGCGGCTCGTCGAAGAGCAGTACGGGCGGGTCGCCGAGCAGGGCCCCGGCGATGCCCAGGCGCTGCTTCATGCCCAGTGAGTAGCCGCCGATCCGGCGTCCGGCGGCGTCGGTGAGGCCGACCTCGGCGAGCACCTCGTCCACCCGGCGGCGCGGGATCGCGTTGCTGCGGGCGAGGGCCCGCAGGTGGGCGCCGCCGGTGCGGCCGCCGTGCACGTCCCCGGCGTCGAGCAGGGCGCCGACCTCGCGCAGGCCGCGCGGCAGGCCGCGGAAGTCCCGGCCGCCCACGGTGGCGGTGCCGGAGGTGGGGGCGTTCAGGCCCAGCACCATCCGCAGGGTGGTGGACTTGCCGGCGCCGTTGGGGCCGAGGAAGCCGGTGACGTGGCCGGGGCACACGGTGAAGGTCAACTGGTCGACGGCCGTGCGGCGGCCGTAGCGCTTGGTCAGCTCGGTGACTTCGATCATGGCCACCACGATGCCGGGGGAGCCCCCGCGGCCGCATCGGACCGGCGTCGACACCGCAGGTCGGCCCCGGTCGTACAACCAGGGCTGGATGACGGCGCCCGCACCCGTCGTTACGATCTTGGACCATGCCCACCACACCGACGCCCCCGCTGCTGCGACGCGTCCCGCCCGAGGCCTGGGTCGCCCTCGCCTGGTGCGTGGCCGCCGCCTACCCCGCCGTGCTGCTCGGCGGCACCGCCCGGCTGCATCGGGGCGCCGCCCTGCACGGCGGCCTGGCCTTCACCCTGGGCGACACGGCGGTGGCCTTCCTGGGCGCGGCGCTGGTGCGCCGGCTGCCGGTGCTCTCGGTCGCCCTGCTGCTGTTCGCCACCTGGATGGAGACCGACGGCTTCTCGGCCCAGGTCCAGGTCTCCCCGGCCGCACTGCTGGCGGTGTACGTCGCACTGTTCCTGATCACCGCCCGCTGCCCGCGCCGCAGTTCGCGGGCCGCCTTCGCACTGGCGGCGGTCTTCCTGGTGCTGCACATGGGCCTGGTCCACGGCAACACCGTCGGCATCTTCACCGGCACCCACATCGGCGAGGCGGACGGCGCCGCGCTGCTCGCCCTGGTCGCCTGGCTGGCCGGGCGCTCGGTGCGGCAGAACCGGGAGCACGCCGAGACCCTGAGCAGCCGGGTGGCCGCCGAGGCGGTGACCGCCGAACGGCTGCGGATCGCCCGGGAGATGCACGACACCGTCGCGCACAGCATGGGCATCGTGGCCCTCCAGGCCGGTGCGGCCCGCCGGGTGATCGACCGCCGGCCGGAGCGGGCCAAGCAGGCCCTGGGCGAGATCGAGGCGGCCGGCCGGGAGACCCTCGCCGCGCTGCGCCGGATGCTGGTCGCGCTGCGCCAGGCCGACGGCGAGGTGTCCGACACCGTCCCGGCGGGCCTGGCCGACCTCGACCGGCTGGCCGCGGCCACCACCGCGGCCGGGGTGCGGGTGGAGGTGCGGCGCACGGGCGAACCGGGGCCGCTGCCACCGGAGATCGACCTCTCGGCGTTCCGGATCATCCAGGAGTCGGTGACCAACGTGGTGCGGCACGCGCGGGCCGCCGAGTGCCTGGTGACCGTCGACCGCAGCCGGGCCGAGGAGCTCCGGGTGGAGGTCACCGACCGGGGGCGGGGCCGGGGCCACGGCGCCGCGCCCGGCAGCGGCTTCGGCCTGGCCGGGCTGCGCGAGCGGGTCGCCCTGCTGCACGGCGAGTTCGAGGCCGGGCCGCGCCCGGACGGCGGCTTCCGGGTCGCCGCCCGGCTGCCGGTCCCGCTCCCCGAGGGGGTGACCGCGTGATCCGGGTGGTGCTGGCCGACGACCAGCCGCTGGTGCGGGCCGCGTTGGAGATGGTGATCACCGAGACGACGGACGTCGAGGTGGTCGGCGAGGCGGGCGACGGCGCCGAGGCCGTCCGGCTGGCCGCCGAACTGCGGCCGGACGTCGTGGTGATGGACATCCGCATGCCGGGCACCGACGGCATCGAGGCGACCCGGCGGGTGACCGCGGCGGGCGGGCCGACGAAGGTGGTGGTGCTGACCACCTTCGACGAGGACGAGCACGTGTACGCGGCGCTGCGCGCCGGGGCCTCCGGCTTCCTGGTCAAGGATATGGCGCTGGACGACATCCTCGCCGCGGTGCGGGTGGTGGCCGCGGGGGAGGCGCTGATCGCCCCGAGCGTCACCCGGCGGCTGATCGGGGCGTTCGCGGCCCAGCAGCCGAAGCCCGCACCGGCCGCCGCCGCGCGGCGGCTGGAGGCGATCACCGAGCGGGAGCGGGAGATCCTCACCCTGGTCGGCCGGGGCCTGTCCAACACCGAGATCGCCGCCGAACTGGTGCTCAGCATCGCCACGGTGAAGACCTACATGACCCGGCTGCTCGCCAAGCTGGACGCCCGCGACCGGGTCCACCTGGTCATCCTGGCCTACGAGGCGGGCCTGGTCACCGTCCCCGGCTGACCGGACCCGCCCTTCCGGGGCTCAGTCCTTGACCGCCACGCCCGCGTACATCGCGATGTCCCGGTCGCGGACCGCCGGGGCGTGCGGGTCCGGCCGCCAGTGGTGGACCAGGGTGACGCCCGGGTCGAGCAGCCGGTAGCCGTCGAAGAAGGCCTCGGTCTCGGCCCGGTCGCGGATCTGCAGCGGGATGCCCCGGGCGTTGTACTCCCGGCCGACCCCGCCCACCCCGACCGGGTCGGTGTCGCCGGTGAACACGGTGAGGGCGAGGAAGCTGCCGGGCGCCAGCGCGTCCATGAACCGGCGGACGATGCCCTGCGGGTCGTCCTCGTCCAGCACGAAGTGGACGATGGCGATCAGCGAGAGCGCCACCGGCTGCGAGAGGTCGAGCACCTCGCGCAGCCGGGGGTCCTCGATGATCGACTCCGGGTTCCGGAAGTCGGCGTCCACGTAACAGGTGCGCCCCTGGGGCGTGCTGTCCATCAGGGCGCGCGCGTGGGTCAGCACGATCGGGTCGTTGTCGACGTAGCCGACCCGGGCCTCGGGGGCGATCGCCTGGGCGATCTCGTGCACGTTGGGCGAGGTGGGGATGCCGGTGCCGATGTCCAGGAACTGCCGCACCCCGTACTGCTCGGTGAGGTGGCGCACCGAGCGCTGCATGAAGGCGCGGGTGGTCCGCATGGACGTCGGCAGCGCCGGCCAGGCCTGGACGGAGGCGTGCGCGGCGGCCCGGTCCGCCTCGAAGTTGGTCTTCCCGCCGATGAGGTAGTCGTAGACCCGCGCGGAGTGCGGCACGTCCATCCGCAGGTCGATCGAGGGGTAGTGCTCGTCCGTCACGCTCTCGCTCCCCGTTGCTTCGGGCATCCGTCACCGGGCGCCAGGGCGGCCGGTCTTGGTGCGCATGGTAACGGTTCGCCGGTGTGACGGTATGACGAGGGCTCAGGCCAGGGGCGCCTCCGGACTGCGCGCCTCCAGCCCCACCGCCTGCCGGGGCAGCGCCCCCGCCCGGCCGTCCCGCCCGGCCGCCAGCTCCACCGCCGCACCGATCCAGGCCGCACCGAACGCCCAGGTCGCCACCCACTCGCACAGGTAGACCGGCCGCACCGCCCAGTCGGAGCCGAACCCGGACAGCCCCGTCACCACCGCCGCCAGCAGGGCGACCAGGATCAGCACCCCCGCCGCCAGGTACGCCGTCGCCACCCGGGCGGGCTGCGCCGAGCGCGGATTGCGGAAGGAGTACAGGCAGAACAGCGCCAGCATCACGAACAGCAGCCCGGCGAAGGCCAGATGGAACACCCCGACCGTGCGCTGCAACCCGGTCGGGTCCGACGGCGCGGTCGGACACAGCGCGACGCCGAGCGCGAACACCCCGGCGGCCGTGCTCCACCGGTCGTCCCGCCGGTCCAGCCGGTAGCAGATCAGGAACACCCCGAGCGCGCACAGGGCGCCCACGAAGACGTTCCGGGTGCCGCCGTAGTACGCGGCGCTCATCGACGCGGGCCAGAAGCCGTCCGTGGCCCGCCCGGTGAGCTCGTCCGCCAGCCAGTTGCCCAGGGGCAGGGCCGGTGGCAGCAGCACGCCGATCGCGCCGACGCCGAAGCGCAGGAAGGTGATGGTCCGTTCGTCCTGGACGGTCTGTTGTCGGGACTCGGGGGATTCGACGGTGTTCGCGGCACTCCGGTCGTCGGTCACGGATGCCTCCTCGCTGGTGAGCGCGATGGTTGGCCGTCAACTGGTGTACCCGCAACCGGAGATCGACCCACCACCGAATCGGGTGGTTTGGCGGTTCTCCACCACGTTTTCCACCACGCGGCCTTGGCAGACAGCGCCGCCTCGGTCTACAGCGCCGCCTCGGCGCCGGGTTCGAGGCGGAACTCGGCGTCGTCCGCGTCGTAGTCGTAGAGCTCGCCGTAGCGGCCCCAGTCGATGGCGGTCTCCAACTGGCGCCGGGCGTCCGCGGTGTCGTAGCCGGACCGC
Source organism: Kitasatospora sp. NPDC001309 (assembly GCF_042896295.1). NCBI lineage: Bacteria > Bacillati > Actinomycetota > Actinomycetes > Kitasatosporales > Streptomycetaceae > Kitasatospora > Kitasatospora sp. NPDC001309. The sequence continues at coordinate 131,310 of NZ_JBIAXC010000021.1, read as the reverse complement.
AGCAGGTCGAGGAAGAGGTCCTCGCGGAGCTTGTGGTCCCGGGTGGCGGCCAGGGACTGGACGACGGCCCGCACCAGCGGGGCCCGGCGGGCGGCCTGGCGGGCGAACAGCTGCTTCCTGGTGAGGATGTCGGCGGCGGCGAACTCGCGGCCGGCGGCCGTGATGGCGAAGCGGCCGTCGGTGGTGCCGGCGAGGTCGAGCAGGACGGCGGCGTCGACCAGCGGGAGCAGGTCGTCGACCTCGAAGTTGAGCTCGTCGGCGATCTCGGCCAGGCCCTCCTCACCGCCCATGGCCAGCAGGATCTCCAGCAGGCCGGCCAGCCCGCCGACGGTGGCGGGCGGCAGCGGGGTGGTGATCGGGGTGACGGCCGGTCGGGCGGCGGGTTCGGTGGCGGGCTGCTCCTCGCGGCCGGTGAGGATGCCGTAGACGGTGTCGACCAGGGCCTCGAACTGGGGGGTGCGGCGGTCGCGCGGGCGGGGCAGGTCGACGGTCAGCTCGGAGCGGATCCGGCCGGGGTTGGAGGACAGCACGAGGATCCGGTCGGCCAGCAGCACCGCCTCCTCGATGTTGTGGGTGACGATCAGGATGGACTTGACCGGGGCCCCGCGGCCCTCCCACAGGCCGACCAGTTCGTTGCGCAGGTTCTCGGCGGTCAGCACGTCCAGGGCGGAGAACGGCTCGTCCATGAACAGCGCGTCCGGTTCGACGACCAGCGCCCGGGCGAAGCCGACCCGCTGGCGCATCCCGCCGGACAGCTCCTTGGGGTAGGCGCCCTCGAAGCCGTCCAGGCCGATCAGGTCGATCGCCCGCAGCGCCCGCTCGCGCCGCTCCTCCTCGCCCACCCCGCGTGCCTGGAGGCTGAGTTCGACGTTCTGCTGGACGGTCAGCCAGGGCAGCAGGGCGAAGGACTGGAACACCATGGCCACCCCCGGGCTGGCGGCCCGCAGCGGGGTGCCCCGGTAGGTGACCGTCCCGGAGGAGGGCGCGATCAGCCCGGCCAGGCAGCGCAGCAGGGTGGACTTGCCGGAGCCGGACTTGCCGAGCAGGGCGACGATCTCGCCCTCGGCCAGGTGCAGGCCGATGTCGTCGAGCACCGGCAGGGCCCGTCCGTCCGGGGTGGTGAAGGTCTTGGTGACGGCGGAGGCCTCGACGATCGTGGCGCGGGCGGGGGCGGCGGTCATCGTGCGGGGTCTCCTCAGAGGGCGTAGCGGGTCTCGGAGAGCCGGTAGAGCCGGCGCCACAGCAGCCGGTTGAGCGCGACGACGTAGCAGCTCATCACGCTCACCCCGACCAGGATCCTGGGGAAGTCGCCGGTGCCGGTGGCGTCGGCGATGTACGAGCCGAGCCCGGTGGCGGTCAGGTGGTGCGCGCCGTAGTCGACCACCTCGGCGACGATCGAGGCGTTCCAGGCGCCGCCGGCCGCGGTGATGCCGCCGGTGACGTAGTACGGGAAGACCGCCGGCAGGACGAAGGCCCGCCAGCGCAGCCCGCCCCGGACCTGGAAGCCGGTCATCGCCTCGCGCAGGTCGCTGGGGATCGCGGAGGCCCCGGCGATCACGTTGAACAGGATGTACCACTGGGCGCCGAGCGCCATCAGCAGCACCGAGCCGAGGTTCAGCGAGATGCCGAGGGCGACGAACGCGGCGGTGGCGAAGGGGAACAGGAAGTTCGCCGGGAAGCTGGCCAGCACCTGCACCACCGGCTGGGCGAAGCGGGTGACCTTCGGGTTCATGCCGATCCACACCCCGACCGGCACCCAGACGGCGGTGGCCGCCACGAGCAGCACCAGCACCCGTCCGAAGGTGGCCGCGCCGAGCGCGAAGGCGTGGCCGAACTCGCCCAGGCCGACGGTGGTGCGGACGTAGTCGAAGGCCTTCCAGGCGCCGAGGACCACCACGGCGGCCACCGCCCCGGCGAAGAACACGTCCCCGGTGCGCTCCCGGGAGACGGGCCGGGCGAGCGGGTGCTCGGCGAGGCCGAACACCCGGGTGGCCCGGTCCAGCGCGAGCCCGACCGGCCGCAGCGGGCGGGCGGCCAGCTCCGGCAGGCTGGAGCGGCGCAGCAGGTCCAGGACGAGGCTGCGCGGCCGGTCGGCGGCCTCCGACTCCTCCACCCGGAAGCGTTCGGACCAGGCCGTCATCGGCCGCCAGAACAGCACGTTGACGCCGATCACCATCACGACCATCACGCCGATCGCGATGCCGACCTGGCCCAGGTCGCCGTTGCCGATGGCGGTGGCCGCGTAGGAGCCGATGCCGGGCAGCGCGTAGCGGTGGTTGAGCACGCTGATCGACTCGGAGGCGGCCAGGAAGAACCAGGCCCCGCCGAAGCTCATCATCCCGTTCCAGACCAGCGGGATCATGCCGCTGGGCACGTCCAGGCGCCAGAACCGCTGCCACTTGGTCAGCCGCATCACCCGGGCCGCCTCGTCCAGTTCGCCCGGCTGGCTGACCAGGGAGTAGTAGAACGCGAAGGTCATGTTCCAGGCCATCGAGGTGAAGATGGCGAAGACCGACGCGCATTCGAGGCCGAGGGTGGAGCCGGGGAAGAGGTTGATGAAGGCGGTGACGGTGATCGACAGGAAGCCGAGGATCGGCACCGACTGGAGGATGTCGAGGACCGGCAGCAGCACCTTCTCGGCCCGCCGCATCCGGGCCGCGGCGGTCGCGTAGACGAAGGTGAACAGCACCGAGGCGATCAGGGCGACGAACATCCGCAGCAGCGAGCGCACCGCGTAGAAGGGCAGCCGGGAGGGGTCGGTGGAGACGGTGGCGGGGGCCTGGTCGGGCAGGAACGGGGCGTCGAGCGAGGGGGCGAGCCGCAGCAGCCCGTACAGCCCGGCCACCAGGGCGGCGGCGACCAGGACGTCCACCCAGCGCAGTCCGGGGCGGCGCCACACGCCGCGGGAGGGGAAACCGCCGTCGCCGCCGGTCACCCCTACCACCGTCCGTCCGCTCGTCCGCCCTGCCGGGGCCGACCGCGCCGGTCCGACCGGGCACCAGCCTCGCGGCGGACGGACCGGCCCGCCACCGGAGCGCTGCTCAGGGGTGGCGGGCCGGGCGCGGGTCGGGCGCGGGTCGGGCGCGGGGCTCAGCGGGCCGCGTCGGGCGGGGTCAGCCGGTCGGGGCGCCGGCCCGTTCGACGAGTGCGTTGAGCAGGGCCGCGCCGCGCTCGGCATCGTCGACGCTGATCACGAAGTCCGTCCCGCGCCTGGTGCGGACCACCAGGCACTCGCCGGAGCGCAGGAAGACGCTGGTGCCCCCGCGGAAGACCCGGAAGCCCCAGCCGCCGGCCTGACGGGCGTTGAGCCGGCCGACCCGGGCGGAGGCGATGTCCTCGGGGGCGAGGTGCCGGGCGGGCAGGCCGAACGGGCCGAAGCCGACGTGCAGGCCGTCGTCGCCCACCCGGACCCGGACGGAGGAGCAGAGCAGCAGGGCGACGGCGCCGAGACCGAAGAGGACCACCGACGCCCAGTCCACGGACTCGGTGCGCCCGGCCGCGGCGAGCAGCAGGCCCGCCGCCGTGAGCAGGCCCATCAGGGCGGCGACCACCTGCATCCAGTGGTTGGAGGCCCGGGACAGCCACACCAGCCGCTCACCGGCCCTGAGTTCCAGCACCGGGGCGCCGGGCCGGGCGGGCCCGTCGGCGGCAGGCCGGGTCGCCAGCCAGGCCAGCACGCCCGCCAGGCCCGCCGCGAGAGCGATCAGGAGCACCTCGACGCCCATCGGCGCGGCGTCCTGCCAGCGGGCCCGGTCCAGGTTGGCGCGCACGACGGAGGCCTGCGCCCCGCTCAGCAGCACCCCGGTGGCGGCCAGCACCGGAGCGGCGGCGCCGCGGGCGGGGCCGGGCCGGAAGCGCAGTGCGGTGGCCAGACCGGCCGCGACCAGCAGCCAGACGACGGCCGGGAACAGTGCCGCGGCCGTCAGCGGCATCGAGCCGTCCGGCCGGCTGCCGCTCCAGTGCGTGGCCACCTGCTCCGGCAGCCGGTCCCGGGCGGTCAGCGGCAGTGCGACCAGCAGAGCCGTCACGCCGAGGATCCAGACCCCGGCCCCCCACAGCGCCGTCCGGCGCACCGGCCGGTCCGGGGCGGGTTCCCCGGCGGCTGCTTCGTCCTTCACGACATCCCCCTGATCAGATCCACGAGATCGTTCCTGCTGTAGCCGGCCTCGGCCGCGTCCGCGACCAACTGCCGTACCCGCTCGACCAGTTCGCTACGGGTGTCGGCATCGGTGGCGACCGTGATGCCCCGGCCCCGGCGGAACTCCAGCACCCCCTCGTCGCGCAGGGCGCGCAGCCCGCGCAGCACGGTGTTGGTGTTCACGCCGAGGGCCCGGGACAGCTCCCGGGCGGGCGGCAGCTTGTCGCCGGGGGCGCACTCGCCCTCCGCGACGGCCCGTCTGATCGCGCCCGCCACCTGCTCGTGCAGGGGGCGGGCGTCGCCAAGGTCCAGCTTCAGCAACATGGTGCTAGTGACGATAGCACCATTCGGTCATGGTGCCACCGGCCGCGCAGGGACGGACGGTTCAGGGGACGTAGAGGCTCTGCGCGCCGGTGACCCGGGTGTCGTCGCCGGCCGCGACGGTGTCGAGGACCTCCCCGCCGCAGTCCGCGCCGGAGTGGATCTCCACCGCCCGGTCGGTGAGGTTGTCGATGATGCTGCCGCCCTCGTCCAGGGCGTAGCAGCCGGAGGGATCGGTCTGGGTGGTGCCGTTGATGGCCAGGTCCCCGGTGGCGGCGGCGGCCGGAACGGCGGTCAGGGCCAGGGCGGCGGCGGTCATCAGCGGGACGCCGAGGACGGCGCGAAGAGTGATGGTCATGCCGGATGCATAACCGTTCGAGCGGCGCGCCTCGCCGGGAAGAACCGGGTTGCCCCCGGAGGGCGCACCGGACGGTGGGGAGCGCCGATCCGTGTGGCGGGGAGCGCCGATCCGTGTATGGAGTGCGTACGGAACGCCGTCCGGGGCGTCAGGGAGGCGTCAACGAGCGCCGGGCGGGCGGCCGGGAGGCGATTGGGTGGGGAGCGACGGAGGACCGAACCACACGAGGACGGATCATGCACGGCGACGGACGGCACCAGGACGGCACGGCACCCAGGGTGGTGGTCGGGGTCAGCGGGTCACTGGGCAGTCTGGCCGCGCTCCACCGCGGCCTGGCCGAGGCCCGCGACCGCGGTGCGGTGCTGTGGCCGGTGCTCGCCTGGGAGCCGCCGGGCGGCGAACACGGCTACCGCCGCTCGCCCTGCCCGCAGCTGCTCGCCGCCGTACGGGAGGCCGCCGAGCGGCGCCTGGACGAAGCCCTGGAGGCGGCCTTCGGCGCGGACGGCCCCGACGTGCCGATGCAGCCCGTGGTGATCCGCGGCGAGAGCGGCCCCGCCCTGGCGCACGTCGCCGACCGGCCGGACGACCTGCTGGTGCTCGGCCGCAGCGGCGGCCCGCTGCGCCGCCGGCTGCGGCGGTCGGTGTCCGCGTACTGCGCCCGCCGGGCCGGCTGCCCCGTCCTCGTCGTCCCGGTGCCCGAGCTGCTGCACGACCTGGAGGCGCTCCACCGCCGCACCCGCTGGCACCTGCCGGTCGCCCCGGCGCCCGAACCGCTCGCGGCGAAGGGCCGGTGACGGGTGCGGATGTACTCGGCGCGCCCCGGCGGCAGCCGCTACCGGCCGGTGCTGGACCGGCTCCCGCCCGGCACCTCCGGCACCACCGCCCTGCTCGGCGGCGGGCTGCTCGCGCTCGCCCTCGGCCGGGCCGGCGCCCTGCACTCCGGAACGCCCGCGCTCGCCGCCTACCTGGCGCTGTGCGTCCTGGTCGGACACTTCTCCCGCCCGTGGGCCGCGCCGCTGGTCGGCCTGGCCGCCTGGCTGTGCTGCAACGCCTTCGCCGAGCACCGGCACGGCGAGCTCGGCTGGTCCGGCACCTGGCCCGAGACCTGGCACTACGCGGCGTTCACCGCCGCGGCCCTGCTGCTCCCGCTGCCCGCGGCGCTGCCCCGCCGCAGGGTCCGGGTGGCACTGCTGCGCCCGGACCGTACGGTCTGAGGCGCCCCGTGGACGGCCCACCCCCTCCCCGGGGTCGGGCTGCCGCCGAACCCCCGGGCCCCGGCCGGTACTCCGGAGCCCGCGGCGACCGGTGGAGGACAGGTGAAGGACGGGGCGCCCCGGTGCCCCGCGGTGGAGTGGCCGACGTTCGGACCGCGGGCCCGCCGCCCGCAGCGGCCACTCCACCGCCCCTCCCGCGCACCGCTCCCGTTCCGTCATGTGCTGCGCGCCGTGGCCGAGTTGGTGCCCCCACCCTGGTGGCCGAGGGCAAGGACGCGGAGGATGTCCGTATGCGGATGACGAACGCGGACCGGCCGAGGAGCGTGACGGGCGAGGACGTCGGGGCGACGGCCCGGCTGCTGGCCCGGGCCTTCGGCGACGACCCGATGATGCGCTGGTTCTTCCCCGAGGAGGCCACCCGCCCGGCCGCACTGGCCGGCTACTTCACCACGCTGCTCACCCGGCAGTACCTGCCGTACGGGGTGTGCGAGCGCACCGGGCAGGCGGCCGCGTTCTGGGTCGCGCCGGAGGCGCAGGAGAAGGCCGTGCCGGACGAGGGGACGATCCGCGCGCTGGCCGCCCTGCTCGGCGACCGGGCCGACTGGTTCCGGGACTGCGTCGAGGCGGCCGCCGCGAACGCGCCCCAGGAGGCCCACTGGTACCTGGCGGTGCTCGGCACGGACCCCGCCGCCCAGGGCCGGGGCCAGGGCGCCGAACTGCTCCGCGCCGGTCTGGCCCGGGCGGACGCGGCAGGGCTGCCGGTCCACCTGGAGTCCTCGAAGCGGGAGAACCTCGCCGTCTACCGGCACTTCGGCTTCGAGGTGCTGGAGGAGGTCCGGCTGCCGGCCGACGGCCCGCCCCTGTGGACGATGCGCCGCGCGCCGCGCGCCTAGGGCGTGATTCGGATCACGCCGGTCGCGCGCCGGTCGCCTCGCCCGTGGCCGAACTGCTGGCCGGCCCGCTCGGCCGGTATCCGTTGACGACAGGCAAGGTGAGGTGCGATCAGCTGTTGGCCCAGTCGGCCCAGTCCTGGGTGTTGGCGCTGCCGGCCGGGTTGACGGTCACGGCGGTACCGGCGGCGGTGCCGGAGGTGTCGAGGACGAAGCCGGTGGCGAGGTTGGTGAACGTGTAGGTGCCGCTGCTGTTCGGGGTGACGTGCCACTTCTGGTACTGGCTGGCCGGGCTCCAGAACTGCAGGGTGGCCGGGCCGCCGGCGCTGCTGGGGGCGGTCAGGGTGAGCGGGGTCGAGCAGCTGTCGTAGACCCTGACGGTGTGGTCCGCGTTGAGCTCCACCTTCCAGGTGTCCGGGGTGTGGGTGGCGGAGGGCGCGCCCAGGACGACGCCCGGGGCGCCGGTGACGGCGCAGTCGCGGTCCATGGCCATCCCGTTGCCGTTGGTCAGCACGTGGTAGCGGCCGTCGTTCACCGGACTGGAGAGGTAGTTGATGGTGTGGGCGGCCAGATAGGTCAGCACCGTCTCGGTTTCGGGCAGGCCGATTCCCAGCCTGTTGTTGAAGTACGCGGCGAAGTCGACGGGGCTGTACGCGGTCAGCACGTCGATGCTCTTGTTCCAGCCGCCGTCCGTGTGGTTCCACAGGTCCAGCAGCGAGCCGTCCACGTTGCCCTGGACCTGGTCGCCGGTCTGCCACCCGCTCCCGTAGGTGAACGACCGGCTGCTGCCGTTGGGCCACACGAAGCGGTAGTCGCCCAGCAGGTAGGCGGCGGCGGCGTCGGCGAACCCCTCGACCAGGGCGCAGCCGGCGGAGCTGACCAGGGGGATGGAGTGCGGGGCGCAGTTGGGGAGGGGCGGCAACGTGGCGTTCTCGTAGAGGTGCTCCATGAAGAAGTGTGCGCTCTCGTGGAGCACGAGGTGCTCGGAGTCGGGGTCGGCCGCTGCCAGGTGGACGGTGTTGGTGTGCTGAGCGTAGTACGTGCCGTCGGTGGAGGTGGGGTACCACTGGAGGTTCAGCTCGGTGCAGGCGTTGCTGTCGTGTTCCCGGCTCGACCAGCAGGTGCTGAGGGGGTTGTTGCGCGACCACCACAGCAGGTTCTCGGCGTCGAAGGCGTGCCAGGCCGGGGCGGTGAGGGGGGCGACCGTCAGCACGCCCAGCGAGCGGCCGGCCGTGACGTTCTGCTGGGTCGGCGACTCCATCGTGTAGAGGTTGCCGGAGGAGTCGGTGACCTTCCAGAGCTTGCTGCTCTCGGTCCTGAACTTCACCGAGAGACTGCTCATCGAGGTGGTGGTCACGGGGGTGTAGCAGAGGTTGAAGCTGCCGTCGGAGCCGGCGGTGTACTGGTAGTCAGGGGTGAGCTGGTGCGAGGAGTCGGTGGCCCGCTCGGCGCCCCACAGCTGGACGTCGGCGTTGCGCACCGGCTTGGTCAGGGTGGGCTTGTTCGTACCGGCCTCGGCCGACTGGTACTGGTACTGCAGGGTGCCGCTCAGGCAGATGGGGGAGGCCGCCGCGGCCGGGGAGGCCGCCAGCGGGACGAGGGCGGTGGCGGCCAGGACGGCGGTACAGAGGGCGGCGAAGCCGCGGGGGAGTCGGAACCCGATGGACAACGGTGCTTCCTCTCGACAGCGCGCAGCCGGCCCGTGACCGCGATTCGGCTCGCCGACGACCGACCAGGAGCCAGGATCAGCGCTGCACGCCGAGTGCGAAAGAGCGCCTGGAAGCGCGGTCGATGAACCGACAAGCCGATGGGATCACTTCGGTGGCGAAGTTCTCGCCGCGCGCCCGGCCCCGCTTGGCCGCGCCGTTCGTGCCGTTCGTGCCGTTCGCAGGCCGACGATCCGTCAGGCGTGCCCGTCAGGCGTCCTCGGCGGGGCACAGGCGGCGGTGGAGTCGACCTGATCTTTGAAGACGGGCCCTGGGTCAGTCCTGCGGCGGCCGGGCGATGCGCAGCCCGGCCCGACGGAGTTGTGCGGTGATGTCCGAGAGGTACTGCTCGGCGTCGGCCACCGTTCCGATCCCGGCGGCCCGCTTGCGGATCCGGTCGTGTTCCTGCGGGTGCAGGCGCGCCTCCTGGATCGCGGCCGTCTCGACGAACCCGCGCAGCGTCGCCGTGACGGGCCGGCCGGGATCGGCCGGCCCGGTGGCCTCCGCCTTCCAGGAGACGCCCGACTCGGCCGGGTCGGGCAGGGTGCGGGGCGCCTCGCGCGGGGCGTCGGCGGAGAGCAGGTGGAGGAAGTCGTTCGCCCGGGCGTCGCGGTCGGTGAGCGGGGCCAGTCCGAACAGTCGCTCGACGGTGGCGAGCAGTGAGCCGTGGTCGTACTGGGTGTGGTCGATCAGGTTGCAGTTCCGCTCGCCCGTGCCGGCGTCCGTGCCGGCGGGCCCGGCGGCGGCCGCGGCGGCCGGGATCCACGGGGAGACGACGACGGTGGGCACCCGGACGCCGAGCCGGTCGAAGCGGAAGCCGTGGGCGCTGTGTTCCGGGTCGGTGCGGTCGCCCGGCGGGACGGCCGCGGGCGGCGGCACGTGGTCGTAGAAGCCGCCGTGCTCGTCGTAGGTGATGACGAGCAGGCTGGACTCCCAGAGCGGCGAGCGCCGCAGCCCCTCGTAGACGGACTTGATCAGCGCCTCGCCGTCGGTCACGTCGTCGAGCGGGTGCTGGCTGTTGCCGCAGCGGAAGTCGCCGCCGTGGGTGAGGACGTGGCCGTAGTTCGGCTCGATGAAGGTGTAGGCGGCCGGGTACGCGGGGTCCTGGAGGTGCTCCGCCAGGTCGTCGAGGTGGTGGTAGTGCTCCACCGTCGTCGGCAGGTCCATCCCGGCGAGCGCGCTGACCTGGGGGAGCGCGTCGCCGGCGTAGACGCGCCACGGGAGGCCCTTGCCGTCCAGGGCCTCGTAGAGCGTCCCGTGTTCGAAGGTGTAGCCGCTCAGCTTCGACCGGACGGTGTCGACCGGGTCGGGGCTGTGGTCGAGGCCGGCGGAGCTCGCCGCGTGCAGGAAGAAGCGGTTGGGCCAGGTCGGCCCGGGCAGGGCGGAGCACCAGCGGTCGCAGACGGCGAACTCGCGGGCCAGGGTGCTGAGGACGGGGAGCTGCTCGGCGGTGAAGCAGGCCATGACGGCGCCGGGGTCGGCGAGGGCCTCGGCGTCCTGCTTCACCGTCGCCTCGTTGACGTAGTTGTCGACGAACCCGCCCAGGGTGATCGGCGGGTAGGTGCCGTCGTAGGCGCACCGGTCGTCGTGGGGGCGGCCGGTGATGGCGGTCGAGGCGAGCTGGAGCATGACGTCGCAGAACTCGTGCGGCGGGTCGACGGGCAGGGCGAAGGGCGCGCCGAGCCGGACGGGGTAGTCCCTGCCCGCGTGGTGGTTGCCCGCGCGGGTGTCGGGGCCGTCGACGGTGGTCGGCGCGCCGGTCACCGCGTCCGTGCCGACGCCGTGGCGGAGGCTGCCGTCGGCCACCGTGCCGGTCGACACCCCCAGCATGTGGTCGAACGAGCGGTTCTCCAGGACCAGGACGAAGACGTGCCGGATCCGGCCCTGGGGTGCCGGCGCCCGGCCGGCCCGCAGCCCGGCGAGCCAGGCGTGCCACTCCTCCCGCTCGTGGGTGATCGCCTGCCGGATGCGTTCGATGGGCTCCATGCGCCCACCCCAGCAATGGTGGTGACTGACCGTCAAAGACCCACGCCGGTCGGTGGTCGGTCAGTCGTCGGCGTGGAGGGTCACCCCTTCCGGAGGTCCGGGTCCACCCGGTAGCAACAACGCGGCGCCCCCGGGCCTTCCGTCCGCCGGTACACCGGGCAGGGTATGACGATCATAGGAGTGACTTTCACCTGGGCGGGGAAGATCGCCTTCGGTGCGGCGGTGCACTGCTCCGTGCCGGGTCGATCCTGACGCCGTCTTGACGTGCGAAAATGGCAAAGCGCAAGCAAAATAGGCGTATCGTTCAGGCAAAGCCGCATCCGTGGGAGGGGTTCGATGGAGACGACCGAGCTGGAGTCGAAACGGCAGACGCAGGGCGGGGCCGGCGTCGACGGGCAGGACGGCACCGACGGGCCGGAGGGCGGTTCCGCCGCCCTGCTGCGCCCCACCCGGGAGGCGCTGCTCGCCCGCCAAGCCCACCGGGCCCCGCGCTGGAAGCGACTGCTGCCGCCCGGATCCGCCGGGCGCTCGGCCTGGATCCGTCTGGAGGCGGACGCCCAGGCCGAGCGCCTCGGCCGCCGCACGCCCGGCACCGAGCACGTCCTGCTGGCCCTTCTCGCGCTCCACGAAGTGGCCGGGAAGGAGCCGGAGTTGGCGCCCGAGGCGAACGCCGGTGAGCTGCTCGCCGGGCTCGGCCTCGACTACGCCCGGGCCCACGCCGCCCTCGACGCCGGACAGGTGACGCTCCCCGCCGACCCGCGCTCGGTCGAGGCCTACCTGTCCGGCGGCGCGGCGGACGGCGGCGCCGAGCCGCTGCTGAGGGTGCTGCTGGCGGAGGACACCCGGGCCCGGCGCCTGGTCGAGGCCCTGCGATCATGAGAGCCGCTCCGCGCCGCTGAGGGCCGACGGGCGATGACAGAGGAAGGACCCCCGATGCACGTCACCCTCGCCGAGGAACTGGTGCTGCTCTCGCTGGACGACCGGACCGGCGCCCCGAAGGAGGGCATGAACACCGCCTGGGCCGCCGCGGGCGGCCTGCTGGCCGAACTGGTGCTGGCCGGGCGGGTCGACGTGGCCGACGGCCGACTCGCCGTGGTCGACCGCACTCCGACCGGTGACCCGCTGCTGGACGGCCGACTGGAGCGCCTCGACGAGTGGGTCGGCACCAAGCGACCGGGCAAGGCCAAGGCCGCGGACTGGCTCACCAAGGACCGCTCCACCGTGCTCCGGGACACCGAACTGCGCCTCTGCGAGCGCGGCCTGGTCACCGAGGAGCGGCACCGCGTCCTCGGCATCTTCCCCGTCCGGCACTACCCGGAGGCCGACGGCAGCGTCGAGCGCGCCCTGCGCGAGCGCCTGACCGCCGTCGTCCTGGACGGCGCCGAACCGGAGCTGCGCACCGCCGCCCTGATCGCCCTGCTGCACTCGGCCAAGCTGCACCGGCTGGCCTTCCCCGATCTGCCGCGCAAGCAGGTCGAGCCGCGCTTCGCCGAGATCGCCGCGGGCGACTGGGCGGGCGACTCCGTCCGCGAGGCGATCAAGAACATGCAGCTCATGATGGCCGCCGTGATCGCTGCGACCACCGCCGCCACCGCCGCGACGGCCTGAGAACACCGGGCCCGCGGGGCCCGCCGGGCCCGCGCCCAGGCTCAAGCGGGGCGGTCGAGGCGGTGCTCCCACCGGAGGGCGCCGTCGTCGCCGATCCAGTAACGGTGTGCCCTGCTGGTGATGTGGATCCGTACGGCGGTGATGTCCGGACCACCGGCGCCCCGCCAGGCGAGAAGAGCCCGCTCGACGACGTCCCACAGGGCGACGGGACCACCCTGGCGGACCGTCCACGCCCCGCCTTCGCGGACGAACTCCGCGAAGGACTCGTGCCCCGGGTCGAAGAGGTAGCGGAGCTGCGTGCCATCGTCCGCCGTGGCCCGGACGAACTGAGCGCCGGGCGAGGCGAGTTGGGCGAGGAACGCCGGCATCCACTCGCTCAGGACGGTCGGTGGAACGCGCACAGGCCGCTCGCTCTCGGGAAAGGCGGTGCGGGCGGAGAGGTCACCGGCGATCGGCACGGCGGCCTGCGATCGCGCCTGCATGAACGAGGAACGGTCGATGATTTGACCCTCGGCGGTACCGTCGCCGTTGACCACGACCTTGGCCAGGCCGGTCCCGTACCCCCAGGAGCCGACCGTCGCCAGGACGATCCCGCCCGGCCTGGTCTGGCGAATCCAGGTGTACGGGATGCGGTCGACGGCGCAGGTGGCGATCACGCGGTCATAGGGAGCGCGGCGAGGATGCCCGAGGAGCCCGTCCCCGACGACGGTCCAGGTCGAGAAGCCGACCGTTTCCAGCGCCGCATCGGCGCGGGCCGCGACGTCCGGATCCACCTCGACCGTTGTGACGTTGTCCTCGCCCAGGCGGTGGCACATCAGCGCGGAGGAGTATCCCGTGCCGGTGCCGATCTCCAGCACCTGGTGCCCGGCCGTGACGTCCAGGTGCTCGATCATGCCGACCACAGTGGCGGGCATGGTGGACGAGGACGTGGGCGAGCCCGTCACGAGCCCCCTGGCCTGTTCGGCGGTCAGGTGCCCGTCGAGCTGGGTGGTCAACGACTCGTCGCTGTAGGCGATCTCCACCCAGGCGGTCGGCGCGGTACCCGCTGCGGTGGCGGGTCGCCACCGGCCGCCGTCGCCGGGAAGGAAGACCCCGGGGGTGAGGAACTCCTCGCGCGGGATCGCCTCGACGGCGGCGCGCCACTCCGGAGTCCGCAGGACGCCCGCCTTCTCAAGCCGGTCGGCGAGGGCGCGCCGATGGGGCGCGGTTCCGGTCATGCTGTCTCTCCTCGTGTCAGCAGATCAGCGAATGCGGCGGACATCTCCAGGCCGGTCTTCTGCTCCAGCCAGCCCCATTGGCCGTTGGGATTCAGCTCCAGCCACCAGTAGTCGCCGGCTCGGTCGACAGCGAGGTCGAACGACCCGGAGACGAGACCGAGTTGGTTCAGGAGGTCGTGAAGTGCCTTGTCCAGGCGGCCGGGCAGGTCCACCACCGTGTACGAGAGGGCGGAGTAGTCCCTGCGCCAGTCCAGGAGGTCACAGTCGATCCGGACGGCGAACGTGCGCCGACCGACGACCAACACGCGAATGTCGGAGGCCTTGTCGATGCGGGCCTGGAAGAGGTGCGGCGTCACCCGCACGCTCTCGTCAAGCTCGGCTGCGGAAGCTGGCTCCGCCCATCCGGTGTGCTGCATGCCGTCGCGATCGTACGGAGTCCACCGCAGCGTCTTGAAGATCACCTGATGGTCACGAGGCCTCCTTGCAGTGCGATGGTGGGATGTTCACCGGGATGGGAAACATCAGGCGGCTTCCCCCTCGACGTCGTTCTTCTGGGTCCAGATCCGCGCCGAGTCGTACGAGTAGAAGTGCAGCGGCTCGGGACGGGGCGGGAGGGCTTGCACCAGGCGGTTGGTCCTGTGGTCGTGGACGGCCCAGACGGGGAAGCTGGTGCCGGCCGGGGAGTCGGCGGGGACGATGGTGTACCGGCTCACTTCCGGGCCGCCACCTGGATGAACCCGCCGGCCTTTTCAACCGCCCGGGCGAACTCGTCGTACTCGCCGCCGATGGGGGTGATCGTCGCCTGGCTCGGGACGAGGATCGCGCCGGCCTTCCGGTCCTTGAGGTTCTGCAACGCGGCCTTGAGCAAGGGCCGCTCGTCGGGGCCCTTGTCGTTCGCGTGCTCGTCCACGATGGTGAGCGTGATGCCCCAGCCGAAGGTGTCCGCGTACCTCTCGCAGTCGCGCATCTCCCGCTCGGGGAACGCCATTCCCGGCTTGGCCAGGTAGACCACGGCGTGGAACTTCGGCGGCCTGGTCGTCGGCGCCGACACCGGCTCGGCCACGAGCGGGCCGTCGTCGTCCTCGGCGAGACACCTCTGAACACGCTTCGGGATGTCGCGCTTCGCTGTGGCACTCATCGTCGGTTCCCTCTCCTTCGCGCATGGGGGCGTGGGATGGACCGTACGAGGAGCGGCCAGCGACGCCCAACGAAGTTGCACGCAGTTGCACAGCAGTCACCCGAGAGAGTCAAGCGCCCCTGAGATCAGGGCGCGAGCGGCAGCGCCATGCACGGCATCCGTGGACAGTTCCCCGAACCGGCTGACGTACATGCCCACTTCCGAAGGCTGCGTGATCTGGAGGTACCCGGAGACAAGCTCGACGTTTACCTGCGCCGAGTCGTAGATCGAGAACGCTTCGACCTGCATCGAGTGGCGCAACAATCCCCTCGGAACGATCCCCAGGCTCACGTTCGCCAAGGACGCGACGATGTTCAGGTGGGCGAGTTGGCCGGCCGCTACCTCCGGCCCGCCAAGACCGTGGTGCAGGCACGCCTCTTCGATGATGAAGGCGAACGTCCTCCCGTGGTCTCTCAGGATCGCCTGCCGTTCCATGCGGACCTGGACTGCCTCTTCCACATCGTTCACGGCAACACGACGACGTTGGGTGGCTTGTAGTACCGAACGGGTGTAGTCCCGGGTCTGGAGTAGACCGTGAAGGATGCCGGGTGTGTATGCCCGGAACCGGGTCGTTCGCTCGTACAGGGGCAGAACCATCTCCTGGGCGCGCTTGAGCCCGCTGCGCTCCATCCGCCGCCACTCGGTGAACATGGTTTCGACGGTGCGAAGACTGGCCGCCAGGTCTTCGGCCTGGCCGTCAGCGTTGCAGGCATGGCACCAGTCCCGGATGTCCTTCTCGGAGGGCGCAGTGATGGCGTTCTCGATGCGGGAGCACTTTGACTTGCTCCACCCGCAGAGGAGAGCGAGCGCAGGCCCGGTCAGGTGTGCATCCTGACGGATCTCGCGTAGCCGATCTGCTAGCGCCTTCCGGGCCTGCTGAACGCTCGATGAGCGAGAAGTACGCATCTCTTCTGGTTACTTGAGCACGTACTCTTCGTGCGGAGTCGCCCTTTGCCACACGGTCTCGAAGGCATTCTTCACGAGCCGAACGACGTCAGGCTTGGTCGTCCACTCCCGGTCCACCACATCTCCGTCGCCGGAGAAGAAGGTGAACATGATCTTGGAGTCGTCGAACATCCACAGGTCGGTTCCGGGCAGAGCGATGTCTGCCGCCAACCGGCGCGGAAGCCAGCGGACCTGCTCACCGATGGCCAGGTTCAGGAATGTCACGTGGTGCTCGTAGCGGATGTACTCCGTGACCGGCTCGGAGACGATCCGGGCCCGACGCATGACGACGCCACGGTTGATCACCTCCCCGGCGAAGGCGGTCCAGTTCTGGAACCACTCCGGGCGGTCGTCCGGGCCGTAGCGAAGACCCTCCCGATAGCGCCGGAACTGTGGGTCGTTCGGCGTGTAGCTGTCACGCATCTCCAGGTGCACGGCGGAGAACTTGGCCTCGGCCATGGCCGAGGCGATCGGGTTGGCCACGCTATTCCTTCTCGTCCTCTTGAGTCGCCAGCCGTGCGGCGAGGTCCACGACGTACTTGATCATTTCTTCCGGGAGGCGGATCACGGTCTCGTGCTCAGGCACGTCAGTCGAGTGCCCGGGAATCGAACCGACCTCGTTGCAGCGCCTCAAGTCCTCGTCGCTGGCCTTGTACGACTGGATGAGGAGGTCGCCGTTCTCCGGGTCGCGCCAGATCGTCGGCGAGTCGACCTCTGGCGTGTTGGAGATGATCCCGATGAACTGTAGGGGTTCCACGAAGCTCCCTGTGAACTCGGCAATCGTGCGTGGCTACGGGCGATCATCGTGTCGTGTGCATGTGGTGGCTGTCAGCCGTTTCGGCCGACCCGGTGAGCCCGTCGCTGATGCTGCTCTCGCTGGACGGGGAGCCCGGCGAGGTCAGCGGACAGTGACTCCGGGCCGCCCCGCCGCGCGGTGGGGCGGCCCGGCTGAACTGCGTCAGAAGTCGCCCGCCTTGATCCCGGAAACGAACGCCGCCCAGGCGTCGGCGGAGAAGCGAAGCGAGGGCCCGTTCGGATCCTTCGAGTCACGGACGGGGACGCCGTGGAAGCCGTCGGCGACCTCGATGCACTGTCCTCCATCGCCGTTGCTGTGGGTGCTCTTGCGCCAGGTGGCGGCGCTCAGGTCGGGGTCGCGCATCGTGCGAAGTCCTCCATCACTGTCTGGATCACAACCGCTGACTCGTCCGGCGGCAAGGCCGAAGCCTTGAGCAGATCGTAGGACAGGCGGAACCCTCTGACGGCCTCCGCGTCCTCCTCAAGTTGTCCCGTGTGACTGCCTTCCATGTAGGCACTCTCGGCTCCGCCGGGAAGCGTGAGTATCGTCAGCGATCCACCCATTGCCGGATGCGCCCCGGACGTGAATGGCAGCACTTGAACCACGACGTTGGGCTGTTGTGCGGCTGTCAGGAGACGGCGCAGCTGTTCCGTCATGACAGCCGGACCACCCACGGGGCGTCGCAGGACGGCTTCGTCGAGGATCAGCCAGAGGTGGGGTGGAGTGGGCCGGCCAAGGATCTTCTGGCGTTCCAGTCGGGCGGCCAGTTGCTCCTCGACGCGTTCATTCGTGTCCCACGGTCTGCCTGCGCGCAGTACGGCGCGGGCGTAGTCCTCGGTTTGCACGAGTCCCAGGACGATCTGCGCGCAATAGACCTGGATCAGGCTGGCCTGTGCTTCGAGGTCCATGTATCGGCGGTACCGGTCGGGAAACTGTTCCCGTCGAATGATCTCCCAGAGGCCTTCGAACAGTTCGCCCGTACCGAATGCGGCATCGAGTTTGCTGGACAGAGGAGGGAGCGGGAGGCGCTCCGCATTTTCGACGCCGTGAAGATGCGTCTTGCTGTAGTTGACGATCTCGGAGAGCCGGTCCAGGGACATCCCCGCGTTCGCCCGATGGCGTTTCAGCTCCTGCCCGTACAAGTGGCGTGCCGAACTCAGCGGATCGAGTTCTCGTGTTCGAGCTGCCATCTGACGTACTCCCGTTGTTCCCAAACAACATACGGAACATGACGCACAGTCAAGGATAGCGATCCTTGCGCAACCATGGAGGTGAGAGATCTCGGCGACCGCGTGAACGGTCCCGGGGTGTGGCCAACCTGGGCGAAAGCAGGCTGACATGGACGACTTCATCGAATCCCGCCTCGGTGGGCGGATCTACCGGGTGTGGATCTTTCTCCGCTACCAGCCGGGCGACTGGTGGTTCGTCCACATCAGCCAGCGGCCGGTTTCGCGTCGGCTGCGCGCGAGGCGACGCGCGCTCCGGGCGGAGCGGGCGCGGCAGGCCAGACGGGGAGCTGTCATCCGGTCGTGGGCGCGGTGACCGAGCTCAGAGCACAGCGGCACCGAGGGTGATCGAGGCCAGCACCATCAGCAGGCCCAGCGCGACAAAGCCGTACTCCAGCCGTACCCGCTCCCGCCCGTCCACCAGGACCTGCCGGGGGTCTGCTGGGTCGTAGCGCACCGGAATGTAGCCGCCGTCGGGCAGGGGGTGGCGGGCGGTGGACGGGACGGGGGAGAACACCTCGACCACCCGGCCGTCCGCGGTCTCGAACTGGAGCAGCGGCCGCGGCGGCAGCGCCCGGTCCTCCGGCGTCGCGACGCGGGACCGTACCAGGGCCGGGACCGGCACCCCGACCCGGCGCAGCCGACGCAGTTCGCGCAGCCCGACCACTCCGGCGAGGTAGGCGACCACGCCGCCCAGCGCCCCGAACACCACCACGGCGAACCCGGCCGTCCCGCCCACCGCACGCCTCCCAGCCCAAATACCAGCCCGAATGCCAGCCCCGAGACTCCCCGAACTCCCAGTATCGCCGAGGGCGGGCGGTCCTGACCCCCAGGAATGGTTCAGTCCACTGCGGGCCTGCGGCCGGAGTACCGTGGAAGGCGTCGAGGCATCACTGCCGTCGGCGGATGCCGCAGGTGTTCCCGGTGCGTGACACGGTCGGCGGCCCGGGCTTCTCAGGGTGCTCGGCCGCCGGGCGGCTGTGCACGGCCCGGGTGCGGCGGACCTGATGACCGGAGGCGCCGGTGGCGCATGCGCGTACGTTCCCGGCCGATGACGCCCGGCAGAGCCCGGTCGGGGCCGTCGGCAAGGTGACGGTGCCCATTCCGCTGGACGGTCCGGGCGAAGTGCTGGTGGCCCTGAGGGGCGGTTCGGAGGTGTTCGCGGCCTGGTGCTCGGAGCCGGTCGGCCGGGACGTCCGGGTGGTCGTGGTGGACGCGCTCTCGGCCCGCTCGGTGATCGTCGAGCTCCTGCCGTCCTAGGACGGCCCTTGAGGCGCGCGTCGCAATCCCGCAGGTCAGGTGGCCCAACAGGTCAGGTGGTCGATCATGTTCTTCTGGTACGTTCCCGCGCCCAACGAGGCGATGCTCATCTCCGGTTCCAAGCACCAGGCGCAGGACACCCAGTTCCGCATCGTCACCGGCCACGGCAGCCTGGTCCTGCCGGTCAAGCAGAAGGTCCGGATGCTCTCCCTGGCCCTCCGGGAGGCGGAGATCGCCGAGGACTGCGTCACCCAGCAGGGGATCCGGCTCACCGTGCGTGCGGTCTGCGTGTTCAAGGTCGGCGACGACGCCGTGTCGATCGCCAACGCCGCCCGCCGCTTCCTCTCCGAACAGGACCAGATGGAGGAGCTCGTCGGCCGGATCTTCGCCGGCCACCTGCGGTCGATCATCGGCGGGCTGACCGTGGAGCAGATCATCCGGGAGCGCAGCAGGGTCGCCCAGGAGGTGATGGCGGGCAGCCACGGCGAGATGGAGAAGCTGGGCATCGTGGTCGACGCGCTGCAGATCCAGGAGATCGAGGACTCGACCGGCTACATCGACAACCTGGCCGCGCCGCACGTGGCGGCGGTCGCCAGCCAGGCCCGGATCGCCCAGGCCAAGGCCGACCAGGAGGCCACCGAACGGGAGCAGCAGGCGGCCGCCCTCAAGGCCGAGTACGAGCGCGACACCGCGATCAAGCGGGCCGGCTTCCTCGCCGAGACGGAGCAGTCCAGGGCCCGCGCCGCCCAGGCGGGCCCGCTCGCCGAGGCCCGGGCCTCCCAGGACGTCATCGAGGAGCAGACCGCCCTCGCCCAGCGTCGGGCCGGGCTGGCGGCGCAGCAGTTGGAGGCGGAGGTGCGGCGCCCGGCGGACGCGGAGGCGTACCGGCAGCGGACGCTGGCCGAAGCCGCCCGTGACCGGGTGAAGTTCGAGGCGGACGGCAACGCCTACAGTGAGCGGGCGCTTGCCCAGGCCCAGGCGGACGCCAACACGGCCCGGGCGGACTCCCTGCGCGGCGGCAACCAGGAACTCATCGCCGCCAACCGGATCGTGGAGAACCTTCCGGCCCTCGCGGACGCGGCCGCCCGGGGCATGTCCGGAGCCGAACTCACCGTCCTCAACGGCAGCGACGGCGTCAACCAGATGGCGGCCGGCATCGTCAGCCAGGGCCTCGCGATCCTGCACTCCCTGCAACACTCGACGGCCGTGGCCGGCGACGGCAAGCCCGTACCCCGTCGCCCCGCGGCCTAGACGTCGGTGAGGGGGACGGTCGGGTCTGCCAGGCGGTCGGCGTCCACTTCGCGCCTGGAGACGATCAGTTCGCGGACCGGGTCCACCACGTCCCAGACGTTGACGTTCATCCCGGCGAGCACCCGGCCCCCGGAGAGCCAGAAGGCGATGAACTCCCGCCCGGCGACGTCGCCCCGGAAGACCACCCGGTCGTAGCCGCCGGGCTCGGCGTAGCCGACGTACTCCAGGCCCAGGTCGTACTGGTCCGAGAAGAAGTACGGGACCCGGTCGTAGACGGCGTCCGGCTGCCCCAGCAGGGCCCGGGCGGCGGTCTGCGGCTGGTTGAGGGCGTTGGCCCAGTGTTCGACCCGCAGGTGCCGGTCGAACAGCGGGTGGTAGGCGTTGGCGACGTCGCCGGCCGCGTAGACGTCCGGGTCGGAGGTGCGCAGGTGCTGGTCGGTCTTGACGCCGTTGTCCACCTCCAGGCCGGCGGCCTCGGCCAGTGCGGTGGCGGGGGAGATGCCGATGCCGACCACCACCGCGTCGGCCGCCAGCTCGGTGCCGTCGGCGAGCTTCACGCCGCTCACCGTGCCGTCGGCGCCGGTGAGTTCGGCGACCTGCACGCCGAAGCGCAGGTCCACGCCGTGGTCGCGGTGCAGGTCGGCGAAGACCTGGGCGACCTCGCGGCCGAGCACCCGCAGCAGCGGCAGCTCCAGCGACTCCAGGACGGTGACCTCGGCACCCGCCGCGCGGGCCGCGGCCGCCACCTCCAGGCCGATCCAGCCGGCGCCGACCACCGTGATCCGGGCGCCCGGCCGCAGCACGGCCTTGATCCGGTCGCTGTCCTCGACCCGGCGCAGGTGGAGCACGCCGTCCTGGTCCGCGCCGGGCACCGGCAGCCGGCGCGGCGCCGAGCCGGTGGTCAGCAGCAGCTTGTGGTAGCCGATCTCGCCGTCGTCGGCGAGGGTCACGGTGCGGGCGGCCGGGTCGATCGCGACGACCGGGGTGCCGAGCCGCAGCGTGACGTCGTGCTCGGCGTACCACTGCGGCGGGTGGACGTGGAGCTTCTCCCGGGCCTCCTTGCCGAGCAGGTAGCCCTTGGAGAGCGGTGGGCGCTCGTACGGGCGCTCGTGCTCCTCGCCGATCAGCACGATGCCGCCCCGGTACCCGGCCCCGCGCAGGGCCTCGGCCGCCTTGGCGCCGCCCAGGGAGGCCCCGACGATCACGATCGGCCGTTCGCTGCCCGCCATGCCCGACTCCTTGCTCTCCGTGGACGATCCGGGGTCAGCCTGCCGCCGAACGGGTGGTGTGTCGAGACCGCGCCGGGCGCGCCGCGCCGCGCTCGCCCGTACGGGTGAACGGGGGGAGTTCGACGACGGGCCTCACGGCGTCGTCGCGTCCCTGACCAGCGCGGTGTCGGTGAACTGCTCGAAGCGGACGATCCGCCCGCCGCGTACGACGAAGTGGTGGGCGACCCGTACCGCGAGCGGTCGTCCGGTGGCCTTGTGGACGGCCGTGTAGCGGGCCAGGACCACCACGTTCTCGCCGTCCACCACGTACAGGTCGTCGTGCGCCGTCCAGTTGTCCCACTCGGCGGCCAGCCGCTCCATCACATTGGCGGTGACGCCCTTCGGGGTGCGGTAGGTGCCGGCCAGCGGGAAGCCGGCCATCTCGGTCCACTCGACGTCGTCGGCGAGGGTGCTGCGCAGGGCGGCCAGGTCGCCCCGGGCGGAGGCCAGGTACTGGCGGCGCACCACGTCGGCGGGGGCGGCGGACTCGGCGAAGCCGGCGACGTCCCTGGGGATCTCGATCATCGCGCGCTCAACCCCACGCCATCTCGCCCATGGCGACCTTGGTGCCGATGTCGACGGCGATCCGCAGCCCGAGGTCCGGGAAGCGCCGTTCCAGCGCCTCCTTCGCGGCGGCGGCGTCCGCGGCCCGGCCCAACTCGGTCTCGAAGGCCCGCAGGTAGGCGCGGGTGTGGTCGAGGGCGTTGAGGTCGGTGGGCGCGTCGGCGACCCGGTGGCCGGCCGCCAGCCAGGTCGGGTGGAGGGCCTCCATGCCGTCCAACAGGTCGATCCAGGCGGCCCGTTGGGCCGCGGTCGGGGTGTCGGCCGTCCACACGTGCAGGCCCTCGAAGAGCAGCACCCCGCCGAGCACCGCGCGGTGGTGGTGCTGCCACAGGTAGTGCCGGTCGGGCAGGTGGAAGTCGGCGCCGCGCAGTTCGAACCGGTGGCCCTCGAAGACGATCTCGTCCCCGGTCAGCACCTCCGGCCGGACCAGCCGGGTCGGCAGCTCGGGGCCCAGGTGCGACCAGGCGCGCAGCTTGGGCTCGTAGGTGTCCTGGATGTGCTGGACGGTCGAGGCGGTGGCCAGGAAGCGTGCCCCGGGGAAGGCGTCCTGGAGCTCCTGGGCGCCGAAGTAGAAGTCCGGGTCGCCGTGGCTGACGAAGACGGTGGTCAGCCGCTTGCCGCTGGCGCGCACCCGCTCGACCAGCCGGCGCCCGTCGGAGCGGGTGAACCCCGCGTCCACCAGCAGCGCGTCGTTCGGTCCGGTGACCAGGACGGCGGTCTTGTTGAGCGAGCTGTCGGGGGCGTCGATGATCTCGAAGTCGAGTGCACTCATGCTTCTGGGTCCCTCCTCGGGCCGGGCACGCCTCGTCGCCAGCATCCCTGCCGGAACCGGCCCGCGCATGCCGGGAAAGCTGATCGGGTGCTCTGTGGGCGGTGCTCGGAGGACATCCCGTGCGCGTCGCCGGTCGCCCCGGCCGCGCCCCAGGAGACTGCCAGGGCCCCATCGTGTTCACGTCATGAGAGGACCGAGGTGAAGCCCAGTCAGAGACCGGCGGCCCCGACCACCGGCTGGAGACGCCGACTAGGCAAGGCGATGAGTTCCGCCCTGGCCTTGACGCTCGTACCCTTCGCCATCTCGCTCGTCGCACCCACCCAGGCCTCGGCGGCCGGCCTGCCCGGCGGGCTCGGGCCCTGCCTGGGCGCGGACTGCCCGGCCACGTTCCCCCCGGTCAACAACGGCCCCTTCGCGGGCCGCGACGCCGGGATCAACATCTTCGTCGGCGGCGACTTCAACGTCGGCGGCTCGGCCGCCGAGGCCGAGGGCCACGTGGTGACCCTCGGCAGCTTCTCCCAGAACAAGGCCGCGGGAGCCAGCTCCGGGTACAACATCGGCATCGTCGGCGTCGGCTCCCGGGTGCCCCCGCCCGACGGCGCGGACTTCCTCACCGCCGGCGGCAACGTCACCGTCGCCCCCGGCCAGCGGCTCCTGGCCGACGGCGGCGTGGTCCGCTACGCGGGCACCGCCACCGGCACCATCACCGGGACGACGGTCCAGGACGCCCAGGCCGTCACCGCCTACACGCCGCTGCGCGGCCAGCTGCAGTCCGCGAGCGAGTGCTACGCCGGGGTCGGCACGCCCCGCCCGGCCACCGGGACGGCCGTCAACCAGGGCTACCAAACCCTGTTCACCGGCGACGGCAGCTCCGCGCTCCAGGTCTTCAACGTCGACTTCGACCTGGTCGGCAACGGCGGCGGCGCCCAGGGCGTCGCCTTCGCCAACATCCCCACGAACGCCACGGTGCTGGTCAACCTCACCGGCGGCGCCCGCACCATCAACACCTTCAGCGGCAGCTTCGACGACAACGACCCGTGGAACCGGCTGCGCCCGCGTCTGCTGTGGAACTTCCCGACCGCGAGCACCGTCACCCTCACGGGCTCCGGGCAGTTCCAGGGCAGCGTGCTGGTCGGCAACCCGGCCAGCACCAGCACGATGAACCTGCCCGGCCTGAACGGGCGCTTCTTCACCACCGGTTCGCTGCTGCACAACTCCGGTTCCGGCATGACCGGCACCGAGTTCCACGCCTACCCCTTCAACGGCGACCTGCCCGACTGCGGCAGCCCGCCGATCTCGACCGCGTCGACCAGCGTGACCAAGGTCGACTCGGTGACCTCGCAGCCGCTGGCGGGTGCCACCTTCCAGCTGTGGCGGGAGACCAACGGCGTCGCCGGCCTGCAGACCACGGGCACCACCCCGGACACCAAGGTCGGTGCCCCGTGCACCACCGGTCCGGACGGCCTCTGCTCCGTCAGTGACCTGCCGCTGGGCACCTACTACTGGCAGGAGACGGCGGCCCCGCCCGGCTACGACCTGCCGCAGCAGCCGGTGACGACGGTGGTGCTGGACACCAACGGGCAGACCGTCCCGGTGACCGTCGCCGACACCAAGAGCCCGGTCGTCGAGACCGCGTCGACCAGTGTGACCAAGGTCGATTCGGCGAACTCCCAGCCGTTGGCCGGTGCGGTGTTCCAGTTGTGGCGGGAGACCAACGGCGTGCCCGGCCTGCAGACTTCGGGTGCGAACCCGGACACGGCGGTCGGCTCGCCCTGTACGACCCCGGCCTCGGGCGTCTGCTCGGCGACCGGCCTGCCGCTGGGCACGTACTACTGGCAGGAGACGGCGGCCCCGGCCGGGTACGACCTGCCGCAGCAGAACGTGACCGAGGTCGTGCTCGACACCAACGGGCAGAACGTCGGCGTGACGGTGGCCGACACCAGGACGGCGGCCCCGACCGCCTCCACGACCGTCACCAAGGTCGACTCCGCCACCGGGCAGCCGCTGGCCGGTGCGGTCTTCCAGCTGTGGCGGGAGACCAACGGCGTCGCCGGGCTGCAGACTTCGGGTGCGAACCCGGACACGGCGGTCGGCTCGCCCTGCACCACCGGGGCGGACGGCGTCTGCGCGGCGCACGGCCTGCCCCTGGGCACGTACTACTGGCAGGAGGTCTCCGCGCCCAACGGCTACGAGCTGCCCGACCTGAGCGTGACCACCGTGGTGCTGGACGCCAACGGGCAGACCGTCCCGGTGACCGTCCAGGACACCAAGACCGTCGCCCCGACCGGTTCGACCTCGGTGACGAAGGTCGATTCGGCGACCTCGCAGCCGTTGGCGGGTGCGGTGTTCCAGTTGTGGCGGGAGACCAACGGTGTGCCCGGCCTGCAGACGACCGGCGCGAACCCGGACACGGCGGTCGGTTCGCCCTGCACCACCCCGGCCTCGGGCGTCTGCTCGGCCGACGGCCTGCCGCTGGGCACGTACTACTGGCAGGAGACGGCCGCCCCGGCCGGGTACGACCTGCCGCAGCAGCCGGTGACCACGGTGGTGCTGGACACCAACGGGCAGAACGTCCCGGTCACGGTCAAGGACGCCAAGACGGTCACGCCGACCGGTTCGACCTCGGTGACGAAGGTGGACGCCGACACGGGCAAGCCGTTGGCCGGAGCCGTCTTCCAGCTGTGGCGGGAGACCAACGGTGTACCGGGCCTGCAGACCACCGGGGCCAACCCGGACACGGCCGTCGGTTCGCCCTGCGTCACGTCCGACACCGGCGTGTGCTCGGTGACGGGTCTGCCGCTGGGGACGTACTACTGGCAGGAGACGGCCGCCCCGGCCGGGTACGACCTGCCGCAGCAGCCGGTGACGACGGTGGTGCTGGACACCAACGGGCAGAACGTCCCGGTCACCGTCAAGGACCGGAAGACGGCCGCGCAGACCGGGAAGACCACCGTCACCAAGGTGGACGCCGACACGGGCAAGCCGTTGGCCGGAGCCGTCTTCCAGCTGTGGCGGGAGACCAACGGCGTGCCCGGCCTGCAGACCACCGGGGCCAACCCGGACACGGCGGTCGGCCCGCTGTGCGCGACCGACGTCAACGGCGTGTGCTCGGCGGACAACCTCCCGCTGGGGACGTACTACTGGCAGGAGGTCGTCGCTCCCCCCGGGTACGAGCTGCCGCAGGACGCGGTGTCCACGGTCGAACTGACCAAGGACTGCCCGTGCGTGGAGATCACGGTCGCGGACAGCAAGTGTCCGCCGGAGCCCTGCCCGCCGGAGCCGTGCCCGCCCGAGCCGTGCGACCCGCCGGACCACCCGTGGGGGACGAACGCCGACCGCATCCCGGTGCCCGAGGTCCACGGGGGGCGCGCCTGACGGACCGCCCCGCGCGTGAGCGCCTGACCTGACGACGTGGCCGGAGGAGCCGAGGACGGCGCCTCCGGCCACCGGCGTGCCCGGACGTCGGCTCCCGGACGGTCGGGGCCCGGGCGTCAGTGCCGGCGGTCAGTGTCCGGCGGTCAGTGTCCGGCCGTCAGTGCCTGGTCCAGAGGGTGAGGTCGCTGCTGGTGGCCACGGCCAGGGTGCGGCCGGTGGGGGAGAAGCCGGCAGTGCGGAAGGTCGACCAGGAGGAGTGGAAGACGTGCCACCAGGTCTCCCCGTGCTGCCCGCCCCGCTCGGGCGCCGTGCCGCCGACCAGCAGCACGCGGTGGTGCGGCCACTCGGGCGCCGGGACGTCGACGGACCAGCCGTCGTCCGTCCCGCTGTGCAGGCCGCCGCCCCACAGGCCGGCCACCGGGATCCGCAGGCTGGCGACCGGGCCGAGGCCGGGGCAGGAGAGGTCCGGGCCGTCCGGGTCCTCCTCCGGGTCGTACTCGCGCTCCAGCTTCTCGCCCGTCACCGCGTCGAACAGGCCGTGCCCGCTGCTGGAGACGGTCAGCACCAGGTCGTGCCCGGTGTCGGGGTGGACGGCGAAGCCGATGCCGAGCAGCCCGCCGACCGGGACGATCCCCCGGCCGACCTGCCGCCACGGCGCCGGCGGGGGGATCACCTCGGCAGCCAGGATCCGGTCGCGGAGCTGCTGCTGGAAGGGGGTCAGGACCATGCGGATGATCATCCCACCGACGGTCGGGGCGCTACTCCTCCGTACGGGACAGCCGCAGCAGCGCCAGTGCTCCGACCGCCGTGGTCACCGCCAGCCCGCCCCACAGCAGACCCGGCCCCGCGGCCAGCAGCGCCGTCAGCACCGCCGGAGCCGCCGCCCGGCCGACCCCCATCGACAGCTCCCAGCGGGCCAGCGCCCGCCCCAGCAGGTGCGGCGGCGCGATGGCCGCCACCAGGGCCGTACCGGAGCCGGTGTAGAGGATCTCGCCGAGCGTGTACAGCACGGACACCAGCACGATGCCCACCGTGCCCGGGACCCCGCCCAGCGAACCGGCCGCCCAGAAACCCAGGTACGACAGGCTCAGCGTCGCCCCCGCGGCCGCCAGCACCGACTGCCGGGAGCGCTTCGCCAACCGCAGCACCAGCGCCAGCTGCAGCGCGATCACCAGCACGGTGTTGCCCACGAACACGCCCGAGGACCAGGCCGCGGAGGCGTGCAGCTGGAGCACCAGCAGCGCGGGCAGCGCCACCTCCAGCACGTCGAAGCAGAACGCGTACGGCAGGTTGGCCAGGCTCAACAGGGTGATCCGGCGCAGCGGTTCACCGCCGTCCCCGGCCTCCCCGGCCCGCTCCGCCACCGTCTGCGGCGCCCGGACCCGCAGCGAGGCCACCAGGGCGGCGGCCAGCAGGCTGGCCGTGCCGGTCAGCCCGGCCAGCACCCGGATGGTGTCCGTCCCGCCGGCCACCGCGACCGTCGCCAGCAGGGCGCCCGCGCCCATGCCCGCGTTGCGCAGCGAGCGCCCGGCGGCCAGCGCCGCGTCCCGCAGCCGGCCCTTGGTCAGGGTGCTCACCACGGCGGTGTGGGTGGTCGGCCAGGACTGGCTGCCGATGCCGAACAGCACCGCCGCCGCGGTGAACAGCGGCAGCCCGTCCGCGGCGAGCAGGACCAGCGCGCCCGCCGCCCGCAGCAGCAGGGTGACGGCGGCGGGCAGGGTGCGGGCGCCGGTGTCGATCCAACGGCCGGTCAGCGGCACCATCACCAGTCCGGCGACCATCCCGGCCGACAGGGCCAGGCCGACCGCCCCGGCGGGCAGGTGGAGCATCCCGACGCCGTACAGCAGCAGGAACGGGCGCAGCATGCCGCCGCCCACCGCGTCGACGGCGACGGCCGCCGCGTACCGGGGGCCGCCGGCGGCGGTCAGCAGGCCCAGCAGCGCGGACGGGCCGCCCCGGCCGGTGCCGGTCGGCGGGGCGGGCGGTTCGCTGGTGGGGACGGAGGCGGTGTCGTGGCCGGACTTCTCCTGGATCGGGCTCATGGCCGGTACGGTCCGCCCAGGTGGCGCCGCGTGTCGCGTGGATTGACGGTTAGCGTCAATCGGCGTGGGAGGGGGCGCCGCGGGATGACAGGATTTGATCGTGAGTGTGACCATCGACATCACCGGCCTGCCCGAGGAGCGCCTGCTCTTCGCGCCCTCGCCGCTCGCCGAGCTGAACGCCATGCTGCACGTGCTCGCCGAGCCCGCGCACCATCCGGCGTTGCAGGGCTGGGCGGCCTCCACCACCACGGCGATCCCGCCGGAGCTGTCCGAGCGGCTGCTGGAGGCGGACTTCCTCTGGCGGTCCTCGCGGGCCGACTTCCTGGTGCCCGGTCAGCCCGCCGCCACCCTCGCCGAGGAGCTCGACGCCGTCGACCGGGTCGACGACGAGCTGTACGTGACCGCGGCCCTGATCACCACCTGCGGCTCCTCCCGGCTCAACCGGCGGACGGCCTCCCCGCTCAGCGACCCCGCCGCCAACGAGCGCGCCCGCGAGCTGGCCCTCGCCCGCGGCCCCCGGCAGGCGGCCTTCGCGGACCGGCTGCTCGCCGACCCGCCCGCCGTCCGGGCGCTGGTGCGCCGGATGCTGGAGGACTGCGAGTCGGCGTTCTTCGCCGACGCCTGGCAGCGGGTCCTGCCCGGGCTGGCCGCGGACTCCCGGCACAAGGCCGACCTGCTCGCCCGCCGCGGCCTGGCCGAGGCCATCGGCGCGCTGTCGCCGTCCGTCGGCCTGGACGAGAGCGGCGGGCGGCGGCGGATCGTCATCGACAAGCTCCAGGACTCCGGCACCAGCGGCACCGACGGCAACGGGGTCACCTTCATCCCCACCGCCTTCGGCCGCCCCCACCTGCTGGCGGTGCACGCCCCGGGCTGGCGGCCGGTCCTGCAGTACCCGGTGGCCGAGGCCGGGCTGCCCGAGCCGGTCTCGCTCGCGCTGGTCCAGCAGCGGCTGGAGGCGCTCGCCCACCCGATCCGGCTGCGGCTGGCCCGCACCATCGCCCGCGGCCCGCACACCACCGGCGAACTCGCCGCGGCCTGGCAGTTGAGCGCCCCCGAGGTGTCCCGCCACCTGGCGGTGCTGCGCAAGGCCGGGCTGCTGGTCACCGAGCGGCGTGGGCGGTACATGCTCTACCAGCTGGACCTGTCCGGCAGCGCCCGGCTCGGCGCGGACTTCCTGGAGGCGGTGCTGCGGTGAGCGGGCCGTACGTGGACGAGGGGAACGGCGGGAACAGCGGGCGGCCGGAACACGTTCGTCCGGTCATGACCGACGACGCTCCTGAGATCCTCCGCTACGCCGCCTTCGCGATCCGCCCCGAGGGCGGCAACCCCGCCGGCGTGGTGCTCGACGCCACCGGACTGACCGCCGAGCGGATGCTCGCCGTCGCCGCCGAGGTCGGGTACTCCGAGACCGCCTTCCTGACCCCGGGCAGTGAGCAGGGCGCCTACCACGTGCGGTATTTCAGCCCGCTGCTGGAGGTGCCGTTCTGCGGGCACGCGACGGTGGCCGCCGCCGTCGCGGTCGCCGAGCGGTCCGGCCCGGGCCGCTACGTGTTCGGCACGGCGGCCGGGGACGTCCCTGTCGAGGTCGAGCGCGGCGCCGACGGCCTGCGGGCGACGCTCACCAGTGTCGAGCCGAAGGTCGAGGAGGTGCCGGCGGCGGACGTCGAGGAGGCGCTCGCGCTGCTCGGCTGGTCGGCCGCCGACCTGGACCCGGCGCTGCCGCCGCGGATCGGCTACGCGGGCGCCCGGCACCTGGTGCTGGCCGCCGGCACCCGCTCCCGACTGGCCCGGCTGGACTACGACTTCGACGGGCTGGCCGCGTTCATGAACGCCCGCGACCTGGTCACCCTGCAGCTGGTCTGGCGCGAGGCCCCCGAGGTCTTCCACGTCCGCGACCCGTTCCCGGTCGGCGGCGTGGTCGAGGACCCGGCCACCGGCGCGGCCGCGGCCGCCTTCGGTGCCTACCTGCGCGAGCTGGGCGCGGTGACCGCCCCGGCCGTGCTGACCCTGCACCAGGGCGAGGACCTCGGGCGCCCGGGCGTGCTGCGGGTCGAACTGCGGGCGGAGGACACCCGGGTGCGGGTCTCCGGCACGGCGGTGGCGATCCCGTAGTGCCTCGGCGCCGAGGGGGAGGGGAGAGGTCCTCCCCCTCGGCGCCTCGGCTCAGGACCGGGCGGCGAGCAGCGCGGCCAGGCCGTCCAGGCCCCGGTCGACGGTCGCCGGGTCCACCTGGCTGACGGAGAGCCGCAGTTGGCGCTCCCCGCCCGCACCGGGGTAGAAGTGGGACATCGGCGTCCAGATCACCCCGTACCGCGAGGCGGAGAGCTCCAGCAGGGCGTCGTCCACCACGCACGGCACCGTGAGCACCAGGAAGAAGCCGCCGCGCGGCTCGTTCCAGGTCACCCCGCCGCCCGGCGGGAAGCGCCGGGCCAGGCCCGCCAGCACCAGGGCGAGGTTGCGCCGGTAGAGCGCGGCGACCTCGGTGTTGGCGGCCCGCAGGCTGTGGCCGTGTTCGAGCAGCGCGCCGCCGATCACGGCCTGGGCGATCGGCGAGGTGTTCACCGTGGTCATGCTCTTGACCATGCCGAGCAGGTCGGCCAGCAGGACGCTGCCGCCCGCGCCGTCCGCCACCAGCTGGTCCGCGACCACGTAGCCGACCCGGGCGCCCGGGAGGGCCGTCTTGGCGAAGGACCCGAGGTGGACCACCCGCCGTGCGGTGTCCAGCGCCTTGAGCGAGGGCAGCCGCTCCTCGCCCGCGAACACGCAGTACGGGTTGTCCTCCAGGACCAGGAAGTCCTCCTCGGCGGCCAGCTCCAGCAGCTCCCGGCGCAGGTCCAGCGGCAGGCTGGCGCCGCTCGGGTTGGCCACGTCCGGGACCAGGTAGAGCGCCCGGGGGCGCAGTCCCTCGGCCCGGGCGTCGGCCAGCTGCCGGCGCAGGTCGGCGAGGTCGAGCCCGTCCGGGCCGTCGGCCACCGGCCGCACCGGCAGGTCCGCCAGCAGGGCGGCGCCGGTCAGCCCGACGTAGGTGGGCGAGACGGCCAGCACCACGTCCTCGGGGCCGCGGCGCAGCGCCCGCAGCACCAGGAACATCGCCTCCTGGCAGCCGACCGTCACCACGATCGACTCGGCGGGCACCTCGATGCCCTCGTCCACCGAGAGGTGCGCGGCGATCAGCTCGTGGATGATCCCCTTGGTCCGCCCGTACTGGAGCACCTGGCGCCGGGCCTGCTCCTCGGACAGGCCGCGCTCGCCGCGCAGGTGCGCGGTGTAGCGGTCCACGTACCGGTGGACGGCGTCCAGGTCGAAGAACTGCTCGGCCGGGCGGCCGGCCGCGAAGGAGACCGCCTCCGGGTAGCGGATGGAGATCTCGTTGAGCAGGTTCATCGAGGTCATCGCCGGGTCGGCGAGGGAGGGGTGCAGGTCGGTCAGCCGCAGCTCGTGCGGCGGGGCGGTGACGGTCACGGGGCACTCCAGGCGGGGCAGGGCAGGGGGGTGGTGCGCAGCTCGGCGGCGGCGGTCAGGTCGGCGCAGCCGGCCAGGCCGAGGGCGTGGCGAAGCTCGGCGGCCAGCAGCTCCAGCACCCGGGCGCAGCCCGGTTCGCCGGCGGCCGCCAGGCCCCAGATCGCCGGGCGGCCGAGCAGCACCCCGGACGCCCCGAGGGCCAGCGCGGTGAGCACGTCCGCGCCGCCGCGCACCCCGCTGTCCAGCAGCACCTGGCAGCCGCGCCCGGCCAGCGCCTCGGCGACGGCCGGCAGGGCCGTCAACGAGGGCACCGCCCGGTCGAGTTGGCGGCCGCCGTGGTTGGAGACCACCACCGCGGAGGCGCCCAGCTCGGCGGCCCGCAGGGCGTCCGACGGGTCGAGCACCCCCTTGACCACCAGCGGCAGCCGGGTGTGCTCGCGCAGCCAGCCGAGGTCCGCCCAGGTGACGGCGGGGGAGAGCAGCTCGGCGGTGTGCGCGGCCACCGCCGAGACCTCGGCGGTGCTCCGGTGCGCCCGCCCGGCGGCGCCGCCCTCCAGCAGTGCCGCGCGGACGTCCCCGGGCAGGGCGAAGGCGTTGCGGGCGTCGCGCAGCCGGCGGCCCATGTACGGCACGTCGGCGGTGACGACCAGGCACTCGCTGCCCGCCGCCTCGGCCGCCGCGACCAGGTCGAGCAGCCGGGCCCGGTCGCGCAGCCAGTACAGCTGGAACCAGAGCGTGGCCCCGGTCGCGGCCAGCTCCTCGAAGCCGACGCTGCTGAGCGTGCCGACGGTGAACGGCACCCCCGCCGCGGCGGCCGCCCGGGCCGAGGCGAGTTCCCCCTCGGGGTGGAACAGCCGGTGGTAGGCGATCGGCGCCACCGCCACCGGCAGGGCCGAGCGGCTGGCCACCAGGGTCGCGGAGGTGTCGCAGGCGGAGACGTCGGCGAGCACCCGGGGCACCACGGCCTGCCGGTCGAAGGCCGCCCGGTTGGCGGCCAGGGTGCGCTCCTGCTCCGCACCGCCGGCCAGCCAGTCCCAGACCGGGGCGCTCAGCGCGGCCCGGGCCACCCGCTCGTACTCGGCCACGGACAGCGGCTGCCGCGGCGCGGCGGTGCCCGCGCCCGGCGGGGTCAGGACCGGCGCGCTCATCCGGATACTTCGCTGGCGTTGCGCTGGAGTTCGACGGCCTCGTAGAGGGCGCGGATGTTGTTGCTGCCGAAGTTGCGGGCCCGGATGCGCTCGATCACCTCGAAGAAGAAGGTGCCGCGGGGGTGCTGGGAGCGGGTGAAGATCTGGAACAGCTGGCCGTCGTGGTCCTGGTCGACCAGCAGGTTCAGCTCGCGCAGCTGGTCGAAGGAGTGCCGCAGCGGGGTCAGCCGGGCGGGCAGGGCGTCGAAGTAGGTGCTCGGGGTGCGCAGGAAGGGCACGCCGCGGGCGGCCATGGTGGAGACGGAGTGGACGGCGTCCTGGGAGGAGAAGGCCACGTGCTGGACCCCGGCGCCGCCGTGGTCGGCGAGGAAGGAGGCGATCTGGCCGCCGGCGTCCGGGGTGAGCGGCTCGATCAGGGTGAGGGTGACGCTGTGGTCGGGGCTCTGCACGACCATCGAGTCCATGCCGAGGGCGCCGACCTCGATCCGCTCCTCGAAGACCATCCGGAAGCCGAAGACCTCCTGGTAGTGCCGGACGGTCGCGCGCAGTTCGCCGGAGGGGACGCAGACCGCGAAGTGGTCGACGGAGCGCAGGCCCACCTCCGCGGCGCCGGTCACGGGCGGTGCGTCGGGCAGGCCGGGGATCCGGTCGGCGGGAACGTCCGGGTCCCGCTCGATCAGGGTGTGCACCACGTCGCCGAAGGCGCCGACCACGGCGGTGACACAGCCGTCCGCGGCCTGCGGCGGGCGCAGCCCGTCGGCGCCCCGCCCGGTCAGCGCGCGGTAGGCGGCGGTGGCGTCCGGGACCCGCAGGGCCAGTGCGGCCACGCCGTCCTCGTGCCGGGCCAGGTAGGCGGTGGCCGGGTGGCCGGCGGCCAGCGGCTGGGTGAGCAGCAGCCGGATCGCGGCCTGGCCGAGCAGGGCGGAGACGCAGCGCTCGGCGCTCGCGCCGCGCTCGGTGGGCGGGACGAGCAGGTCGAAGCCGTACTCGGCGGTCAGCCGGGCGACGTCGGCGGCGAGGTCGGTGACGTAGAACTCGACGTGGTCCAGGGCGAGTTCGAGTGGCTCCCCGGTGTCGGTGGTGAGGTCGGTGAGGTCGGTGGGAAGCTCGGGAGAGGAACGGTCGGGCATCTGAGGGGCTCTCTCGTGAGGAGTGCGCGGAGGCCCGCCCCGGCGGCGGTGCGGTGCGGCAGGGCCGCCGCCGGGGCGGGCCGGTGGCGTGGTGCGGGCCTGGGTGGTGCGGGGACGGGAGGTGTGGGACGGTCAGGTGGACTGGAGACGGGGGGCGGGCTCGGTCTCCTCGGCCTGGGCCTGGGCCGGGGTGAGCTCTCCGGCGGGCTGCTCCGCCGACTCCACCTCGTCCTCGTCGTCCTCGATCGCCGCGTCGGGCTTGCCCAGCAGGTAGAGGCCGGACAGCAGCGCGCCGATCACCATGGCGACCAGCACCGTGCGGAAGTCCAGCGCGGCCACCAGGCCGGCGCCGACGCCGATGGCGATCGCCTGCGGGGCGGTGAGGGCGAGGTTGACGGCCGCCTGGGTGCGGCCCATCAGCTGCGGCGGGGTCAGCGACTGGGCGGCGGTGGCCAGGCCGACCACGCCGGCCGGCATGCCGGCCCCGGCGATCAGCAGACCGGCCGCCACCACCCACACCGAGGGCGCCAGCAGCAGCAGGGCGCCGACCCCGAAGGTGGCCGAGCCGAGCATGACGGTCCTGCGGGGGCCGAGCTTGCCGATCAGGACGCCGCCCAGCACCGAGCCGCCGAGCGCCCCGACCGCCTCCACCGTCTCCAGCACGCCCAGGAACTGCGGCGAGCGGCCCAGTCCGTGCTGGATGAGCGAGAACAGCACCGGCTGGAGGAAGCTGAGCACGGTCGCGGTGGCGGTGGTCGCGATCAGCAGCGGCAGCAGCGAGGCGGTGGAGCGCAGGTGCTGGAAGCCCGCCAGTACCTCGGTGCGCCAGTGCCGCCCGGACGGCTCCGGCTTGGACTCGGGCACCCGCAGCGCCAGGAAGGCGAGCGCGGCCGCGAGCAGGATGCCGATGTCGACCAGGGCGACGGCCCGGCCGCCGAGCCACCCGTACAGGCCGGAGCCGACCAGCGGCGCGACCAGGGTGGTGCCGGCCCGCATGGTCTGGGTGAACCCGACGGCCGCGCCGAAGTCCTGACGCTCCGTCAGGATGGTGCGCAGCATCGCGCTCTGGGCCGGGGTGAGGACGGCCCCGGCCAGCCCGTAGAGCACCGCGGTGCCGTAGATGATCCACAGGTGGCCGCGGCCGTCGACCAGCAGCAGCGGCGAAACCGCCACCGCCAGACCGAGGTTGACCGCGACCAGCAGCGGCCGTCGGCGGACCCGGTCGGCGACCAGGCCGCCGAGCGGCAGCAGCAGCATCGGGACGGCGTAGCAGAACATGACCAGACCGG
This sequence comes from Kitasatospora sp. NPDC001309, assembly GCF_042896295.1. NCBI lineage: Bacteria > Bacillati > Actinomycetota > Actinomycetes > Kitasatosporales > Streptomycetaceae > Kitasatospora > Kitasatospora sp. NPDC001309. The sequence goes on along the minus strand of NZ_JBIAXC010000021.1, from coordinate 96,167 downwards.
CCGCCGAGCTGCTCCCCGTCAGGACCTTGGCCCAGATGCCGAGGGCGATGAAGAGCGCGCTGTCCCCGAGGACGGACAGCGTCTGTCCCGCGATGTAGAGCCGGAACTCCGGCCGCGCCAGAAGTGGGTGCATGTCCTGTCCTGTCCTTGACTGCTGCGTGTGCGGTGGGTGGTGCGGGTCCAGCGGGTCCAGCGGGTCTGGCAGGCCTAGGGCCTGTCCGGCGGATCTTGCCAGGCGCGCGACGCCGGGCATCCCGCCTGGACGCACGCCCGAATCGCCCAAGTACGTCCAGTACGAGGCCGACTCGGGCGCACGCCCAGCCGGGCGCCCAACGCCGCGCGCTGATCTGCCAAGATCCGCCGGACAGGCCCTAGCGGGGCGGTGCGCCGGCGGCCCGGTGGGCGCGGGTGAAGCCCTCGATCACGGCGTCGACGGCGTCCTTCTCGCCGACGGCGATCCGGATGCCCTGGCCCGGGTAGAAGCGGACGGCCACCCCGAGCCGCTCCAGCTCCGCCTTGACCGGGAGCTGCTCCTCGGGTGAAGGTGCCGTCACCCAGAGGAAGTTGGTCAGGCTCGGCGGCACCGACCGGCCCAGGGCGAGCAGTTCGGCCCGCAGCCGGTCGCGTTCGGCGGCGATCTCGGCGATCCGCCGGTCCACCTCGTCCTGGGCGGCGACGGCGGCCAGCAGGCCTGCCTCCTGGAGCCGGTTCACCGCGTACGGCACCTGGACGTCGCGCACCCGCTGGGCCACCGACTCCTCGGCGACGGCGTAGCCGATCCGCAGCGCGGCGAGGCCGTGCGACTTGGAGAGGGTGCGCAGCACCACCAGGTTGGGCCACTCGGCGATCCGGTCGGGCACCGCCGGGGCGGCCCAGCCCCGGGCGAAGTCGACGTAGGCCTCGTCCAGCAGGATCAGCGCGGTGGCCGGCACCTTGCGGAAGAAGTCGGTCAGTTCCGCCCAGGAGTAGACCGTGCCGGTCGGGTTGTGCGGGTTGCACAGCACGATGATCCGGGTGCGCCCGTCCACCCGGCCGGCCATCGCGGCCAGGTCGTGCCGGGCGTCCGGGCCGAGCGGGACGGACCGGGACTCGGCGCCGGCGATCGCGCAGAACAGCGGGTACGCGTCGAAGCAGGGGTCCGAGTGCACCACGTTGTCGCCGGGGCGGACGACGGAATGGAAGAGGTCCAGGGCGACGCCGGCCGAGCCGTGGCCGACCACGACCTGCGCGGCCGGGACGTCCTGCCAGTCGGCGATGATCCGGGCGAAGCGCTCCGGGCGGAAGTCCGGGTAGCGGTTCAGGTCGCCGACCGCCCCCGCCAGGGCGGTCAGCACGGACGGCAGCGGCGGGTACGGGTGCTCGTTCTGGGCCAGCAGGTGTGCGGCCCCGGCTGCGGCGGCCATCAGTCGGCCTGGAGGACGTAGAGCCAGCTGTGCGGGGTGGCCAGCGCCTCGACCCGGTCGATCCGCAGCCCGGCGTCGGTGAACAGCTGCTCGTAGGTCTCCTTGGTGTGCAGCGGCACGCCCATCATCGCGTGGGCCAGTTCGAAGCCGACCGAGAAGACCGGCATCGCGCTCTGGGACTCGCCCGGGCCGCGCAGCATGGTGTCGCCGAGCACGAAGGTGCGGGCCTTGGGGAAGGCCTCGCGCATCCGGGTGAAGATCGAGGAGCGGGTACTCGGGTCGGCGAGCAGGTCGTGCAGCAGGAAGAAGCTCATCACGGTGTCGACCTCGGCCACCTCGGCGGCCTCGGCGTCGTTGTCGATCTGGGTGCCGAGCAGGCCCAGCACGTCGGCCCGGACGGCGGTGACCCGGTCCTGCATCCCGGCGGCGGCGATGTCGGCGCGGGCGATGTCGGTGGCCGGGCGGCTGATGTCGATGCCCAGGCCGCGGCTGCCCTCGCGCTGGGAGACCACCCGGCGCACCCGGGCGGAGGTGCCGCTGCCCAGGTCGGCGATGGTGCGGAAGTCGATGCCGGAGAGCACGTCGGTGAGCTGCGCGGCGAACATCGACTGGTCGCACTGGGCGGAGCCGAGGGCGACCATCGCCTCGTCGCGGTACACGTCCTGGTTGTAGTGGTGCGAGCCGGTGCTCAGGTGCCCGGCGCGGCCGAACACGTCGTGGTAGCCGCCGACCGCCCAGGTGAAGTAGCCGCGGGCGGCGGCGATCTCGATGCCCGCCTCGGTGGGCAGGTAGCCGGCGCCGTCGGCCTTGAGGTAGCCGTAGTCGGCGGCGGCGCGCAGCACGGCCTCGGTGCGGGCGGTGTCGCCGCGCTGGGAGGTGGCCGTGGCGGCGGACAGCGCCTCGCCGCGGCCGATCTGCTCCAGCACGCCGATCCGGTCCAGCGCGAAGATCACGTTGGCGGCGATGAAGCCGTTGTAGGCGTCGGTCGACGAGATCGGCGCCGGGGTGACGCCGCGCCAGGTGTCGGGGATGACGGCAGTCTGCATCGGTGTGTCCATTCCTCGTGTGGGCCGGGTCGCGGCCGCTTGGCGTGGTGGTGCGGGGGGTGTCGCGGTGGTGCGGGGTGGTGCGGTGGTGAGGGGAGGCTCAGGGGCGGGGCGTGGGGGCCTGCGCGGGGTCGCGCAGGCGCTGGGCGAGCACCGGGCCGATGACCGCGAGGGCCTCCGGGCCGGTCATCGCGCCGTGGGTGCTGGGCACGTGGTGGACCTCCAGCCGGCCGCCCACGTGGGGCCGCCAGCTCTCGGGGTCGGGGGCGTCGGCCGGGCGGTCCTGGGTGGCGACGAAGACCAGCGCGTCGCCGTCGTAGCCGGGCAGCGGGGCGTCGCCGGCCAGCGCCAGGTTGGCCAGGAAGACCTCGACCACCCGGGCCACCCCGGCGCCGCTCAGCCCGGCCAGCGGGCCGGCGCCGTGCCGGACCAGCTCGGCGTAGCCCGCCTCGTCGGCGGGCCAGTCGGTGATCTCGCCGGCCTGCTGCCCGAGGGACTCCAGGATCGCGGCGAGCAGCGCCGGGTCGCGGTCGGGGGAGCCCTCGGTGGAACGGGGGCGGGAGCCGCCGGTGATCCGGTCGGGGGAGGCGCCGGTGATCCGGGCGTACTCGTCCAGCTCGGGGTAGCCGTCCAGCACGGCGAGCAGGTCGACCCGCTCGCCCTGCTCCCGCAGCAGCGCCGCCACGGCGTGGGCGACCGTGCCGCCGAAGGACCAGCCCAGCAGGGCGTACGGGCCCTCGGGGCGCACCGAGCGCAGTTCGGCCAGGTAGTCGCGGGCCATCTCCGCCAGGCTCGCCGGGTGGCGGGAGAGGTCGGCCAGGCCGGGGGCCTGGAGGCCGTAGATCGGCTGCTCGGCGTCCAGGTGGCGCAGCAGGCCGGTGTACACCCAGCTGATCCCGGCCGCCGGGTGCACGCAGAACAGCGGCGGGCGCGTGCCGCGGGTGCGGATCGGCAGCAGCACCGGGAAGTCCTCCTCGGCGGGGGCGCCGTCCCGGGCCGCGGCCAGCAGGTCGGCCAGCCCGGCGACGGTCGGCGCCCGGAACAGCGCCCGGACGCCGAGTCCGGCGCTGCCGGTCAGCTCGCGCAGCCCGGCGACCAGGCGCCCGGCCAGCAGCGAATGGCCGCCCAGCTCGAAGAAGTTGTCGTCGATGCCGACCCGCTCCAGGCCGAGCACGTCGGCGAACAGCCCGCAGAGCACCTCCTCCAGCGGGGTGCGCGGCGCCCGGCCGCCGCCCGCCCGGCCCGGCTCGGGGGCGGGCAGCGCCCGCTCGTCGAGCTTGCCGTTGGGGGTCAGCGGCAGGCGCTCCAGCGGCACCAGGGCGGCGGGCAGCATGTAGTCCGGCAGCTCGGCGGCCAGGTGGGTGCGCAGCGCGTCCAGGTCCGGCGCCCCGGCGTCCGGGGCCGGCACCAGGTAGCCGACCAGGCGCTTCTCGCCCGGGGTGTCCTCGCGCACCACCACGGCGGCGGAGGCCACTTCGGGACGGCGGCTGAGCACCGAGCCGATCTCGCCCAGCTCGATCCGGAAGCCGCGGATCTTCACCTGGGCGTCGATGCGGCCCAGGTAGTCCAGTTCGCCGGAGGCCGTCCAGCGGGCCAGGTCGCCGGTGCGGTACATCCGGGTGCCGGGGGCGCCGAACGGGTCGGCGACGAAGCGCTCGGCGGTCAGTGCCGGGCGGCCCAGGTAGCCGCGGGCCAGGCCGGCCCCGGCGACGTACAGTTCGCCGGGCACCCCGGCGGGCACCGGGCGCAGCCGGGAGTCCAGCAGGTACAGCCGCAGGTTCGGGATGCCGGCGCCGATCAGCGACCGGGACTGCCCGGCGGCCGTGGCGGTGTCCAGCGGGCGGTAGGAGACGTGCACCGTGGTCTCGGTGATGCCGTACATGTTGACCAGCACCGGCGCGTCCTCGGCGTGCCGCTCGTACCAGGGCGCCAGCCGGGCCAGGTCGAGCGCCTCGCCGCCGAACACCACCCGGCGCAGGGCGAGCCGGGAGCCGAGTTCCGGCTCCTCCTGGTCGGCCTGCATCAACTGGTAGAAGGCGGACGGGGTCTGGTTGAGGACGGTGACCCGCTCGCGCACCAGCAGCTCCAGGAACTCCCGGGGCGAACGGCTGGTCCCGAAGGGCACCACGACCAGGCGGCCGCCGTGCAGCAGCGCGCCCCACAGCTCCCAGACCGAGAAGTCGAAGGCGTAGGAGTGGAACAGGGTCCAGACGTCCTGCGGGCCCGGGGCGAACCAGTGGTCGGTGGCGGCGAACAGCCGGGCGACGTTGCGGTGCGGGATCACCACGCCCTTCGGCCGGCCGGTCGAGCCCGAGGTGTAGATGACGTACGCCGGGTGGTCCGGGCCGAGCGCGGGGGCGGGGGAGGGGGCCTCGGCGGGCGTCCGGGCCAGTTCGGCGGCCGTCCCCGGGGCGTCGAGGAGCAGCAACGGCAGCTGGGGGTCGGGCAGTCGGCCGGCGGCCGCGGTGGTGGTGAGCAGCAGCGCGGGGGCGGAGTCGGCCAGGGTGTAGGCGATCCGGTCGGCCGGGTAGTCCGGGTCGATCGGCACGTAGGCGCCGCCGGCCTTGAGCACGGCGAGCACGGCGACCACCAGCTCCACCGAGCGGGGCAGCGCCAGCGCCACCAGGCGCTCGGGGCCGACGCCGCGGGCGGCGAGGAGCCGGGCCAGCCGGTTCGCCCGGGCGTCCAGTTCGGCGTAGTCGATCCGCTCGTCCTCGTCGACCACCGCCACGGCCTGCGGGGTCCGGGCCGCCTGGGCCGCGAACAGCTCCGGGAGGGTGCGGGGTTCGGCGGCCGCCGGCCGATCGGTGGGCGCGCTCCAGTGGTCCAGGATCAGGGCCCGCTCGGCGGGGTCGAGGATCTCCGCCGCGTCGACCGGGCGGGCCGGATCGGCCAGCACGGCGGTCAGCAGCCGCTCGAAGCGCTCGCCGACCGCCGTCACCGTGGCCGGGTCGAACAGCTCCTCGGCGAACTCGACGACCACGCCGATCCCGGCCGGGGAACCGTCGGCGGCCAGCCGCTCGCTGAAACCGAAGGCCAGGTCGAACTTGGCGAGTTCGGCCGCCGAGGGCTCCACCCGGGCGGGCAGGCCGGCGAAGTCGAGGGCGGCCTCGGCCTCGGGCCCGGCGGCGAAGGTCAGCATCACCTGGAACAGCGGGTGCCGGGCCGTCGAGCGGGCCGGGTTGAGCACCTCGACCAGCCGCTCGAAGGGCACGTCCTGGTGCTCGAAGGCGTCCAGGTTGGCCTGCCGCACCCGCTCCAGCAGCGCGTGGAAGCTCGGGTCGCCGGAGAGGTCGGCGCGCAGCACCAGGGTGTTGACGAAGAAGCCGATCAGCTCGTCCAGAGCCTCGTCGGTGCGTCCGGCGACCGGGGTGCCGAGCGGGATGTCGGTGCCCGCGCCCAGCCGGCCCAGGGTGGCGGCCAACGCGGCCTGCACCACCATGAACACGCTGGTACGGCTCTCCCGTGCCAACTCGACGACGGAGGCGTGGAGTTCGGCCGAGAGCCGGAACTCCACGGTGTCCCCGCGGCGGGTGGGTGACAGCGGCCGCTTGCGGTCGTAGGGGAGCGTCAGCTCCTCCGGGAGACCGGCCAGTGCCCGCTGCCAGTAGGCGAGTTGGCGGTGCTGGGCGCCGTCCGGGTCGTCCTCCGCGCCGAGCAGCTCGCGCTGCCAGAGGGCGTAGTCGGCGTACTGGACGGGCAGCGGCCGCCAGTCGGGCTCCGCGTTCGCGCGGCGGGCCCGGTAGGCGGTGTCCAGGTCGCGCAGCAGCGGGCCGACGGACCAGCCGTCGCTGACGATGTGGTGCATCAGCACCAGCAGTGCCTGCTCGCCCTGCGGCAGGGAGAACAGCGTGGCCCGCAGCGGGAGTTCGACGGCCAGGTCGAAGGCCTCCCGGCTCGCGGCGGCCAGCGCGGCCCGCAGCTGCGCCTCGTCGGCCACCGTGCGGGTGTGCAGGGCGGGTTCGGCGCTCGGGGCGACCAGCTGGTGCGGCCGGCCGTCGGCGCCGGGGAAGGTGGTGCGCAGCACCTCGTGCCGGGCGACCACGTCGGCCAGGGCGCCGGCCAGGGCGTCGGCGTCCAGGGTGCCGTCGATCCGGAGCACGAGCGGGGTGTTGTAGAGCGCGCTCGGGCCCTCGAACTGGTCGATGAACCAGAGGCGTTGCTGGGCGTGGGAGAGCGGGACCAGCTCCGGGCGCGGCCGGGGCAGCAGCCGGGCGCGGACCGGGCCGGTGCCCTCGCCCAGGTGGCCGGCCAGGGCGGCCACGGTCGGGTGGTCGAAGAGGGCGCGGATGGGGAGTTCGACGTCCAGGGCGGTGCGGATCCGGCTGATCAGCTTGGTGGCGAGCAGGGAGTGGCCGCCCAGGGCGAAGAAGTCGTCGTCGATGCTCAGGGCGGGCAGGCCGAGGGTCTCGGCGAACAGGGCGCACAGGGCCCGTTCGGCGGTGCTGCGGGGGGCGCGGCCCTCGGGGGTGCCGGTGTAGTCGGGGGCGGGCAGGGCGCGGCGGTCCACCTTGCCGTTGGCGGTGACCGGCAGCGCGTCCAGGGTGACGATCGCGGCCGGGACCATGAAGCCGGGCACCCGGTCGGCGAGGAAGGTCCGCAGTTCGCCGGGGGTGGCGTCGCCGGTGACGTAGGCGACCAGGCGCTTGTCCCCGGGCTGGTCCTCGCGGACCGTCGCCACCGCGTGCCCGACCGCCGGGTGGGCGGCCAGCGCCGCCTCCACCTCGGCCGGCTCGATCCGGAAGCCGCGGATCTTCACCTGGTCGTCGGCGCGGCCGAGGAACTCCAGCACGCCGTCCGCGCTCCACCGGACGATGTCGCCGGTGCGGTACATCCGCTCGCCCTTGCCGCCGAACGGGCAGGCCACGAAGCGCTCCGAGGTCAGGCCCGGGCGGCCCACGTAGCCCCGGGCCAGGCCGTTGCCCGCGAGGTACAGCTCACCGGGCACCCCGGCGGGGACGGGCCGCAGGGCGTCGTCCAGCACGTACGCCCGGGTGTTGGCCAGCGGGCGGCCGATCGGCACCACGGCCGGGACGTGCCCGCCGGGCGTCATGGTGAAGGTGGTCTTGATGGCCGTGGTCTCCGTCGGCGCGTACACCGCCACCACGTCCGTCTCCGGGCACGCCCGGAACAGCTGCCGGACGGCCTCCGGGGGCACCACGTCACCGCCGGTCCACACCTGGCGCACCCCGCGGAACGCCTCCGGGGTCTCCTCGGCCATCAGGCGCAGCAGACCGGAGGGCGCCTGCACCAGGGTGACGGCGTGCCGGGTGATGGTCGCGGCCAGCGCGGGGAGGTCGAGCTGTCCGGGGGCGGCCAGCACGATCCGCCCGCCGGTCACCAGCGGGGCCCACACCTCGGTGGTGGAGGCGTCGAAGGCGGTGGGCGAGTGCAGCAGGACGCTCTCGTGGTGGCCCTGGTGGAAGTGCGGGTTGGTGAGCAGGTCGACGACGTTGCGGTGGGTCACCGCGACGCCCTTGGGGAGGCCGGTCGAGCCCGAGGTGTACATCACGTAGAGCAGCTGGCCGGGGTGGGAGCGGCGGCCGGCGGGGGTCTGGGCGTTGGGGGTCCGGGCGGCGGGGGCGAGGCCGGTGGCGGCCTCGGTGACGTCGAGGGCGGTGAGGCCGGTGCCGGTGCCGTCGGTGCCGCTGTCGAGGACCGGGTGGTCGCGGTGGGCCGGGTCGACCAGGACGAGCTGCGCCCGGGTGTCGGCGAGGATGTGCCGCATCCGGTCCAGCGGGTACCGGGCGTCCAGCGGGACGTACGTGCCGCCCGCCTTGGTGACCGCCAGGATCGCCGTCACCAGCTCGGCCGAGCGGTCCATCAGGATCGCGACCGGCTCCTCCACCGCCAGCCCGCGGGCCAGCAGCACGGCGGCCAGGGCACCCGCCCGGGCGTCGAGTTCGGCGTAGCTCAGCCGCCCGGTGTCGGACACCACGGCCACCGCCTCGGGGGTGGCGGCCGCCCGGGCCTCGAACAGCTCGGACAGCGTGCTGTCGGCGATCGGGACGGCGGTGTCGTTCCAGCCGGTGAGCAGCTGCTCGCGCTCGGCCGGGTCGAGGATCTCGATGGTGCCGATCGGCGCGTCCGGGTCGGTGGCGGCGGCGTCCAGGACGCGCAGCAGGCGCTCGGCGAGGGTGGCGACGGTGGCGTGGTCGAAGAGGTCCGCCGCGTACTCCACGGCCGCGGCCACGCCGAGCGGGGTGCCGTCCGCGTCGTGCTGCTCGGTGAAGTTGAAGTTCAGGTCGAAGTGCGCCTGGGACTCGCCCGCGCCCTCCAGCACCCCGCTGACCCCGCCCAGGCTGAGCACGGGGGCCGGGCCGCTGCTCACCGTGAGGACGGTCTGGAAGAGCGGGTGGCGGGCCGGGGTGCGGGTGGGGTTGAGCTGTTCGACCAGGCGCTCGAAGGGGAGGTCCTGGTGCTCGAAGGCGTCCAGGGCGGTGCGGCGGACCCGGTCCAGCAGCTCGCGGAAGCCGGGGTCGCCGGAGGTGTCGGTGCGCAGGACGAGGGTGTTGACGAAGAAGCCGACCAGGTCGTCGAGGGCTTCGTCGGTGCGTCCGGCGACGGGGGTGCCGAGCGGGAGGTCGGTGCCGGCGCCGAGCCGGGTGTACAGCGCGGCGACGGCGGCCTGCACGACCATGAACAGGCTGGCCCGGTTGGCGGCGGCCAACTCGCTGAGCCGCCGGTGCAGTTCGGCGTCCAGCCGGTACTCCACCGTCCCGGCCCGGTGGCTCGGGGCGGCCGGTCGCGGCCGGTCGTACGGGAGCGCCAGCTCCTCCGGGAGCTCGGCCAGGGCCTGCTTCCAGTGGGCGAGTTGGGTGTGCTGGGCGCCGTCCGGGTCGTCCCCGGTGCCGAGCAGGCCGCGCTGCCAGAGGGTGTAGTCGGCGTACTGGACGGGCAGCGGCCGCCAGTCGGGTTCCGTGTGGGCCAGGCGAGCCCGGTAGGCGGTGTCCAGGTCGCGCAGCAGCGGGCCGACGGACCAGCCGTCGCTGGCGATGTGGTGCAGCAGGACGACCAGGGCGTGCCGTTCGGCGTTCAGCGAGAACAGCGAGACCCGGATCGGCGGGTCCTCGGCGAGCCGGAACACCGCGCCGGTGGCCTCGGCGACGGCGGCGCGCAGCTCCGCCTCGTCGGCCACCGTGCGGGTGTGCAGGGCGGGTTCGGCGTGCGCGGCGATCAGCTGGTGCGGCCGGCCGTCGGTGGCCGGGAAGGTGGTGCGCAGCACCTCGTGGCGGGCGACCACGTCGGTCAGGGCCCCGGCCAGGGCCTCGGGGTCGATCTCTCCGCTGAGGTGGGCGACGAACGGGGTGTTGTAGAGCGCGCTCGGGCCCTCGAACTGGTCGATGAACCAGAGGCGTTGCTGGGCGGGGGAGAGCGGTACCAGGGCGGGCCTGGCCTGCGGGCGCAACGGCGGGCGGGCCGGGGTGTCGACGGTCGGCAGGGTGGTGGCCAGGGCGGCCACGGTGGGGTGGTCGAAGAGGGCGCGGAGGGGGAGTTCGACGTCCAGGGCGGTGCGGATCCGGCTGATCAGCTTGGTGGCGAGCAGGGAGTGGCCGCCGAGGGCGAAGAAGTCGTCGTCGATGCCGAGGGCGGGCAGGCCGAGGGTTTCGGCGAACAGGGCGCAGAGGGTCTGCTCGGTGCCGGTGCGGGGGGCGCGGCCCTCGGGGGTGCCGGAGTAGTCGGGGGCGGGCAGGGCGCGGCGGTCGACCTTGCCGTTGGGGGTGACGGGGAGGGCGTCGAGGACGAGGACGGCGGCCGGGAGCATGTAGCCGGGGAGGCGCTCGCCTGCGAAGGCGCGCAGTTCGCCGGGGGTGGCGTCGCCGGTGACGTAGCCGACCAGGCGCTTGTCGCCGGGCCGGTCCTCGCGGACCAGGGCGAGGGCCTGGCCGACGGCGGGGTGGGCGGTGAGGGCGGCCTCGACCTCGCCGAGTTCGATCCGGAAGCCGCGGATCTTGACCTGGTCGTCGGCACGGCCGAGGAACTCCAGCACGCCTTCGGTGGTGCGGCGGACGAGGTCGCCGGTGCGGTACATCCGGCTGCCGGGGGCGCCGTAGGGGTCGGCGACGAAGCGTTCGGCGGTGAGGGCCGGGCGGCCGACGTAGCCCCGGGCCAGGCCGTGTCCGGCGACGTAGAGCTCGCCGGGGACACCGACCGGGACGGGCCGCAGGGCGTCGTCCAGCACGTAGGCCCGGGTGTTGGGGAGCGGGCGGCCGATCGGGACGCTGTCCGGCACCTCGGCCGCGGTGGTCATCCGGTGGTGGGTGGCGAAGGTGGTGGTCTCGGTCGGGCCGTAGCCGTCGACCACGGCCAGGCCGGGGCAGGCGGTCATGACGCGGCGGACGGCGGCGGCGGAGACCACGTCGCCACCGGTCCACACCTCCCGGAGGCCGGTGAAGAGGGTCGGCGCCTCGGTGGCCATGACGTTGAACAGTCCGGCCGTGAGCCAGGCGGCGGTGACGCCGCCTCGCTGGAGGGTGTCGGTGAGTTCGGTGACGCCGAGTCGCCCGGGCGGGGCGATGACGAGGCGGGCGCCGGAGAGCAGGGGGGCCCAGAGTTCGTAGGTGGAGGCGTCGAAGGCGGTGGGCGAGTGGACCAGGACGCGTTCGTGGGCGCCGCCCGCGAAGGTGCCGCCGAGGGCGAGGTCGACGACGGAGCGGTGGGTGACGCCGATGCCCTTCGGCGTGCCGGTGGAGCCGGAGGTGTGCATGACGTAGGCCAACTGCTCGCCGCTGGCCACGAGTTCGAGGTTGGGGGCTCGTTCCTCGCCGACGGTGAGGGTGGTCAGCCCGGCCAGCGCGGGGTGGTCGCGGTCGGTGACGGCGATCCGGGCGCCCGCGTCGGCGAGCACGGCCGCCAGGCGCTCCTGCGGCTGGGCGTCGTCCAGTGGGACGTAGCTGCCGCCGGCCTTGAGCACCGCGAGCAGGGCGATGACCAGGGCGGGGGAGCGCTCCAGCAGCAGGGCGACGGGGGTCTCGGTGCCGACGCCCGCCTCGGCCAGGCGCAGCGCCAGGCCGTTGGCCCGGGCGTTGAGTTCGGCGTACGTCAGCTCGGTGGAGCCCGCGACCAGGGCGATCGCCTCGGGCGTCGCTGCGGCCTGGGCCTCGAACAGCTCGGGCACGGTGCCCGCCGGAAGCTGCGCCACCGGCCCGTGCCAGCCGGTGAGCAGCTGCTCGCGCTCGGCCGGGTCGAGGATCTCGATGGTGCCGATCGGCGCGTCGGGGTCGGTGACGGCGGCCCGGAGGACGCGCAGCAGGCGCTCGGCGAGGGTGGTGACGGTGGCGTGGTCGAAGAGGTCCGCCGCGTACTCCACCGCGCCGGAGAGGCCGCCCGGTACGCCTGGTCCGCCCGGTCCGGCCGGACCGCTCAGCTCGGCGAAGCCGAAGGAGAGGTCGAACTTGGCCACGTTGAGGTCGAACTCCAGCTCGCCGCACGGGAGGCCGCCGAAGGTCTGCGGCGCCTTCGCCTGGTTCTCCAGGGCGATGAGGGTCTGGAAGAGCGGGTGGCGAGCCGGGGTGCGGGTGGGGTTGAGCTGTTCGACCAGGCGCTCGAAGGGCACGTCCTGGTGCTCGAAGGCGTTGAGGTCGGACTGCCGTACCCGGTCCAGGAGTTCGCGGAAGCTGGGGTCGCCGGAGGTGTCGGTGCGCAGGACGAGGGTGTTGACGAAGAAGCCGACCAGGTCGTTGAGCGCCTCGTCGGTGCGTCCGGCGACGGGGGTGCCGAGCGGGAGGTCGGTGCCGGCGCCGAGGCGGGTGTAGAGGGTGGCGACGGCGGCTTGCAGGACCATGAACAGGCTGGCCCGGTTGGCGGTGGCCAACTCGCCCAGCCTCTGGTGCAGTTCGGCGTCGACGGTGAACTCGACCAGCTCGCCCCGGTGGCTCGGCGCGGCCGGTCGCGGCCGGTCGTAGGGCAGCGCCAGTTCCTCCGGCGCGTCGGCCAGGGATGCCTGCCAGAAGACGAGTTGCCGCCCGATCAGGCTGTCCTGGTCCTCCTCGTCGCCGAGGAGTTCGCGCTGCCAGAGGGTGTAGTCGGCGTACTGGACGGGCAGCGGCTCCCACTGGGGCGCGTCTCCGTGGCGGCGGGCCCGGTAGGCCTCGCCCAGGTCGCGGAAGAGCGGGGCGACGGACCAGCCGTCGCTGGCGATGTGGTGCAGCAGGAGCAGCAGCACGTGCCGCTCGTCGGGCAGCGAGAACAGCGCCGCCCGGAGGGGCAGTTCGGTGGCGAGGTCGAAGGCGTGCGCGTTCGCCCGGTCCAGCAGCCCGGCCAGCTCGGTCTCGTCGGCGACGGTGGTGACGGTCAGGGTGGGCTCGACGGAGTCGGTGACCAGCTGGTGGGGCTGCCCGTCGGCGACCGGGAAGAGGGTGCGCAGCACCTCGTGCCGGGCCAGCAGGTCGTGCAGGGCGGCGGTCAGGGCCCCGGTGTCGACCGGGCCGGTGAGCCGGAGCGCGAAGGGGGTGTTGTAGAGGGCGCTCGGGCCCTCGAACTGGTCGATGAACCAGAGGCGTTGCTGGGCGTAGGAGAGCGGTACCGGCTCAGGGCGGGTGCGCGCCGTCAGCCCGGCCCGGCCCGGGGTGGTGTCCGCGCCGAGGTGCTGGGCGAGGGCGGCGATGGTGGGGTGGTCGAAGAGGGTGCGCAGGGGGAGTTCGGTGCCGAGGGCGGTGCGGATGCGGCTGGTGAGCCGGGTGGCGAGGAGGGAGTGCCCGCCCAGGTCGAAGAAGTTGTCGTCGATGCTCGGCTCGGCGGTTCCGAGGACCTCGGCGAAGAGCGCGCACAGGGTCTGCTCGGTGGCGTTGCGGGCCGCCCGGCCGGGGGTGGCGGCGGAGTAGTCGGGGGCGGGGAGGGCGCGGCGGTCGACCTTGCCGTTGGAGTTGACCGGGAGGGCGGTCAGCGGCACGACGGCGGCGGGGACCATGTAGCCGGGCAGCCGGTCGGTGACGAAGGCGCGCAGCTCGTCGAGCGGGGCGTCGCCGGTGACGTAGGCGACCAGGCGCTTGTCACCGGGATGGTCCTGGCGGACCGTCGCGAAGGCCTGCCGGACGGCCGGGTGGGCGGCGAAAGCGGCCTCCACCTCAGCGAGTTCGATCCGGAAGCCGCGGACCTTGACCTGGTCGTCCGTTCGACCGACGAACTCCAGTTCTCCTGTGGTGGTCCAGCGGGCGAGGTCGCCGGTGCGGTACATCCGGCTGCCGGGCGCGCCGTACGGGTCGGCGACGAAGCGTTCGGCGGTGAGGGCGGGGCGGCCGACATAGCCGCGGGCCAGGCCGTGCCCGGCGAGGTAGAGCTCGCCGGGCACGCCGACCGGGACCGGCCGCAGGGCGTCGTCGAGGACGTACACCCGGTTGTTGGGCAGCGGCCGGCCGATCGGTACCACGGCGGCCGGCACCTCGGCGGGGGAGGTCATCGCGCGGAGGGTGGCGAAGGTGGTGGCCTCGGTCGGGCCGTAGGCGTTCACCACCTTCAGCCCGGGGCAGGCCTCCAGGACGCGTCGCATGGCCGCCGGTGAGGCGATGTCCCCGCCGGTCCAGACCTCGCGCATCCCGGCGAAGGACTGCGGGGCCTCGGTGGCCAGCACGTTGAACAGGCCGGCGGTGATGAAGGCGCCGGAGACCTGCTGCCGGCCGAGCAGGTCGGCGAGTTCGGTGACGCCGAGCCGCCCGGGCGGGGCGATGACGAGACGGCCGCCGGAGAGCAGCGGGGCCCAGAACTCGTAGGTGGAGGCGTCGAAGGCGGTGGGGGAGTGCACCGCGACCCGGGCGAGGTGCTCCCCGGTGAAGGCCCCGCCGAGGGCGAGGTCGACGATCGCGCGGTGGGTGATGCCGATGCCCTTGGGGGTGCCGGTGGAGCCGGAGGTGTGCATGACGTAGGCCAACCGCGCGTCCGCGATGGCGAGTTCGAGGTTCTCCGCGGTCTCCTCGCCGACGGTGAGGGTGGTCAGTCCGGCCAGTGCGGGGTGGTCGCGGTCGGTGACGGCGATCCGGGCGCCCGCGTCGGCGAGGACGGCCGCGAGGCGCTCCTGCGGTTGGGCGTCGTCCAGCGGGACGTAGCTGCCGCCGGCCTTGAGCACCGCCAGCAGGGCGACGGCCAGGGCGGGGGAGCGCTCCAGCAGCAGGGCGACGGGGGTCTCCGCCCGCACCCCGGCCTCGGCCAGGCGCAGCGCCAAACCGTTGGCCCGGGCGTTGAGTTCGGCGTACGTCAGCTCGGTGGAGACCGCGACCAGGGCGACGGCCTCGGGCGTCGCGGCGGCCTGCGCCTCGAACAGCTCGGGCACGGAACCGGCCGGAAGCTGCGCCACCGGCCCGTGCCGGCCGGTCAGCAGGTCCTCGCGCTCGGCCGGGTCGAGGATCTCGATGGTGCCGATCGGCGCGTCCGGGTCGGCGGCGGCCGCCCGCAGCACCCGGGCGAGGCGCTCGCCGAGGGTGGCGGCGGTGGTGTGGTCGAAGAGGTCCGCCGCGTACTCCACCGCGCCGGTCAGGCCGTTGGCGACGCCCTGCGCGTCGTGCTGCTCGACGAAGGCGAAGGACAGGTCGAACTTGGCGAGGTGCTGGTCGAGGACGTGCTCCCGGCAGGCGAGCCCGGCGAAGTCGGCGGGGAGGTCCTCGTCGCTGTCCAGCGTCAGCATGGTCTGGAAGAGCGGGTGGCGGGCCGGGACGCGGGCCGGGTTGAGCTGTTCGACCAGGCGCTCGAAGGGCACGTCCTGCTGGTCGAAGGCGTCCAGGTCGAGGAGGCGCACGCGCGCCAGCAGCTCGCGGAAGCTGGGGTCGCCGGTGGTGTCGGTGCGCAGGACGAGGGTGTTGACGAAGAAGCCGACCAGCTCGGCCAGGCCCTCGTCGGTGCGCCCGGCCACCGCGGTGCCCAGCGGGAGGTCGGTGCCGGCGCCGAGCCGGGTGTACAGCGTGGCGACGGCGGCCTGGAGGACCATGAACAGGCTGGCCCGTTCCTTCGCCGCCAACTCGGCCAGGTCCGCGTACAGTTCGGCGTCCAGGGCGAGTTCGGCGGCGCCGCCGAGCCGGGTGGGCGCGGCGGGTCGCGGCCGGTCGTAGGGGAGGGCCAGCTCCTCCGGGGCCTCGGCCAGGGCGCGCTGCCAGTGGGCGAGTTGGGTGGCGAGCACGCTCTCCGGGTCGTCCTCCTCGCCGAGGAGTTCGCGCTGCCAGAGGGTGTAGTCGGCGTACTGGACGGGCAGCGGCTCCCACTGCGGCGCGGCGCCGGCGCGGCGGGCCCGGTAGGCGGCGTCCAGGTCGCGGAAGAGCGGGGGGACGGACCAGCCGTCGCTGGCGATGTGGTGCATCAGCACCAGCAGCACGTGCTCCTCGGCGGAGAGCGAGAACAGCGTGCAGCGGATGGGCAGTTCGGTCGCGAGGTGGAAGACGTGCCCGGCCGCGGCGGTGAGCCGGGCGGTCAGCTCGGCCTCGTCGGCGACCGGGACGGCGGCCACCTCGACGGCGGTGACGGCGGGGCTCTGCGGCTCGGCGATCGACTGCTGCGGGCGGCCGTCGACGGCGGGGAAGGTGGTGCGCAGCACCTCGTGCCGGGCGAGCACGTCGCGCAGCGCGAGGGTGAGGACGGCGGCGTCGAGCCCACCGGTCAGCCGGACGGCGAACGGGGTGTTGTAGAGCGCGCTCGGGCCCTCCAGCTGTTCGATGAACCACAGCCGCTGCTGCGCGAACGACAACGGGATCACGGTCTGCCTCCGACGGATGACGTGCTGAGTGGGGACTGGGCGTTCGGGCCACCGGGGACGGCCGGTGGCCCGCGCGACCTGCGACGAGCGGTGAGCTGCGGGGACCCGCGAGGACCGGGGAGGCCCTACGCCGGACCGCCGGGCCGGCGCATCGGCCGGAGGGCGGGCCGGGCCTTGCGGGCCGCGGGCAGCGCGTCGGCGAGCTCGCCGACCGTGGGGTGGTCGAAGAGGGTGCGGATCGTCATCTCGACGCCCAGGGCGGTGCGGATCCGGCTCACCAGCTTGGTGGCGAGGAGCGAGTGGCCGCCGAGGTCGAAGAAGTCGTCGTCGATGCTGACCGTGCCCAGCCCGAGCACCTGGGCGAACTGCTCGCACAGGCTCCGCTCCTGGGTGGTGCGGGGGGCGCGGCCCTCGGGGGCGCCGCTGTAGTCGGGGGCGGGCAGGGCGCGGCGGTCGACCTTGCCGTTGGCGGTGACGGGGAGGGCGTCGAGGACGAGGACGGCGGCCGGGAGCATGTAGCCGGGGAGGCGGTCGGTGACGAAGGCGCGCAGTTCGCCAGGGGTGGCGTCGCCGGTGACGTAGCCGACCAGGCGTTTGTCGCCGGGCCGGTCCTCGCGGACCAGGGCGAGGGCCTGGCGGACGGCGGGGTGGGCGGTGAGGGCGGCTTCGACCTCGCCGAGCTCGATCCGGAAGCCGCGGATCTTGACCTGGTCGTCGGCGCGGCCGAGGAACTCCAGCACGCCGTCCGACCGGCGCCGGACGATGTCGCCGGTGCGGTACATCCTCTCGCCCTTGCCGCCGTACGGGCAGGCGACGAAGCGCTCGGCGGTGAGCGCCGGGCGGCCGAGGTAGCCGCGGGCCAGACCGGCTCCGGCGAGGAAGAGCTCGCCGGGGACGCCGACCGGGACGGGCTGGAGGCCGTCGTCCAGGACGTACGCCCGGGTGTTCGCCATCGGCCGGCCGATCGGCACCGTGTCCGGCACCGAATCGGCGGCGGGCAGCGGCAGTTGGGTCGCGCAGAGGGTGATCTCGGTCGGGCCGTAGAGCACCCGCACGCCGATCCCGGGGACGGCCGCCAGCACCCTGCGCACGGCGGGCGCGGAGACCACGTCCCCGCCGGTCAGCACCTCGCGCACCCCGGCGAAGACGCCCGGGTCCTCCTCGGCGATGACCCGGAACAGGCCGGCGGTGACGTGCACGTGGGTGAGTCCGTGCGTCCGGACCAGCGCGCCGATCGCGGCCGCGTCCAGGTCGCCCGCCGGGGCGACGACCACCTGGCCGCCGGAGAGCAGCGGCGCCCAGATCTCGTAGGTCGAGGCGTCGAAGGCGTGCGGGGCGTGGAACAGCACCCGCAGCCCGTCGGGGTGCTGCCAGCACGGGTCGGTGGCGAGCTGGACGACGTCCCGGTGGGTGATGGCGATGCCCTTGGGCACTCCGGTGGAGCCGGAGGTGAACATCACGTAGGCGAGCTGTTCCGGGTGGACGGCGGGGCGGTGGGAGCGCCGCCGCAGCGGGCCGTCGAAGCGCTCCGGGGTGAGCGTCAGGACGGGGCAGGGGGCGTCGGCCGCGAGCGGGTGGTCGCGGTGGGCCGCGTCGACCAGGACGAGCGCCGCCCCGGTCTCGGCGGTGATCTGCCGCAGCCGCTCGGCCGGGTGCCGGTCGTCCAGCGGGACGTAGCTGCCGCCGGCCTTGAGGACGGCCAGCAGGGCGGTCAGCAGCTCGGCGGAGCGGTCCATCAGCAGGACCACCGGGGTGTCGGTGCCGACGCCCGCGTCGGCGAGGTCGGCGGCCAGGTGCTCGGCCCGGGCGTCGAGTTCGGCGTAGCTCAGCCGTCCGCCGTCGGTGACCACGGCCACCGCGTCGGGGGTGGCGGCGGCCCGGGCCTCGAACAGCTCGGGCAGGGTCGCGTCCGGGACGGGGAGCGCGGTGTCGTTCCAGCCGGTGAGCAGCTGCTCGCGCTCGGCCGGGTCGAGGATCTCGACGGTGCCGATCGGCGCGTCGGGGTCGGCCGCGACGGCGCGCAGCACCCGCAGCAGGCGCTCGGCGAGCGCGCCGGCGGTGGCCGGGTCGAAGAGGTCGGTCGCGTACTCGATCGCCACCGTCAGACCCGCCTGCGGGCCCT
Source organism: Kitasatospora sp. NPDC001309 (assembly GCF_042896295.1). Classification (NCBI taxonomy): domain Bacteria; kingdom Bacillati; phylum Actinomycetota; class Actinomycetes; order Kitasatosporales; family Streptomycetaceae; genus Kitasatospora; species Kitasatospora sp. NPDC001309. The sequence goes on along the minus strand of NZ_JBIAXC010000021.1, from coordinate 77,921 downwards.
GTTCGGTGAAGCGGAAGGACAGGTCGAACTTGGCGACGTCCAGTTCGAAGGGGTGCTCGGCGCAGGCCAGGTCGCCGAAGGCGGTGGGGACGGCCGCGCGGCTCTCCAGGGCGATGAGCGTCTGGAAGAGCGGGTGGCGGGCCGGGGTGCGGGTGGGGTTGAGCTGTTCGACCAGGCGCTCGAAGGGGAGGTCCTGGTGGTCGAAGGCGTCCAGGTCGGTGCGGCGGACGCGGTCGAGGAGTTCGCGGAAGCCGGGGTTGCCGGAGGTGTCGGTGCGCAGCAGGAGGGTGTTGACGAAGAAGCCGACCAGGTCGTCCAGGGCTTCGTCGGTGCGTCCGGCGACGGGGGTGCCGAGCGGGAGGTCGGTGCCGGCGCCGAGGCGGGTGTAGAGGGTGGCGACGGCGGCTTGCAGGACCATGAACAGACTGGCCTGCCGATCGGCGGCCAACTCGGCCAGCGCGGCGTGGAGTTCGGCGTCGACGACGGCCGTGGCCAGGCCGCCGCGGTGGGTCGGCGCGGCCGGGCGCGGGCGGTCGTAGGGCAGCGCCAGTTCTTCCGGGGCGTCCGCCAGGGCCTGCTGCCAGTGGGCGAGTTGGGCGCTCAGCAGGGCGCTGGGCTGCTCCTGGTCGCCGAGCAGCTCGCGCTGCCAGAGGGCGTAGTCGGCGTACTGGACGGGCAGCGGCCGCCAGTCGGGTTCCGTGTGGGCGTGGCGGGCCCGGTAGGCGGTGGCGAGGTCGCGGAAGAGCGGGGCGACCGACCAGCCGTCGGCGGCGATGTGGTGCATCAGGACCAGCAGGACGTGCTCGTCGTGCGGCAGGGAGAACAGCGTGGCGCGGACGGGCAGGTCGCGGGCGAGGTCGAAGACCTCCCGGCCGGCCTCGGCCAGGGCGGTGCGCAGCGCTTCCTCGTCGGCCACCGGCACGGCCCGCAGGGGGAGTTCGGGGGCTTCGGTGACCAGCTGGTGCGGCCGGCCGTCGGTGGTCGGGACGAGGGTGCGCAGCACCTCGTGCCGGGCCACCACGTCGCGCAGCGCCAGTTCCAGGGCGGAGTGGTCGACCGCGCCGGTGAGCCGGACCGCGACGGGCGTGTTGTAGAGCGCGCTCGGGCCCTCGAACTGCTCGATGAACCAGAGGCGTTGCTGGGCGGGGGAGAGCGGCACCAGGGCGGGCCTGGCCTGCGGGCGCAGCGCCGGGCGGGCCGGGGTGTCGACGGTCGGCAGGGCGGCGGCCAGGGCGGCCACGGTCGGGCGGTCGAAGAGGGTGCGGATCGGCAGATCCGCGCCCAGGGCGGCGCGGATCCGGCTGGCCAGCTTGGTGGCGAGCAGGGAGTGGCCGCCCAGGTCGAAGAAGTCGTCGTCGATGCTCACCGAGGCCAATCCGAGGACCCCGGCGAAGAGTTCGCACAGCGCCCGCTCGGCCCCGGTGCGCGGGGCGCGGCCCTCGGGGGTGCCGGTGTAGTCGGGGGCGGGGAGGGCGCGGCGGTCGACCTTGCCGTTGGGGGTGACGGGCAGCGCGTCCAGGGCGACGATCGCAGCCGGGAGCATGTAGCCGGGCAGCCGGTCGGTGACGAAGGCGCGCAGTTCGTCGAGCGGGGCGTCGCCGGTGACGTAGGCGACCAGGCGCTTGTCGCCGGGCCGGTCCTCGCGGACCACGGCGACGACCTGGCCGACGGCGGGGTGGGCGGTGAACGCGCTCTCGAACTCGCCGAGTTCGATCCGGAAGCCGCGCAGCTTGATCTGGTCGTCCGCTCGACCGGCGAACTCCAGTTCTCCTGTGGTGGTCCAGCGGGCGAGGTCGCCGGTGCGGTACATCCGGCTGCCGGGGGCGCCGTAGGGGTCGGCGACGAAGCGTTCGGCGGTGAGGGCGGGGCGGCCGACGTAGCCGCGGGCCAGGCCGTGTCCGGCGAGGTAGAGCTCGCCGGGGACGCCGACCGGGACGGGCCGCAGACCGCTGTCGAGGACGTAGGCCCGGGTGTTGGGGAGCGGGCGGCCGATCGGGACGCTGTCCGGTACCTCGGCCGGGGTGGTCATCCGGTGGTGGGTGGCGAAGGTGGTGGTCTCGGTGGGGCCGTAGCCGTTCACCACCCGCAGTCCGGGGCAGTGCTCCAGCACCCGGCGCAGCGCGACCGGCGAGACGACGTCCCCGCCCGTCCACGCCTCGCGCAGCCCGGCGAAGGCCTGCGGCGCCTCGGCGGCCAGCACGTTGAACAGGCCGACCGTCATCCAGGCGGCGGTGACGCCGCCGCGCTGGAGGGTGTCGGTGAGTTCGGTGACGCCGAGTCGCCCGGGCGGGGCGAGGACGAGGCGGGCGCCGGAGAGCAGGGGGGCCCAGAGTTCGTAGGTGGAGGCGTCGAAGGCGGTGGGGGAGTGGACCAGGACGCGTTCGTGGGCGCCGCCCGCGAAGGTGCCGCCGAGGGCGAGGTCGACGACGGAGCGGTGGGTGACCCCGATGCCCTTCGGTGTCCCGGTCGAACCCGAGGTGTGCATCACATAGGCCAACTGGGCGGCACGCAAGGGGAGATCGAGATTGGCGGCACGTTCCTCGCCGACCGCGAGGGTGGTCAGCCCGGCCAGTGCGGGGTGGTCGCGGTCGGTGACGGCGATCCGGGCGCCCGCGTCGGTGAGCACGGCCGCCAGGCGCTCCTGCGGTTGGGCGTCGTCCAGCGGGACGTAGCTGCCGCCGGCCTTGAGCACCGCGAGCAGGGCGATGACCAGGGCGGGGGAGCGCTCCAGCAGCAGGGCGACCGGCGTCTCCGCCCGCACCCCGGCCTCGGCCAGGCGCAGCGCCAAACCGTTGGCCCGGGCGTTGAGTTCGGCGTACGTCAGCTCGGCGGTACCCGCGACCAGGGCGACCGCCTCGGGCGTCGCGGCGGCCTGGGCCTCGAACAGCTCGGGGACGCTCCCCGAGGGCAGCTCCGCCGCCGGCCCGTGCCCGCCCGACAGCAGCCGCTCGCGCTCGTCACCGGTCAACACCTCGACGGTGCCGAGGAGTTCGGCCGGATCGGCGACGATCCGGTCGAGCAGGGCGAGGAAGCGGTCCAGCAGCGTACGGGCCTCGGCGGGGCCGAAGGCGTCCGGCTGGTGGTCCAGCCGCAGCTGGAGGCCGTCGCCCGGGGTGAGGGCGAGCAGCAGCGGGTAGTGGGCGCTGTCGACGTCCTCGACCAGGGTGACCTGGGTGGCGCCGCTCGGGTCGGCCGCGTCCAGGGCGGACGGGTCGGGGTAGTTGCCGTACACCGTGACGGTGTCGAACAGGCTGCCCAGTCCGGCGAGTCGCTGGATCTCGGTGAGGCTGAGGTGCTGGTGGTCCAGCAGTGCGGACTGCTCGTGCTGGAGGCGCAGCAGCAGCTGCCCCCAGGACTCGGCCGGGTCGAGGGTGACCCGCACCGGCACGGTGTTGATGAGCAGGCCCATCATCCGCTCGACGCCCGGCAGGTCGTGCGGCCGGCCGGAGACGGTGGTGCCGAAGAGCACGTCGGTGCGGCCGGTGAGCCGGGCCAGCAGGACGCCCCAGGCGGCCTGGACGAGGGTGTTGAGGGTGACGCCGTAGCGGCGGGCGGTGCGGCCGAGCGCCTCGGTGGCCGCCGGGGTGAGGCCGGTGTGCAGGCGCAGCGGCAGTCGGGGGGCGGCCGTGGTGCGGCCGGCGGCGAGCAGGGTGGGCTCGTCCACGCCCGCGAGGGCCCGGGCCCAGGCGGTGCGGGCGGCGGCGCCGTCGCGCCGGGTGATCCAGCGCAGGTACTCCCGGTAGGGGGCGGCCGGGGGCAGCGGCTGCCGGAAGTAGAGGGCCCAGAGTTCCTCGGCGAACAGCGGGGTGGACCAGCCGTCCAGCAGGATGTGGTGGGCGGCGGCGATCAGCCGGTGCCGGCCGGGGGCGAGGGTGAGCAGGGTGTAGCGCAGCAGCGGCGGCCGGGTGAGGTCGAAGCGGCGGCCGTACTCGGCGGCGGCGATCCGGTCGGCCTCGGCCTCCGGGTCGGCGTGGCCCGTCAGGTCGAGGACGGTGAAGGGCAGTGCGGCCCGGTCCGGGACGGCCTGGACGGGCGGTCCGTCGGGGCGCTGGTGGAAGCCGGCCCGGAGGTTGGGCTGGCGCAGCAGCAGGGCCTCGGCGGCGGCGCGCAGCCGGTCGGCGTCGACCGGGCCGGTGAGGTCGAAGGTGCAGACCGAGGTGTAGACGTCGGCGCCGTCGGTGTCGTACGCGGCGTGGAAGGCCATGCCCTGTTGCAGCGGGGAGGTCGGCCAGACGTCCACCAGCTGTGCGGGGGCGTGTAGTTCGGCGAGCCGGTCGATCTCGTCCTGGTCGAGGGCGACGAGCGGGAAGTCGGCGGGGGTGTGCCCGCCGGCGTCCGGCCGTTCGGCGTGCTCGGCGAGGGCGCGCAGGGCGGTGAACCAGGCCTCGGCGAGGGCCCGCACCCGCTCCTCGTCGAGCAGTTCGCCGGCCCAGGACCACTGGGCGACCAGCAGCGGGCCCTGCGGGGTGTCGACGGTGGTGGCGTCCAGGCCCAGCACCCGGCCGAGCGCGAGGTCGGGGGCGGCGCCCTCGGTCATCGCCTCGGCCCCGGCGTGAACGTCGTCGGCGCTGACGCCCTCGGGCTGGAAGCGGCCCAGGTAGTTGAACTCGACCTGGGGGTCGGCGTGTTCGGCGAGCACCTCGGCGGTGGCCGGGTTGAGGTGGCGCAGCAGGCCGTAGCCGATGCCGTTGTCGGGGACGGCGCGCAGCTGCTCCTTCACCAGGCCGAGGGCCCGGCCGAGCGCCGGTCCGGCGGTGGTGACCTCGGCCCAGGTGAGCGGGCCGGGGGCGAGCCGGACGGGGTAGACGGAGGTGAACCAGCCGGCGGTGCGGTGCAGGTCGACGCCCTCGACCACCTCCTCGCGGCCGTGCCCCTCGACGTTCACCAGTACGGCGCCGTCGGGGTCCGTCGCGTCGCCGCGCCAGTGGGTGAGGGCGAGCGCCAGCGCCGTCAGCAGGACGTCGTTGACCTGGGCGTGGTAGGCGGCGGTGACCTCGGTCAGCAGGGCCCGGGTGGTGTCGGCGGGGAGCACGACGCGCAGGGTGCCGCCGGTGGCGTAGGTGTCCTTCTCCTGGTCCAGCGGGCGGGCGCCGAGCAGCGGGTCCGGGGTGGCCAGTGCGGCCTGCCAGTACGGGAGTTCGGCGGCCCGGCGGTCGCTGCGGGCCTCTGCGGTGAGCCGCTGGGCCCAGCGCCGGAAGGAGGTGGGCACCGGCGGGAGTTCGGGGGTGCGGCCCGCGTGGGCGGCGGTGAGCGCGGCGAGCAGGTCCTCCTCGACGATCCGCCAGGTGACGCCGTCCACCACCAGGTGGTGGATCACCAGCAGCAGCCGGGCGGGCCGGTCCGGGCCGGCCTCGAAGCGGACGGCCCGGAGCATCCGGCCGTCCTCGGGCGAGAGCCGGTCGCGGGCGGCCTCGGTGGCGGCGCGCAGGGCGTCCGGGTCGGCCGGGCCGGGGACGCTGCTCAGCACGGACTCGGCGGGGACGGCCCCGGGGGCGGGGACGTGCAGCGTCCAGGGGCGTTCGGCGAGCGGGGAGGTGCGGGCGCGCAGCAGGTCGTGGTGGTCGAGCAGCGCCTGGAGGGCCGTGGTGAGGTCCCGCTGCCCGGTCCCGGCGGGGAGGGTGAGCAGGGTGGACTGGTAGAAGCTGCCGACGGCGCCGCGCTGCTCGGACAGCCAGTGCACGATCGGGGTGGGCGGCACCTCGCCGAGGCCGGCGCCGGGCGGCTCGACGGCGACCGGGCCCTCCAGCGGGCGGGCGAGCAGGGCCAGCGCCTCGACGCTGGGCGCCTCGAAGACGGCGCGGGGGGTGAGCCGGAGTCCGGCCTGCCGGGCCCGGGAGACCAGTTGGATGGCGACGATGGAGTCGCCGCCGAGCTCGAAGAAGGAGTCGGCGATCCCGACCCGGGGCAGCCCGAGCACCTCGGCGAAGAGCCGGGCGAGGGCGTGCTCCACCTCGCCGGCCGGGGCCCGGCCGCCCTCCTCGGCGGTGCCGAGCGCGGGCGCGGGCAGGGCGCGCTTGTCCACCTTGCCGTTGGGCGTCAGCGGCATCCGGTCCAGCACCACGACGACGGGCACCATGTGGTCGGGCAGCTGCCCGGCGCAGTGGGCGCGCAGCTCGGCCGGGTCGGCGGTGCCGACGGTGTAGCCGACCAGCCGGCGCTCGCCCGGGCGGTCCTCGCGGACCAGTACCACGGCCTGGCGGACGCCGGGGTGGGCGGAGAGGGTCTGCTCGATCTCGCCGAGCTCGACCCGGAAGCCGCGGATCTTCACCTGGTCGTCGGCCCGGCCGAGGAAGTCCAGCTGGCCGTCGGGGCGGAGGGTGCCGAGGTCGCCGGTGCGGTACATCCGCTCGCCGGGCGCGCCGAAGGGGCAGGCGACGAAGCGGTCGGCGGTCAGGCCGGGGCGGCCCAGGTAGCCGCGGGCCAGGTGCGGGCCGGAGACGTACAGTTCGCCGACGGTGCCCGGCTCCACCGGGCGCAGCCGCTCGTCCAGCAGGTGGATCCGCACGTCCTGGCAGGGGTGGCCGATCGGGGGCTGCTCGGTGCCGGTGAGCGGCTCGCTCATGGTGACGATGACGGTGGTCTCGGTCGGCCCGTAGCTGTTGAGCATCAGCCGGTCCCGGCCGAGCCGGGCGGCCAGTTCGCGCGGGATGGCCTCGCCGCCGCCGATCAGGGTGCGCAGGGTCGGCAGCGGGGCGTCCGGCAGAGTGGCGGCCATCGCGGTGGCGACGTCGGCGTGGGTGACGCCGTACCGGTCGATCAGCTCGGCCAGCGCCTCGCCGACCAGCTGGCTCTGCTCGTGGGGGAGGACGAGCGCGGCGCCGGTGGTCAGCGCCACGGCCAGGTCGGAGACGGAGACGTCGAAGCTGAGCGAGGCGGCCTGGAGCACCCGGCTGCCGGGGCCGACGCCGGTGGCGGCGACCTGGGTGCCGATCATGCTGGGCAGCCCGGTGTGGGTGACGGCCACGCCCTTGGGCAGGCCGGTGGAGCCGGAGGTGTAGATGACGTACGCGGTGTGGTCGGTGCTCAGCGGCCGGACCCGCTCGGCGGTGGTGAACGGGGTGCCGGGCCGGTCGGCCAGGTCGGCGAGGTGCGCGGCGGAGTCGAGCAGCAGCCGGGGGGCGCCGGTGTCGGGCAGCCGCTCGGCGGCGTCGGCGGTGGTGAGCACCAGCGCGGCGCGGGAGTCGGTGAGCATGTGGCGCAGCCGCTCGGCGGGGTAGGCCGGGTCGGCGGGCAGCCAGGCGGCGCCGGTCTTGGTGACGGCCAGGATCGCGGCGACCGCCTCGGGGGACTTGGGCAGGGCGAGCGCGACCACGTCCTCGGTGCCCAGGCCGCGGGCGGCGAGCACCCGGGCCAGCCGGTTGGCGCGGGCGTCCAGTTCGGCGTACGTGAGGGTGGTGGACCCGGCGTACAGCGCGGGGGCGTCCGGGGTGCGGGCGACCTGGGCGTCGACCAGGGCGCCGAGGGTCGGGCGCGGGTCGGCGGCGGTCGTGCGCGGGTCGGCGGCAGCCGGGGCCGCATCGGGAGCGGTCGGGGCCGGGTCGGCCAGCCGGGTGGCCAGATCGGCCGGGGTCGGGGCGTCCAGCAGCAGCGGCAGCGGCACCCGGAACCCGAGCTCGGCGCGCACCCGGGCCAGCAGCCGTACGGCGGCGGGCCGGTCGCCGCCCAGTTCGAAGAAGCCCGCCGCGGGGTCGACCGACTCCCGGCCGAGCACCTCCGCGAACAGTCGACACAGCACCTCGGCCGGTCCCGGCCGCGGGTCGGTTCTGTGCGTCTGCTGGTCCCCGGACATCTGCTTCTCTCTCCCTCGTTGCTGCGTGACCCGCGGGCGGTCGGCCCGGTCGGCGTGGTCGGCGTGGCCGGTCGGTGACGGCCGGTCAGGCCGGTCGGTCAGTGGCCGGACAGGTGGGCGACCAGGCTCTTCGGCCGCAGGTCCTGCCAGTTCTGCTCCACGTACTCGACGCACTCCGGCCGGCGGGCCGCGCCGAAGACCTGGTGCCAGCCGTCGGGCACCGGGCTGAACACCGGCCACAGCGAGTGCTGGCCCTCGTCGTTGGCCAGGACGAGGTAGTCGGCCTCGGGGTCGTCGAACGGGTTCGCCATCGTCGGTTTCCTCTCTGTTGGGAGAATTACGAGGAGGGGGGAATTTCGTCGGCGCGCGGTGAACGGCTCACGTCGGCCGGCGGTTCACCGGGTTCGCCCCAGTGCGTTCACGGGCCCCAGCCGGAGTCGTCCCCGTGCACGGCCGAGGGACCTGCGGCAATGGTGGACTGGTACGGTGCGGCGTGCATCTGGACGCCGATCCCGGCGACCACGAGAACGGCGAGAATCCCGAGCATCTTGTGAATGCGAACGGCAAGATTCGTCATGGCGAATTCCTCTTCCTGAGGCGGGCGGTGTGTGCGCTCCTCGCTGTGAATGAATCCTGCCGAGGCCCAAACTGGCGTGGAAGCTCTGGCCGTTATCGGGATCACGCAATGCGGGAACCGGAAGCGTGAACAGACTGTGCCAAAATCGGGCAGAACTGATGCAAAGAACACCTGGGTCTGTCAGATCAGTGGTGGGAAGGCGGGCGCACGGCGGCCCGGCGCGGCCGGAACCCCACCGCGGAGGCCGGGAGCCCGGGCCGACGGAGGTCGGGAGCGCCCACGACAGGTCACGGCCGGGATTGCTGAGATAAGGTCAACTATCGGTAAAGCAGAGGCAGTTGGACGGCATCAGCGCCGAGAGCCCCGGCGCAGCTCCGCACGGACGGCCGGCCAGTCCCCGGTCCACGGCCGGCGGGCCCCGGCCGACGACTCCAGGGCGAGGGTCGCCAGGTAGACGCGCTTGAGCGCGGCCCGCTCGTCCCGCACCCGCCCCGCGGCCTGCTCGATCCGGCGCAGCCGGGCGTGCAGCCGCTCCAGCGCACCCCCGCCCGCCAGCAGCCGCCGTGCCTCCGGGCCGAACCGGAACCCCGGCGCGAGCAGCGGCCACGCCGCCCGCCAGACCCGGAACACCTCGCGGTGGCCCGGCCCCCACTCCCGCTCGGCCCGGCCCAGCCGCTCCAGCGCCGCCGCCTCGGTGGGCGCCGTGCAGATCTCGTGCAGCACCCGGGCCAGCCCGCCCCAGTCCTCGCCCGGCGCGTGCCGCAGCGCGGCGTGCAGCAGGTGCGCCACCGAGGTGTGCACCACGGTGCGCGGCCACCGCGCGGCCGCCGCCTCGGCCAGCCCCGCACCGGCGGCACCGACCAGCACCCAGACCTCGCGCACCCCGCGCTCGGCCAGCCCGGCGAGCACCTGCGGCCACTGCTCGCCGTCCTCGGCGGGCCACAGGCCCAGCACCTCGCGCAGCCCGTCCGTGGAGATCCCCAGCGCCAGGTGCACCAGCGGGCCGCCCGAACGCCCGCTGCGCACCGAGTCGACGAAGACCACCGGGTACACCGGGTCCAGCGGGCGCCCGCGCCGGTCGGCGAGCTCGTCGAGGACCTGGTCGGTGATCACCGAGACGGTCTCCCGGCTGATCTCCACCCCGTACACCTCGGCCAGGTGCGCCACCAGCTCGCCCGAACTGAGGCCGCGCGCGGTGAGCGAGACCACCAGTCGGTCCAGTCCCGGCAGTCGGCGTGCCCGGGGGCGGACCGTACGGGGGGCGAAGCTGCCCTCCCGGTCCCGGGGGACCCGCACCTCGACCGGCCCGATCTCGGTCAGCAACCGCCTGGCCCGGGCGCCGTTCGGGCCGTTGGGGCCGCGGTGGCCGGCGGGCCCGCCGGAGCCGCCCGGGCCGCCGGCCGCCCCCGCGGGGTTGTTGGTGCCCGGGCCGCGCAGGTGCTCCTGGAACTCCAGCTCCAGCGCACGCTCGATCAACTGCTTGGCCAGCGCCTGGAGCAGGCCGCCGTCGCCGAGCAACTGCACCGAGCCCGCGCCGACCTGGGCCGCGGCCGCCTCGGCGAGCTGCCGCACCAGCCGCTGGTCCACCAGCCCGGCCGGATCCACCAGCCCTGCGGGGTCCACGAGCCCGGCCGGATCCACCGGTCCGGCTCGGTCCACCGGGCCGGGCGTCTCCACCGGCGGGGGCGGGTCGGGATCAGCTCGCAACAAGGGGGTGCCCTCCGTCCGTCCGTCGGCCGGGCCGGTCCACCGGCCCTTCGCTCCGGCCGCCCTGACGGGGCGACGCGCGCAATGCGGCGGCCATCCGCCCGTTACCGCAGCCGGGTACGGTCGTCCTCGCCGTCACCACCGTCGGACGCCGTTGCCGGGCATGCCCGGTTTCGCCGTCAACCGCTGATTTCCGCGCCTTTAGGGCGTACACTCGCGGCTGTCGTGGCCCGGGGGGGATGCGTCCGAACGGCAGGTGAGCACCATCCTGCCCTTCCGGACGTCTGGCTGTTGCCGGTGCGGGCATTCGTGAAAGCGCAATGCCGAAGCCGGAAGGATGCCCAGATGTGCCTATCCCAGGACACCAGCGCGGAAATGGGGACACCCCAACTGTGTGACCGGGGGGTCGAGTTCTACCGGATCGCACTCGCCGAGGGCGGTGCCAGCGCCGGACAGGCCCCGGAATGCCTGGTCAGCATGGGCCTGCTGCGCACCCTGCCCGGCGCCGGGCACCGGCTCGCCCCCGTCCCGCCCGACCTCGCGGTCACCGGCCTGACCCGGCCGCTCGAACTCGCCGTGCTGGCCCACCAGGAGCAGCTCGCCGAACTGCGCACCGCCTTCACCGCCGCCGAGCACGCCTACCGCGACGTGATGAGACAGGCCCAGCTCCCGATCCGCCTGCTGGCCGGCGAAGAGATCAACCCGGCGCTGGAGAAGGCCGTCGCGGCCTGCACCGAGGAACTGCGCACCGCCCAGCCCGGCGGCGGCCGCGGCGCCGACCACCTGGCCGCCGCCCTCCCGCGCGACCTCGCCCTCGCCGAACGCGGCGTCCGCCAGCGCACCCTCTACCAGCACACCGTCCGCTCGCACGGCCCGACCCTCGCCTACATCGAGCAGGTCTCCGCCCGCGGCGCCCAGGTGCGCACCCTCAACGAGGTCTTCGACCGGATCATCATCTGCGACCGCTCCACCGCCTTCATCCCGGCCGGCGCCCAGCGCGAGGCCGCCGCGGTGCTCATCCAGTTCCCGCCCCTGGTCGAGTACCTGCTCAAGATCTACGAGTTGATGTGGGAACGCGCCGAGCCCGTCACCTACCTGGAGGGCCACCACCGCCCCCAGCTGCTCACCGACCGCACCCGCCGCAACGTCCTGCGGCTGATGGTCAACGGGTTCACCGACGAGGCGATCGCCAGCCGCCTCGGGATGAGCACCCGTACGGTCTCCAGCCACATCCAGAAGGCCAGCGAGCTCCTCGGCAGCCGCAGCCGGGGCCACCTCGGCTACATCATCGCGCGCGAAGGCGTCCTGGACGAGCCGCTCGACGACCTCTGACGTCGATCCCGGTGACGACTCCCGGGTGCGACGGACCGGGTGGGAACGCCGGCAGGAGGCTCCGGGCAGCGCAGCCTCACGGTGGCCCCCGCGACGAACGGGTCCGCCTCCCGGGAAAACCGGTCGCCACCGCCTCGCTCCGTGGGCGAAGCTGCTCGGATGCAGCGAGCGAACAGCCGGACCGTGACCGTCGACCTCACCCACGAAGGCGCCTACTACGGGCAGTTGGGCCCCTTCGAGACGGACCTCGGCTGGTGGTCGGCGGTGGACGGCGTGGTCGCCCGGGCCACCGAACTGGCCGGCGTGCCGGTGCTCGTGGCCAGACTCCTCGACGGGCACAGCGCGGACCCGGGCCACGGCGGCCGGGTCCGCTACCACGCCGAGGCGCTCCGGGCGCCCGCCGCCCGGACGCCCCGCCCGCCGGACGCCGGGACGGCCGCGCTGCTGGCCCCCGCCGCCCGGCGGGCCGCCTGGGCCACCCCGGACGGGCTGCGCTCCGCGCTGGAATGGGCGCGGGAGCGGCTCGCCGACCTCGGCCGGCCGACCGGGGCGGCGCGGCAGATCCGGACCTGGAACCTCTCCGGCCTCTTCCGGTTCCCCTCCCCCGTCGGGGCCGACGCCTGGTTGAAGACCACCGGCCCGGAGTTCAACGCCGCCGAGGGGGAGGTGATCGCGCTGCTCGGCGGCGTCGACCCCGCCCTCGTCCCGCCGGTGCTCGCCGCCGACCCGGCCGCCGGCCTGCTGCTGCTCGACCACGTCCCCGGCGAGGACTGCTGGAGCCCGAGCGAGGCGACCGTCGCCGACGTCGTCCCGCGCTTCGTCGCCGCCCAGGCCGCGCTGGCCGGGCGGCCCACGGCCCTGGCCGGCCTGCGCGACCGCACGCCCACCACCCTGCACACCCAGCTGACGGCGCTGCTGGACCGGCTCCCCGCCGAGACCGACCTGACGGCACCCGAACGCGACCGGCTGCACCGGTTCGCCGCCGAACTGCCCGCGCTGCTGGACGAACTGGCCGCTTGCGGCCTCCCGGAGACACTGCTGCACGGCGACTTCCACCCCGGCAACTGGCGCACCGGCGACGCCCGCCCGGTCGTGGTCGACTACGCCGACGCCTGCCTCGGCCACCCGGCCCTGGACGGGCTGCGCCCCCGCGCCTACCTCACCCCGGCGGCCTGGCACCACCACGCCGAGGTCTGGACGGCGGCCTGGCGCGAGCACGCCCCGGGCTCGGACCCGCACCGCGCCCTCGAACTCGCCGCTCCGCTCCACCACGTGTCCTACGCGCTGCGCTACCAGGAGTTCCTGGACCACATCGAGCCCAGCGAACGCCCGTACCACGAGGGCGACCCGGCCGCCGAACTGCGCGCCGCCCTGGCCGCCGCCCCGCGCGGGGGAGCCCGCGACGCACGCTGATCCCCGGTGCCGTGCGCGGCGGAGGCCGTCGACACGACACCGGGGATCAGAAGGTCACGGGGCACCGGATCAGGTGGTCACCCGGTCCGGCGGGTCACACCGTCCGGCGGGTCACTCCGTCCGGTGCGTCACTCCGCAGGTTCGATCCGGTAGCCGCCCCGGGCCGAGAACAGGGTGAGCGCCTCGACCGGACAGAACTCCACCGCCTCGGTCAGCCCGTCCGTCAACTGCGCTCCGCCGGCGGCGTACCCGGCCACCGGCCGGGCCTGCCCGTCGGTGTCGAGGGCCAGCGACCCGGGGGCGCTCAGGGCGCACATCCCGGAGCCGATACAGCGGTCCCGGTCGACCCGGACCAGCACGGATTCGGCCGCCGCCGGGTCGGCGGGCCCGGTCGGACCCCCCGTCACCAGGTGACCCTCAGGGTGTTGGGGCTGCGGGTGAGCAGCCCGCGCCGCCAGTCGATGTCCCGGGCCTCGTCGGCCAGCCGCAGCGCGGGCAGCCGGCGGGCCAGCCGGTGCAGGGCGAGTTCCAGCTCCATCCGGGCCAGCCAGGCGCCCAGGCAGTGGTGCGGTCCGGCGCCGAAGGTGAGCATCGGCGCGGCCAGCGGGGAGAACAGCTCGGTGCGCAGGTCCCCGGTGAAGACCTCCGGGTCCTGGTTGGCGGTGCCGGTGTCGGCGGCGACGACGCTGCCGGCCGGAATGACCACCCCGCCGATCTCGACGTCCTCCACCGTGCGGCGCAGCAGCCCGGGCATGTGCTCGGCGGCGTCGCCGAGCGGTACGGCGCGCAGGATCTGCTCGGTCGCGGCGGCGGCGCTGGCCTCGTCGGAGGCGAGCCGCTGCCAGGCGTCCCGGCCGTCCTGGAGCAGGTAGACCAGGGCGTTGCCGAGGCTGGTCATGGTGGTCTCGTGACCGGCCACCACGAGGCCGATGACCAGGGCGATCAGCTGCCCCTCGGTGATCGAGCCGTCCTCGGCGGCGGCCGACAGCAGGCTGCTGACCAGGTCATCGCCGGGTTCCGCGCGGCGCTCGGCGATCACCTCGGCGCCGAAGGCCGCGAACTCGGTCATCGCGGTGGCGATCGCCTCGGCGCTGTGGGCGGTGGTGGAGAGCGCGTGGTCGCTCCAGTGGGCGAGCCGTTTGCTGTCGAGGTTGTCCAGGCCCATCAACCGGCTGATCACCAGGACCGGCAGCGGCCGGGTGTAGGTGGCGACGATGTCGGCGGGCGAGCCGTGGTCGATCAGTTCGTCGATCAGCGACTCGATCACCGAGGCGACCCAGGGCTTCCAGCGCGCGATCGCGCGCGGGGTGAAGGCCCGTTGCACGGTGCGGCGCAGCCGCTGGTGCTCGGTGCCGTCGATGTTCAGCATGCTCTGCGGGTCGTCCAGGATGTTGGGCGTGACCATGAGCGGCGGGGCGTCCGGCGCGTAGAGCGGGGCGCGCCCGAGCCGCGGGTCGGTGAGCACCTGCCGGACGTCGGCGTGCCGGCTGACCAGCCAGACCGGCGTGCCGGTGGGCAGCGCCGCGAGCCGGGGCGGACCGGGCTCCAGGTGGCGCAGGCAGTGCATCGGGGGGAGCGGGGCGGTGCCGGTGCCGGCACCGGTCGCACTGTTCTCGGTGGACATCCGTACTCCAGACTCCAGGGCAGGGACCGCGCGGGGCGGCCCGACGGGGGGTGGATCCGGGGTTCGTGCGGGACGGGCGGTTCGGCCGGGGCGGCTCGACTCGGGGCCGGCGGTGCGGTGGGACGCGGTGGGACCGGGAACGCTGCCCGCGCGGGGGCGCGGGCCCGTCCGCGGGATGGCGCGGGATGGCGCGAAACGTGCGGGGGCGTACGGTCGGTACGCGCCCGGCACGAGCGGCGCGCGGTGGCGTGCCGTCAGGTGGGGCGGGTGTGCTGAGCGTGGTCGCGTGGACCGTCTCTGCTACGACCGTACGTGGACGGCGGGGTGCCCGTCTGCGGCACTTCCAGCCAACGGTGGCGCTTTCCGGGCAGTTCGTGGCACGTTGACGGGCGCTCACCGCCGCCCGCGCGCCCCTGGTCCGGGGCCGCGCCGGGGCCGCGCGGGGGCGAGTGCCCGGTGGGCCCGGCAGGACTGCCGGGCATGCCTGTGGCACATGCGCCCGGCCGGGCGGGCGCTACCCTTCGTAGGCACTCCTTCGGAAGTGCTTCTAGAGTTCTCTCGCAGTCGTTTGTCGCAGGTCACGCCGGTGCGTAGCCGTACCGGCCGACGGAGGTGGAATCGGATGGCCCAGCAGGTCAAGGCAGTCATCGCGCGCGCCAAGGGCGCACCCGTGGAGGTGACCACGATCGTGGTGCCGGACCCGGGGCCGGGCGAGGCGGTGGTGCGGATCCAGGCGTGCGGCGTCTGTCACACCGACCTCCACTACCGCGAGGGCGGCATCAACGACGAGTTCCCGTTCCTGCTCGGCCACGAGGCCGCGGGTGTCGTGGAGTCGGTGGGCGAGGGCGTCACCGAGGTCGAGCCGGGCGACTTCGTCGTCCTCAACTGGCGCGCGGTGTGCGGCCAGTGCCGGGCCTGCAAGCGCGGGCGCCCGCAGTACTGCTTCGCCACCCACAACGCGAAGCAGAAGATGACGCTGCTCGACGGCACCGAGCTGTCCCCGGCGCTGGGCATCGGCGCCTTCGCCGAGAAGACCCTGGTCGCGGCGGGCCAGTGCACCAAGGTCGACCCGGCCGCCGACCCGGCCGTCGCGGGCCTGCTGGGCTGCGGCGTGATGGCGGGCCTCGGCGCCGCGATCAACACCGGCAACGTCGGCCGCGGCGACACCGTCGCCGTGATCGGCTGCGGCGGCGTCGGTGGGGCGGCCGTGATGGGCTCCCGGCTGGCGGGCGCGGCGAAGATCATCGCGGTGGACATCGACGACCGCAAGCTGGAGAAGGCCCGCTCCCTGGGGGCCACCCACACCGTCAACTCCCGTACCACCGACCCGGTCGAGGCGATCCGCGAGCTCACCGGCGGCAACGGCGCCGACGTCGTGGTGGAGGCCGTCGGCCGCCCCGAGACCTACAAGCAGGCCTTCTACGCCCGCGACCTCGCGGGCACCGTCGTCCTGGTCGGCGTGCCGACCCCGGAGATGACCCTGGACCTGCCGCTGCTGGACGTCTTCGGCCGCGGCGGCGCGCTCAAGTCCTCCTGGTACGGCGACTGCCTGCCCTCCCGGGACTTCCCGATGCTGATCGACCTCCACCTCCAGGGCCGCCTGGACCTGGACGCCTTCGTCACCGAGCGGATCGGGCTCGACGAGGTGGAGCAGGCCTTCGAGCGCATGCACCACGGTGACGTCCTCCGCTCGGTGGTGATCCTGTGACCACCCGAGTGGACCGCCTGGTCACCGCCGGGACCTTCGAACTCGACGGCGGCAGCTGGGAGGTGGAGAACAACGTCTGGATCGTCGGCGACGACGAGGAGGCGGTGGTGATCGACGCCGCGCACGACGCCGCGGCCATCGAGGCCGCCCTCGGCGGGCGCCGGCTGCTGGCGATCGTCTCCACCCACGCCCACAACGACCACATCGACGCCGCCCCGGAGCTGGCCGCGCGCACCGGTGCGCCGATCCTGCTGCACCCGGACGACCTCCCGCTGTGGAAGCTCACCCACCCCGAACGGCTCCCGGACGGCGAACTCGCCGACGGGCAGCGGATCGAGGTGGCCGGCACCGAGCTGACCGTGCTGCACACCCCGGGCCACGCGCCCGGCGCGGTCTGCCTCCACGCCCCCGGGCTCGGCACCGTGTTCACCGGCGACACCCTGTTCCACGGCGGCCCGGGCGCGACCGGACGCTCCTTCTCGGACTTCCCGACCATCATCGAGTCCATCCGCGAGCGGCTGCTGTCGCTCCCGGCCGACACGGTGGTGCGCACCGGCCACGGCGACCCGACCACCATCGGCGCCGAGGCCCCGGCCCTGCCGGAGTGGATCGCCCGCGGGCACTGAGGCCCCGTACGCAGTCCCAAGGCTGCTCGCCGCGTACCGTACGGCCCCCGGGGAGGACGCCGCCCCGGGGGCCGTACGATCGCGATCATGGCCCATGACCCGCGTGACCTCGACGACGCCTTCCTCGCCTTCTGGCGCGAGCGGCACATCGCCACCCTGACCACCACCCGGCCCGACGGCACCCCGCACGTGGTGCCGGTCGGTGTGACCTTCGACCCGGAGACCGGCACCGCCCGGGTGATCACCAGCCGTACCAGCCGCAAGGCCCGCAACGTGGCGGCGGCCGGACCCGAGGGCCTGCGCGTCGCGGTCTGCCAGGTGGACCGGGCCCGCTGGTCCACCCTGGAGGGCGTCGCGGTGGTGCGCGACACCGCCGAGCAGGTCGCCGACGCCGAGCGCCGCTACGCCGAGCGCTACCGCCCGCCGCGCGAGAACCCGGACCGGGTGGTCATCGAGATCACCGTCACCCAGGTCCTCGGCCGCGCCTGACCGGGCCGCCACCGGGCTGCCACCGGGCCGCACCCCGCCGCACCGCTCACGCGTCAGCGGCCGGTGATCCGCTCCGCCGCGTACTCCACGTACTCGTGCAGGCCGTAGGCGAGCCCGACGGCCAGCAGGGCCGAGCACACGACCGCGACGCAGAACGCGGCGGCGGCCAGGCGTGGTCCGCGCCCCTGCGGCCCGGCGGGCTCCGGTCCGAGCAGCGCCTGCACCCGCTGGGGCACCGGCCCCGTGTCCACGGCGAGCACCCGGCCGCCGCCGTGCCGTCCGTCGCCGTACCGGCCGCCGCTGTACCGTCCGGCACCGGCACCGGCACCGGCACCGGCACCGGCCAGCGCGGCCCGGGCGATGGCGGTCGCGGCGGTCCGCCGGTCGGCCACCGCCCGGGCGGCGGCCTCGTCCGCCCACCGCTCCAGGTGGAACTCCAGGGCGGTGCGCAGCCGTCCCAGCGCCGGATGGACGGCGGCGGCCAGGTCGGCGACACCCGCGAGCAGGTGGTGGCGTCCGTGCAGATGGGCCCGCTCGTGCGCGAGCAGCACCGCCCGTTCCGACGGTGTCAGGGCCCTGAGCATGCCCTCCGTCACGACGACCCGGCCGGCGCGCCCCCGGTGGCGGGGCAGGGCGAAGGCCTCCGCCTCCTCGCCCGGCACGACCAGGAGGTCGCTCCCGGGCGCGGCCGCGCCGGTCAGCTCCCAGGCACGCGCCAGTAGCGCGCGGTGGCGGCGCGCGGCCAGCGCGAGCCGGACCGCCTGCGCGGCGAGCAGCGCCCCGGCCGCGCAGGCCACCGGCAGCGCCGCCGGCCAGTCCGCGACCACCCGGCCGAGCGCCATGTGCTCCAGCCCCGCGAGGAACGGCACGTGGAGGAGGCCGACCAGCGCCGCGAGCGTGCCGCCCGCGAGGAGCACCGCCGCCCCGGTCAGCACGAAGGAGGCCGCACGGGGCGGGAGCAGTCCGGCCAGGCGGTCCGCCGCGGGCACCGCTGCCCAGGGCAGGGCGACGGCGAGGGCGACGATCACGAGGAACAGCGTCATGCTCCGCCTCCCGCTGCTCCCGCTACTCCCTCGCCCGTCACGGCCGCGGGGGATTCGCCCTCCGCTTCGAGGAGGAGGCGGCGCAGGGCGTCCCCGTCGTCCGCCGAGAGCGAGGACACGAACCGCTTCAGGACGAGGTCCCGGTGCGGCTCCTTCTCCAGCTCCCGGCGCATCCGGCCGGCCGCCAGGCCGGCGGCGTCCGCGACGGGCGCGTACGCGAAGGAACGCCCCGGCCGGGTGCGGGCCACGGTCCCCTTCTCGTGCAGGCGGGTGAGGATCGTCGCCACCGTCGTCCGGGCGAGGTCCTGGTGCAGGGCGCCCTTGACCTGCTGGGCGGTCAGCGGCTCCCCGGCCGCCCACAGCACCGCCAGCACGTCCGCCACGAGCTCGCCGTGCGGGCGCCTGGCCTCCTGGCCGTCCCTCGCCATCTCTCTCCCCGGTCCGTACAGGTTAGGTGTGCCTCAGCTAACTTTACCGGGCCGGAGGCGGGCCACCGGAGGGTGTCCGGGCCGTGGACGGAGACGGCGCTCTCCGTATATCGGCTGTAGATCGGCGCTTGTGAAGGTTCTCCTGTCAGCCCGAACGGGCCGACGGAACGAGAGGAAGGACCGTCACCATGGACATGCAGCTGAACTCGCTCGACCTGGACGCCCTGGACGTCACCGGCATCGAGCTCGCCGAGGGCGACGCCATCGGTTCGCTGGCCACCGACAGCGCGCACACCGAGGTCGGCGCCTCCTGCGCCCCCTACGGCTGCCACTGCTACTTCAGCCTGACCTGATCGATCGGGCAGGGCACCCGCCCGACGGGTAGCCACTGAGGAGCGTCCCGCCGGTCCCGTCGGACCCGGCGAGGGCCTGCGGGACGCTCCCCGGCAGCACGACCACCGGTGACTGACCGGCGGTACCCCTCCGGCGCGCTGGGAAGAGCCCGTCGGACCCTCCGGAGACGAAACGGCGTTCCCACCGTGATTCCCCCCACCACCCCTGCCGTCCGCCGGTTCGCCGTCCGCGTCGCGGGCCTGCCGGCCGACGCCCTGCACGAACTGCGCCGACCGGCCGTCCGCTCCGCGGTGGACCACCTGCTCGCGGAACGCGACCGGCTGGCCCACGAGGGCACGCGCCTGGCCGACGCCTGCCACCCGGTGATCGGCGCGCTGGCCGGCTCCGAGCTGAAACCGCGGGTGGTGGCGCTGCGCCGCAGCCTCCACGGCGCGAGCGTGCCCGGCCCCGCGGTCTGGTCGGACCAGGTCCGGCAGGCCCTGCCGACCGCCCTCGCCGAACGGATCGACGCCTGGCTGGCCGCCCTGCGCGCCCACCGGGCGGACTTCGCGGCGCTCCCGGACCGCTACGACCGCGACCTCCCGGACGCCCTGTCCGCCGTACGCCGCCACACCGCGAACCCGGCCTTCCGCCACGGGCTGGTCCAGGGCAACCCGATGCTCTCGGACGCGCTCACCGCGTGGCTCGACTCCCCGGCCGGCACCGAGCCGGCCCGCCGCACCAGGCTGCGCCTGGTCAAGTACCTGGCCCGGGCGGCCGCCAAGACCAGCCCGTACGCCACCTTCACCGTGACCGGCCTCGGCGAGTGGCGCCGCTGCGGCTCCGCCGTCGCGCCGACCGGCGCGACGGCCTGGCACAGTGTCGTCGAGCCGAACGTCTGGGTGATGCAGCGGCTGGCGCACGCACTGGCCGGGCCCCGCACGCCGCCGCGCGGCCGGGTGCTGCGGGTCAATCCGACGCTGTGCGAGGAGGACGGCCGCTTCTGGTTCGTCGCACCGGGCTGGTCGGAGCGGGTGCTGTCGGTCGCCGCGGACGGAGCGGCCCGGGCCTGCGTCGACCTCCTGCGGGCCGGCGGCCCGCGCACCGCCGCCGAACTGCGCGACCACCTCGCGGCCCGCGCCGGCGGGTCGGCCGCCCGGTCCGACGCGGTGACGGCGGCAACCTCGGCGACGACTGTGACGGAGACCGCGACGGCCTACCTCGCCAAACTCGTCGAGGTCGGCCTGCTGGAGGCGGGGCTGCCGTTCGCCGACCAGTCCCCGGACCACCTCGGCGAGCTGCTGCGCCACCTCGAACGCTGGGAACTCCCCGACGGACAGCGGCAGTTGCAGGCCGTCCGGCGCGCCCTGGCGGCCTACCCCGGGTCGTCGGCGGCGGTCCGGACGGCGCTGCACCGGCGGGTGGACCGGGAGATCACCGGCCTGCTGGAGACCTACGGCACGCCCGGCGACCGGACCCAGGCGCCGCCCCGCAAGAACCTCTTCCACGAGAACGCCGTCTTCACCGAGGTCGTCCTGCACGGCGACCCCCAGCACTGGGCGGGCGCGCTCGCGGACCTCGCCGCCGTCGGGCGGCTGCTCGCGCTGTTCCGGCCCGACGCCGCACTGCGGCTGGTCGCGGCCGAGGTCTTCGCCGACCACGCCGGGCCCGTCCCGTTCCCGCTGTTCCACCGCGCCCTCGTCACCCGGCTCCGGGACGCCCGCCCCGGCAGCGCCGCAGCCGAACTGCGCGCCCTGCTCAACCCGGCCACGGCCGGCGGGCACCCGCCGGGCGCCAGCCCGGTGCCCGCCGTCCGGGAGCTCGCCGGCCTGCGGGCCGAGGCGATCGGCTTCCTGCGCGACCACCCCGCCGACGGGGACGGCGTCGTCCGCCTCCCGGCCCGCGCCGTCGACCGGCTGCTCGCCGACCTGGCCCCCCACCGGTCGGCCCCGGGACCGCTGTCCTGCTACGTGCAGGAGGCCGGCCGGGACGACGACGGCGACCTCGACCTCGTCCTCAACGGCGTCGGCGCCGGCCACGGGCACGGCACCGCCAGGCTGCGCCGCGTCCTGCCGGAACTCGCCCAGGAGAAGGGGGACTTCGCCGACCGGACGGCAGAACCCGCCGACGGTCCGGCGGACCGCCCGGGCAGCGTGCTGTTCGCCGAGAGCGGCGGCGCCTTCGGCAGCAACCTCAACCTGCGGGCCGACGGCGTCCGCTTCGAGATCGACACCCCGGGCGTCGACAGCCACCGGCCCGCGGCCGAGCGCCTGCCCGCCGCCGCGCTCTTCGTCGACCACGACCCGGACCGGCGGCGGCTCGTGCTGCGCCACGGACCGGACGGGCCGGAGGTCCGGCCGCTGCACCTGGGCACCATGGCCGACCGGCTGCTGCCGCCGCTGATGCTGCTCCTGGTCAGGCTGTTCGGCGAGACCCCCGGGCCTTCGGCCGGGCTGTGGGAGCTACTGACGACCACGCCCGCCGCGCACTCCCGGGAGGTCCTGCACCGGCCGCGCACCGCCGTCGGCCGGGTCGTCGTGGCCCGGGCCTCGTGGTGCGTGCGGGCCGACGCCGTCCCGCGGCCGAGCCGCGGCGAGCACGAGGCCCACTACCTGCTGCGGCTGACCGACTGGGCCCGCCGGCACGGCGTGCCGGAGCGCACCTTCGTACGGGCCGTCCCCGACCGCCCCGCGCCGCGGCAGCCGGCCGGCGGGCGGGAGCCGCAGCGCCCCGGGGACCTCGGGGAGCTACGCGACCGCAAGCCGATGTTCCTCGACCTCGCCAACCCCGACCTGGTCCTGCTGTTCCACCGGCTGCTCACCCGCCCCGACCGCGTCCTGCTGTTCCAGGAGGCGCTGCCCGACCCGGTGGCCGCGCCCGTCCTCGGCGACCTCGGACGACGGGTCGTGGAGTACGTCGTCGAGGTCGACCCGAGTGCCGAGCCGAGTGCCGAGCCCGGTGCCGACTCCGCTGCCGACCCGGGTGTCGACCCCGAGGTCGCCCCGGGTGCCGACCCTCGGACGGCGGGGGCCGGTCGTGGCTGAGCCGGGGCGCGGGAGCGGCCGGGAGTGGCTGAGCCTGCACGCGTTCAGCACGGCCGACGCCACCGCGCTGCTGGTGCGGACCGTCCGGCCGCTGGTCGCCGACCTGCGGCGGGACGGGCTGATCGACGAGTACTTCTACCTGCGGTACTGGGAGGGCGGCCCGCACCTGCGGCTGCGGCTGCTGCCGCGCACGGCCGCCCGGGCGGAGGCGGTGCGGGACCGGGCCCGCACCGCGCTGGGCCGGCACCTCGACACCCACCCGTCCGCCGGCCGGATGCCTGCCGCCGACTACGCGGCCTGGGCCGAGCGGCTGGCCGCCGCCGAGGGGCTCGCCGACCACGACCGCTCGGTGCGCGAGCACGACGCCGTCGAGGAGATCCGGTACCGGCCCGAGGAGTCGGTGTTCGGCGGGCCGGAGGCGGTCCGCGCAGTGGAGCGGCACTTCACCCTCTCCAGCGACCTCGCCCTCGGGCTGCTCGCCGACGGGGCGACCGGGCCGCAGCGCGCGGGCTTCGGCGCGGACGCGCTGATCCTGGCGCTCGCGGTCTGGGAGCCCGACCGGGACCGGCTGGCCGCCGCGCTGCGCCCCCGCCCGGGCGGCGCGACCGATCCCGCGATGGCGGACCGGGTGGCCCGTGCCCGGCGGCAGGCGGACGGGCCGGTCACCGGCGACGGACCGAAGGACCGCTGGCTGCGCTCGGTGCGCGAGCTGCGGGCCGACCTGCTCGACCTGGACGCCCGCGGCCGGCTGCGGATCACCGCCCCCCACCCCACCGCCGTCCCGCCGCCCGGCTCCGCCGCGCCCGGGCGGCGCGCGGTGCTGGCCGTGCTGCTGCGCTGCGTCCACCTGCTGCACAACCGGCTCGGCCTCGACCACGGCGTCGAGCAGCGCATCCGGCGCCTCGTCGAGTCCGGGCTGGCCGCAGCCCCCTCCGGCGCCGGTCGCGCCGGCCCATCCACCGACCCCGCGAGGACCGGGTACCACCGTGACTGACACCCACTGGCGCAGCCTCCAGATCCGCTACTACCAGGACGACAAGGACGCGCTGCTGCTGGACGCCGTCCGCCCCCTGTTCGCCGAGCTCGCCGACGTGATCGAGCAGCCGTACTTCCAGCGCCACTGGCGGCGCGGCCCGCACGTGCGGCTCAACTTCCGTACCACGGACAGTGCTTGGCGCGGGACCGTGCAGCCGGCCGCCGAACAGCGGCTGGCCGCCTTCCTGCGGCGCAGCCCGTCCACCGCCGTCCTCGACGAGGCCCGGGAGACCGCGGGCCACGCCCGCAGGGCGGCCCTGCTGGACGAGCGCGGCCCGCTGTCGCCGTGGTACCCCGACAACACCCTCCAGAGCGAGCCGTACGAGGACCGCCGGCACGTCCTGGGGAGCCCGCGGCTGGCCGAACTGCTGGACGAGGGCCACGCCGCGAGCAGCCGGCTCGCCCTCCCCGTCCTGGAGCACGTCCGCCGCACCGGCCACAGCCGGCTGCGGCCCGCGCTGTGGCTGATGTTCGCCTTCGCGCACACCAGCCTGCCGCCGGTGTCCCGGGGCTTCATGTCCTTCGCCTCGCACGCCGAGGGCTTCTTCGCCCAGTGCGCGGAACCGGACGACGTCCGGGCCGCCTTCGAGGCGCGGTTCCAGCAGCTGCGCGGCGAACTCGGCGACGACCTGGCCGCGGTGCTCGACACCCTGGACGGCACCGGACGGCTGCCCTTCGTCACCGAGTTCGCCGGGTACGTGCGGGACCGGAAGGCCGCCGCCCTGCCGCTGCTGGAGGGCGGCCTGATCGACCTGGACCACGCCGCCCGCACCCCCCTGCTCGCCGAGCCGCGACTCGGCGAACTGCTCGGCCTGCTGCTCGGCAACGCGTCGTACCGGAGCGAGGTGATGTCCACGACCTGGTTCCGCGGCCACCGGCTGGCGATCAACCAGCTGTACACCCACCTCGACCGGCTGGGCCTCTCGATGACCCAGCGCTTCCTGCTCTGCTACCTGACGGCCCGCACCGTCGAGGACGCCTTCGGGGTCAGCGCGCTGGACCGGGCCCGCGCCTACGCCGAGCGCCACCCCGCCGGAGCCGCCCCCACCGAGCTCCACCCCGCCGGAGCCGTCCCCGCCACCACCGACCCGCAGAGGAGCTGAGCCGGATGCGACCCAGACTCAACGACGACGTCCGCTGCGTGCCGGTCCCCGAGGGCGCCTACCTGCACGCCGGCCACCGCTCCTGGGTCCTGCCCGGGGCACAGGCGTACGAGTGGCTGCGACGGCTGACCCCGCACCTGACCGGCCGGCACACCCTGGACGAACTGACCGCCCCGCTCCCGGCGGACAAGCAGGGCGCCGTACGGGACCTCGTGCTGCGCCTGCACCGGCTCGGCTTCGTCAAGGACGCCCGGGAGGATCGGCCGCACGGCCTCGCCGAGCACGAACTGCGCGAGTACGCACCGGAGATCGCGTTCCTGCGCCACGCGCTGGACTCCGCCGAGCACCGCTTCCAGCGCTACCGGGACACCCGGGTGCGACTGATCGCCGACGGGCCGCTCCGGGAGGCGGCACTGCGCGCGCTGCTGCGGACCGGGTGCCGCGACGTCGAAGTGGTCGCCGAACCGGCCGCGTTCACCGCACTGGACCGGTTCGCGTCGGCGCAGCGACGGGACCAGGACCAGCGGGTGCACCTGACGGACGGGTCGGACCTGCCGGAGCGGCCGGACCAGTCGGAGCGGCTGGAGCGGCCGGAGCGGCCGCGGGTCGGGGCCGTGCTGGAGGTCCGGACGGCGCACGAGGGGTTCGGGGCCGCCCGCCGGGCGCTCCTCGCGACCGCGGAGCACTGCGCCGCCGCCGGCCTGACCCCGGCCCAACTGCTGCTCGGCGGCGCCGAGGCCTGGTTCGGTCCCGCCGACGCCGGGGCCGCCGCATCGGGCTGGCGCCGGCTGCTGCCGCCGCGCGACGGAGAGCGCGAGGCGCCGCTGGGCGGCGCCGTCCCGGGCCTGCTCGCGCACCGGCTGGTGCTCGGCCTGTTCCGCGCCCTGACCGGCCTGGACGACCTGCCGCCCGCCCCCGGGACCTCCGCCGCCCCCACCCTGGCCCGCACCGACCTGCACACCCTGGCCGGCTCCCGGCACCTGGTCCTGCCCCACCCGGCGGCCCCGACCAGCGGTGCGGCGACGCCGTCCGCCGACGCTCATGCCGCTGCCGCTGCCGCTGCCGCTGCCGCTGCCGACGCCGTTGCCGACGCCGACCTGCTGGTCCGCGCGGCGCGCGTCGTCGACGCCCGGACCGGCCTGCTCGGCGCGGTGGACGAGGCCGACTTCACCCAGTCCCCGCTCTGGGTCTGCCGGGCCGTCCCGCACGGCTACCGGGGCGAGCCGCTGGACGTACCGGCCATCGGCTCGGGCCTCGAACGGGACGAGGCGCGGGCCACCGCCGTGCTGGCCGGTCTGGCGGCCTACGCCGCGGACGCGACCGCCGGCCGGGCCGCGGACGAGGGCCGGACCACCCTCCAGGGCGTGGACCTGGCCGACGGCCGGCCCGTCCCCGTCCCGGTGCCGACCGCGTTCCCGGACCGCACCGCCGGGCAGCGGCTGCGCGGCACGGCCGGCGGCCGCTCGCCCGAGGAGGCGCACTGGCTCGGCCTCGCCGACCAGGTCGAGGCCCTGCTGGCCCGGGCGCCCGGCGCCGCCCGGGCCGGGGCCACCGCACTCGATCCGGCGGACTTCGCCGCCGACCCCCGCACCGGCCACCTGCTGCGGCTGCTCGGCACGGTCGGCGAGCCCGCCCTGTACGACCTCACCGCGGTGACCGGCGTGCCGGCCTGCGCCACCCGGCTGGGCACCGGGACCGTCGCCGCCGCCGGACGGGACCTGGCCGAGGCGGTCGCCCGCTCCGCCGAACGCGCGCTGCTGGCCTGGCAGTCCAGCACGGAGGACCAGCCCGGGTACCGGCCCGAGCCGGTTCCGCCGGTTGCCGTGCCCGTGCCCGC
Source organism: Kitasatospora sp. NPDC001309 (assembly GCF_042896295.1). Lineage (NCBI taxonomy): Bacteria > Bacillati > Actinomycetota > Actinomycetes > Kitasatosporales > Streptomycetaceae > Kitasatospora > Kitasatospora sp. NPDC001309. The sequence continues at coordinate 51,833 of NZ_JBIAXC010000021.1, read as the reverse complement.
GGTCGCGGTCGCCGTGCCCGAGCCCGCGGCCACGCACATGGCCGCCGCCCCGGACCCCGACCTGGCGGCGCTGGCCGCGGCGCTGCGGACCACCACGGGTCTGCGGGCCGTCGCCGTCCCGCTGGACCTCGACCCGCAGGCGACCGCCGTCCTGCCCGACCTCACCCGGGTGGTGCTGCTCCCGTGACCGACCTCCGCACACCCGCCCGCGGCGCGGTCACCGTCGCGCTGCTCGGCTCGCCCTGGCTCGCCGCCGCCCCCGACCGGCGGACCGTCACTGCCGACGACCCGGCGCAGCCCGGCCCGGACCTCCCGGACCTCCCGGATCTCCCGGAGGTCGCGGACGTCCTGGTCGTCACCACCGCCGGCCCCGGCGACCTCGAACCGCTGCGCCGGGGCCGCGCCTGGGCGGCCGCGCACCGCCGCCCCTGGCTGCCGGTCCGGCTGCTCGCCGGACAGGTGGTCCTCGGGCCCGCCGGCCTCCCCGGCCGCCCCGGCTGCCCGGGCTGCGCCGAGCTGCGCGAGCGCGACAACAGCGCGGAGCCGGCCCACCGTGAGCTGCTCCCGCCCGACCTGCCGGCGCTGCGGACCAACCCGCTGCTGCTCGACGCCGTCCGAGGCCTCGTCAGCGAGGAGACGGCCCGGCTCGCCGCCTTCGCCGGTCCCACCGCCGGCCCGCTCCCGCCCCGCACCGTCGACGCGGTGCTGCGGGTGGCGGCGGACACCGGCGAGACCTCCCGCAGCACCCTGCTGCCGCACCCGTACTGCCCGGACTGCGGCGCCCTGCCGGCCGACAGCGCGGCGGCGGCCGTCCTCGCGCTGCCGCCCGCGCCGAAGCTCCACCCGGACGTGCCCCGTACCGCCCAGCCGGACCCGGAGGTCCTCGCGGACCGCTACGTCGACCCGGTCACCGGCGTGATCGCCTCGGTGGACACCTGGTCCACCCCCGCCGCCCTGTGCGCCACCGCCCGGACGGCCCCCTCCCGGGCCGTCCACGCCAGCGCCAACGGCTACGGTCACGCCACCGACCTCGGCTCCACCCGGCTCGCCGCCGTCCTGGAGGCCCTGGAGCGGCTGGGCGGCGAGGCCCCGCGAGGCCGGCGCACCACCGTCACGGCCCGGTTCCGCGACATCGCGGACCACGCCGTGGACCCCCAGGGGCTCGGCCTGCACCACCCCGAGCAGCACGGCCTCCCCGGCTTCCCGTTCGCGCCGTACACCCCCGACCGGGAACTGCGCTGGGTGTGGGGGTACTCCTTCGCCCGGGGCCTGCCCGTCCTGGTGCCCGAGAGCTACGCCTACTACAACCGCGGCCACCTCGACGACTCCTTCGTGTTCGAGACGTCCAACGGCTGCGCCCTCGGCAACAGCCCGGCCGAGGCGGTGCTGCACGGGCTGCTGGAGGTCGCCGAGCGGGACGCCTTCCTGCTCACCTGGTACGCCCGGCTGCCCGTCCCCGAGGTCGACCTGGCCTCGGCCGCCGACCGCCGGATCCCGCTGCTCGCCGAGCTCGCCCGGCACCGGCTCGGCTACCGGCTGCGCGCGTTCGCCACCACCACCGAGCACCGGGTGCCCGCGTTCTGGGTCCTGGCCGAGGCCGACCCCGCCGCCGGATCCGCCACGCCGCGCGGGCTGGACCTGCTCTGCGGCGCCGGCACCGCGCTGACGGCCGAACGGGCCCTGCTGCGCAGCCTCTCCGAGCTCACCGGCTTCCTGTCCGGCGCCGACCGCCGGCACGACCCGGACCGGGCGGCCCGGATGCTGGCGGACCCGGCCGAGGTGCGGACGATGGACGACCACGCCACCCTGTACGGCCACCCGGCCGCCCGGGAACGGCTGGGCTTCCTCGGCGCCGGCGCGCCGCCCGTGCCGCTGGCCGCCGTGGCCGCCGGCACCCCCTGGCCGGAGCACCGGGACCTGATCGGGGACCTCACCGAACTGGTCGGCCGGTTCACCGGCACCGGCCTGGACGTGGTGGTGGTCGACCAGACCTCGGCCGAACACCGGGCCGGCGGGCTGGCCTGCGTCAAGGTGCTGGTCCCCGGCACGCTGCCGATGACCTTCGGGCACCGGTTCCGGCGCACCCACGGGCTGCCACGGCTGCTGACGGTGCCCCGGCTGCTGGGCCACCGCGACCGGGACCTCACCCCGGCGGAGCTCAACCCGGACCCGCACCCGTTCCCCTGAACCGCCGCGACCGATCCGCCCCGTGCAACCGATCCGCCACGGGCGACCGATCCGCCCCACGCAACCGGCCGAGACCGGACCGCCACGACATTCCGCAGAGGTCACCCGTGTCACCCAGCGCTCCTCCCACCGACCCGGCACCGGGAGCGGCGGCCCGTGCCTACCTGCCGTACGGCCGCCACCCCGGACCGCTCCCGCAGTCCCCGGGCCCGCTCCCGCCCGCACACCTCGTCCACGCCGACCGCCCCACCGTGCCGCTGCCGTGGGAACCGGCGGACGGCGCCCACGACTGGCCGGCCGTCCTGGGCACGCTGATGCGCGAACTGCTCGGCCGGACCAGGGCGAACTGGATGTACCCGGTGGACCCGGCGACGGGCACCGCGCTCGCCGCCCCGCCCGGCCAGGGCGACTGCCGCCCCGCGCCGAGCGGCGGCGCCCGCTACCCGATCGAGGCGTACCTCGCGCTCGGCGCGGCCCCCGGCCTGCCGGCGGCGGTGTACCACTACGACGGCGTCGGGCACCGGCTGGTCGCCGTCCGCCCGGGGGACCACCGCAGGGCCCTGGCGCCGGGTACCGGCGAGGCGCCCGACCTGGTCCTCGTCCTCACGACGGTGTTCTGGCGCAGCGCCGTGAAGTACCGGGAGTTCGGCTACCGGCTGCAACAGCAGGAGACCGGGGTGCTGCTCGCCCAGGCCCAGGCGGTCGCCGAGGCGCTGGGCGCGGCCGTCGGGGTGCGGCTGCGCCAGGACGACCGGCCGGTCGACGCGCTGCTCGGCCTCGACCCCTACGGGCAGAGCGTGACGGCCGTCCTGACGCTCCGCCACCCGGCCGCCCCGGCGGCCGGCCCGGCGGCCGGCCCGGGCCCCGGCGAGCCGCCGTCGCTGCCGTCGGTGCCGGCCGTACCGGTGACACCGCCGACCTCGATCCTGGGGCTGCTGCCCTACACCGCCGCCGTGCACGGGGCCTCGCTGACCGAACGGCCGGACGCGGTCCAGCCCGCCCGGCCGCTTCCCGCGCCCCTGCCCGCGCCCGGGACCGGGGCGGCGATCCGGCTGCCCGACGCGGCCCCCCTGGGCTCGGCCGGCCTCCGCGCGGGGGTCGCGCGGCGCGCCTCGGCGAGCAACGGGTTCCTGCCGGTGCCGATGGACCGGCGGGCGCTGGCGGCGCTGCTCGGCGCCGCGGCCGCCGGGTACCCCGGGGACCTCGCCGGGGTCGCGACGGCACCCGCTGCGGTCGCGCTGTGCTGCGTGGTCCGCGACGTCACCGGCCTCGCCGCGGGCTGCTACGCCTACCGCGACGGGGAGTTGGCCCCGCTGCCCGTCCCGCCCGGCGCACCGGGCCGGATCGCCGCCGGGCTGGCCGCGCCGCCGACCCGGCTGGACTACCTGGAGGCGCCCCTGACGGTCCTGCCGGTCGCCGCCCTGGAGGCGGGCATCGACGCGTACGGCGACCGCTGGTACCGCCTGGCCCACATCGAGGCCGGGCTGGCCCTGCAACGCGCCGCCCTCGCGGCGGCCGCCCTCGGCCTGTCCGCCCGGATCCGCTCCGACGCCTCCTGCGCCGCCACCGACGAGGCCCTCGGCCTCCCCACCGCCGGGCTGACCAGCCTCAGCGCCCTCCACATCGGCACCCCCCGCCCCGGCCCGACACTCGGCTTCCCGGTCTAGAAGAGGAGCTCCGACGTCGGGTCCGAGCGAGAGCGAGCCGGCACCGGAGCCGGGCAGCGTCACCTTCGCGGTGCCGTACGACCTGGCCGCCGAGCAGGTCGTCCTCGGCGCGATGCCGCGCTCCAAGGACTGCCGACCCGACGCCCCTAACAGCCGGTCGTAGGCCTGTTCTGACGGGTCACCTCCGCGCGGGCGGAGCGGACTCGGGCTATCGGCGCGTACCGCCAAACTCCGTCGGGTCGTGAGCCTCGCCCCGGCCGGTCGGGCTATAGGCATCACGGTGCACGTCTGTCAGACTTCGGGCCGGACACTGCCGGACGTCGTCCGGATCAGATGTCCGATGTGGTCACGGGCGAGGGGGCTGGAGTGGAGCCGGTGCTCATCCTTATCATCGGGCTGATTCTACTGCTGGCCCTGGCCCGACCGATCCGGGTGATCCCGCAGGCCCGCGCCGCGATCGTGGTGCGTTTCGGCCGCTACAAGCGCACTCTCAACGCAGGCCTGAACGTCGTCATCCCGTTCATCGAACGCGTCCGCGCCCGGATCGACCTGCGCGAACAGGTCGTGCCGTTCCCGCCGCAGCCGGTGATCACCCGGGACAACCTGGTCGTCGACATCGACACGGTGGTCCACTACAAGGTCACCGACCCGCGCGCCGCCACCTACGAGGTTGCCGACTACGCCGAGGCGATCGAGCAGTTGACCGACACCACGCTGCGCAACATCATCGGCTCGATGGACCTCGAATCCATCCTGACCTCCCGTGAGGTCATCAACGCCGGTCTGCGCAGCGTCCTGGACGAGGCCACCGGCAAGTGGGGCGTCCGGGTCAACCGCGCCGAGCTCAGGACGATCAAGCCGCCGGCCTCCATCCAGGACGCGATGGAGAAGCAGACGCGCGCCGAGCGGGACAAGCGCGCGGCGATCCTCACCGCCGAGGGCCAGCGCCAGGCGCAGATCCTCAAGGCCGAGGGTGAGAAGCAGGCTGAGGTGCTCAAGGCCGAGGGCGAGGCCCAGGCCGCGGTGCTGCGCGCCGACACAGGGGCGGCTGCGGGGGTCGCCGCCGCGGTGGACAGTGGAGCACCGGCCGCTCCACCGCCGCCCTTGCAGGCATCGCTCGGGCCATGCCATCAACCGTTGAGGGGGGACGACCCGCGCAGTATCGGCCGCTATCAGCTGACTGCCCGGCTCGGCGAGGGCGGTATGGGGACGGTCTTCCTCGCGCGCTCTGCCGGGGAGCGCCTGGTCGCGGTCAAGGTCATCAGGCCGGAGCTTGCCGCGGACGCCGAGTTCCGCCGGCGGTTCGGCCGTGAGATCGAGGCCGTGCGCCGGGTCGGTGGATTCCACACCGCGCCGGTGGTCGCTGCCGACCCGCAAGGTGATCCGCCCTGGCTGATCACCGAGTACATCCCCGGCCTGCCGCTGCACGAAGTCCTGAAGCACTACGGTGCGTTGCCGAGCCGGAGCCTGCACACCTTGGCCGTCGGTGTTGCCGAGGCGCTCGAGGGGATCCACGCCTGCAACATCGTCCATCGCGACCTCAAGCCGAGCAACATCATCATCTCCGGAACCGGGCCTCGCGTCATCGACTTCGGCATCGCCCGGGCACTCGACGACACCATGCTCACCCGTTCCGGCCAGCTGATCGGCACGCGGGGATTCCTGGCCCCGGAGCAGTACATCGGAGGGCCGGTCACGTTCGCCACGGACGTCTACGCCTTCGGCATGGTGCTGTGCCATGCCGGAGGGGCGGTGCCGGTAGATGAGAGTGAGGACCTGGAGTCCGTCCTCGGTCTGCTGCCGGCCCAACTGGCCGATCTGGTCGTCCGCTGTCTCGACCATGACCCCCACCGCCGTCCGACACCCACTCAGATCGTCGAGGGCCTCTCCCGAAACCGCCCGGCCGCCGGGGACTGGTTGCCGCTTCCGGTGCGGACGATGGTCGACCTGCTCAGCGCGTCCACCAGCTAGGGGCTTCTCACACGGCCTACGGCCTGCACCCGAAAGGGGGCTCATTCTGGGCTCGTCGGGGCTTGTGCTGTCCGAAGGCGAGGGGCGACGCGGTGCCCAGGAGGTCCGCGAGCGTCAGCCAGAGCGATTCGCGGCCGAGCTGGGGGCAAGTACCCCGGGTTCGTCGGGGTGGATGCGGACCTGGGCGACGGCGAGGTTGACGATGCGGTCGGTGCTCTGGCCGAACTGCAGGACGAGGCAGCCGGCGACGCGGTCCGCGATCGGCAGGCTCTCGTCGGTCCCCAGCCTGAGACGTGGTCGGCGAGAAGCCGGGAGGCCTGGCCGGGCCACGGTGCGATGCCAGCGGTCTAGAACTGCTACTGGTTGAGCTTGAGCTCACCGGAGACCAGTACCTCCTGCTACTCGCCAGACACAAGACCTTCGAGCGGGCGGGGTGGACCCGCGGCTGCGGAACCTGTTGATCCCGGTCTTCGGGTCACCCCCGCACCGGCGGAATGGACCTGACGGGGGAGGTCGAGCTGCCGCGGACGTTCGGGTCACCTCCGCACGAGCGGAGCGGATGGGACGATCATCGTCCAGATGGTGCGCTTCGATGTCACGAAGGCAACCGACGTCGGCACCGAGATCACCCCAGCCGCCGAGGTCGAGCTCGTCCTTCATCCCGACGTGGAACACACCCTCGGGCGGGCGGAGCAGACCTCTCGGTCACCGGTTTGGTCCCGACGATCATCGGGTCACCTCCTCACAAGCGGAACGAGCCGCCAGGGCGCGATGAGGACGCTGGCCCGGGATCCGGGACGGGTCGTCTCTGCAAGGGCGAACCGGACAGCGTGGTCGGACTGCTGCTGGCCGGCTACACGGAGGCGACCTCCACACCGGCGGAGCGGACCTGAAGACGACGGTGGCAGTGGCCTCGATCCACGGGTCACCTCCGCACGGGCGGAGCAGACGACGGGGTGAACCTCCTTCTCAGCGGGCGGAGCGGACCTGGGGTATCAGGCCTCGGGGCGACCCCCGCGAAGGCGGGGCCGATCTCGACGAGGACGCGCCGAACAGCCTCCCGAAGGGGCCACCTCCGTACGGGCGGAGTGGACCTCTGCTGGTACCCCGCCCGAGTTCGGTGGACCGGGTCACCCCGCGCGACGGAGCGTATTAGACCTTCCCGAGGCCAGTGCACTTGCTCAACGGGTCACCTCCGCTGGGCGGAGCCGACGCACTGGGACGGTGACCCGGACCAGTTCAAGGCGGGTCACCTCCGCGCGGGCGGAGCGGACACCCGCCTCGTAGACGCCCTGTACCAGGGCGACGGGGCACCTCCGCACGGACGGAGCGGACGCGGACCCGAGGATCTCGCCGGTGGTGTAGTGCGGGGCACCTCCGCGCGGGCGGAGCGGACGCGCTGGAGCTGCCGGAGCACACCGTGCTCACCGGGCCACCTCCGCGCGGGCGGAGCGGACGGGCGGTGGTACGCGACTCAGAGAGCGGACGCCGGGGCCACCCCCGCGTGGGCGGAGCAGACAAGCGCTCGATGAGGCCGGCGGTTGAGGGCAGTGGGGCACCTCCGCGCAGGCGGAGCGGACCTCGGGAGGCTCCTCGTGACCAACCGCCGCGACGGGTCACCTCCGCGCGGGCGGAGCGAACTCGGCTGGCACCCCGCCCGAGTTCGGTGGACCGGGTCACCCCGCGCGACGGAGAGTATTAGACCTTTCCGAGACCAGTGGACTTGCTCAACGGGCCACCTCCGCACGGGCAGAGCGGACTCGAACTCCTCGCCCCCGACCTTGCCAATCGTCGGCTCACCTCCGCGCGGGCGGAACGGACGTCTTCGCCGCGAAGCCCCGGCTGATAGACACCGGGGCACCTCCGCGCGGGCGGAGCGGACTCCACCCCGGCCGAGCCGAACCGGGCGGGGCGGGGCGGGGAACCTCCGCGCGGGCGGAGCGGATCGCTGGCCGATCTCGAACAGGGTGTCGCCCGACGGGGCACCTCCGCTCTGGCGGAACAGCCGAAGTCCTCTCCGGCCTGCGCGACTCCCTCGGCGGGTCGCCTCCGCACACCAACGACAGCACCGCCGGCACTGAGACGCCTCCGCGCAGGCGGAGCGGACGTGCAGTCAGAGGCCGCCAGCCACCTCCTGGACGGGTCACCTCCGCGCGGGCGGAGCGGACGGCCGGGCGTGGGACTCGATCTGCGAGTACTCCGGGGCACCTCCGCGCTGGCGGAGCGGACCGGTCGGAGATCAGGAACCTGTTCCCGACGACTGGGTCACCTCCGCGTTGGCGGAGAGGACGTTCAGCCCAGCTCAGAGCCGGTTGCGGCGGGTGGGTCACCTCCGCACGGACGCAGCGGACCCGGTCCGCAGGATCCGGACCGGGTCGTCGTCCGGGCCACCTCCGCATTGGCGGAACGGAGGCACACACCGGGGCACCTCCGCACGGGCGGAACGGCCACCCGAAGCTACATGGTGCTTCGGTCCCTGGTCGGGGCACCTCCGCGCGGGCGGAGCGGACGCCTGGACGTCGGGGTCGACGTAGGCGTTCATCGGGGCACCTCCGACTGCGGCCTGACCGGGGCTGGTCTCGACCAGCCCGGGGCACCTCCGCCCGGGCGGAGCGGACGAGATCCCGAAGCACACCGCCATCGCGCTCTACGGGTCACCTCCGCACGGGCGGAGCGGACACGTGCTGGACGATGAACGAGCGGTCCGGCCTCGGGCCACCTCCGCACAGGCAGATTGGACTGGCTCGCCGCTGCAGCACTGCTGGTCAAGGGCGGGTCACCTCCGCGCGGGCGGAGCGGAGCAGATCCCTGTGGTGCTGCCTGGCCTGCTGTACGGGTCACCTCCGCGCTGGCGGAACGGACGTCTTCGCCGCGAAGCCCCGGCTGATAGACACCGGGGCACCTCCGCGCGGGCGGAGCAGACCGTCCCGTGGCGGTAGCGCCCGGTCGAGATCCCGGGGCACCTCCGCGCGGGTGGAGCGGACTCCACCCCGGCCGAGCCGAACCGGGCGGGGCGGGGAACCTCCGCGCGGGCGGAGCGGATCGCTGGCCGATCTCGAACAGGGTGTCGCCCGACGGGGCACCTCCGCTCTGGCGGAACAGTCGAAGTCCTCTCCGGCCTGCGAGACTCCCTCGGCGGGTCGCCTCCGCACACCTCACACAGGGCAACGACAGCACCGCCGGCACGGAGACGCCTCCGCGCAGGCGGAGCGGACCGGTCGGAGATCAGGAACCTGTTCCCGACGACTGGGTCACCTCCGCGCGGGCGGAGCGGACCCGCGCTTGGTGAAGGCGACCGGGATACCGTCCGGGTCACCTCCGCGCGGGCGGAGCGGACGGCCTGGACGTTGGCGGCGCGGACCGCGAGCACCGGGGCACCTCCGCACGGGAGGAGCGGACGTGCTGGCGCTCGGGACCAACACCCTGCGCCACGGGGCACCTCCGCACGGGCGGAGCGGACGTGGCCTGGTGGGGATCGATCGCGTTCGTCTGCGGGGCACCTCCGCACGGGCGGAGCGGACCTCGAAGACCTCGTCACCACCGACGCCAGCCTCGGGGCACCTCCGCACGGGCGGAGCGGACCCTTCGCGACCTGCGGCGCATCGCGGCCTTTGCCATTTGTTGACCGTGATGGTGAGGCTGGGTTGTGCTGTTGTGGTGTCAAGGAGCGCTCGCTGCCCATGGTGCCACGGCTCGCGGACAGCACCGCGGTGAACGAGCTGCCCAGGAGCTCACACCGTGCAGGAGGCACGCCTGCACGCGGGCGCAGCGGACGCGCTGGCGAACACCTGGCGCAACCTCAAAGCCGGTCCACCTCCACGCGGGCGGAGCGGACTCCTCGGACGTGAGGTCTCGCCCTTCGCCCTCCGGGTCACCTCCGCGCGGGCGGAGCGGACGTCGCCCTGGCCGGGCGCACGAGGACGGTGCACGGGGCACCTCCGGGCAGGCGGGGCCGATCCGGAGCGCGAGCAGCGCCTCGGTCCTCTCGCGGGGCCTCCCCCGCACGGGTGGAGCGGACCTCCCCATCGCAGGCATGAAGAGCGGCTGGTTCGAGGCACCTCCGCACGGGCGGAGCTGACGTGACCGTGCCCTCGCTGATCAGCGTCACGATCGGGGCACCTCCGCACGGGCGGAGCGGACGCGGACGGACGGCTGCGTGACCTGCGCGGCCGCGGGTCACCTCCGCGCGGGCGGAGCGGACCTGGAGACGACGGTGGCAGTGGCTTCGATCCACGGGTCACCTCCACGAACCCACAGATCACCGGGAACCTAGTCGACGGGGACAAAGGCCAGGTGGTTCACCCTGTACAGATCGCGCATGAAGTGTACAGTTTAGTACATGAGTGACACCCTGCCGATCACGGAGGCCCGGGCCTGCCTCGGGACGCTGGTCCGACGTGCCTCCCACGCCCGCGAACGCATCACCATCACCGACCACGGCCAGCCCGCCGCAGTCCTCATCAACCCCCAGGAACTGGCCGACCTCGAGGACGCCCTCGCCCTGGCCCAGTACCGGGCCCGGCAGGCCGCCGGCGAGACCACCGCCGTACCGCACGAGCAGGTCCGCGCCCAGCTCGGCCTGGGACCCGCCGCTTGAACCACACGATCATCTGGGACGAGCCGGCCATCAACGCAGCCGCCCGCTTCCTCAAGGACGACCCCGACGGCCTGCGCCAGGTCATGGACGCCGTGGACCTGCTCGCCGACACCCCCCGCCCGCAGGGCAGCGCGGAGTACGGCTCGCTCGACCTGCGCCGGATGCACGTCGGCCGCTACCGCGTCATGTACGAAATCACCGAGGCCACCGTCACCATCGTCGTGATCCACCTCGGCCGAACAGGCTGACCACCCGCACAAGCGGACCAGACCTGAAGCCGAACGTGCCCCAGGGAATCGACCACCTCCGCGCTGGCGGAGCGGACCAGGGGGACCAACCCGTGCTCACCGTCACCGACGGGCCACCTCCGCGTGGGCGGAGCGGACTCGTGGGCGCCCGCCAGGAAGCCGGCGTTGTGCGGGCCACCTCCGCGTGGGCGGAGCGGACAGGCCGGACGCCGGACCACCCATCGCGCGAATCGGGCCACCCCCGCGCAGGCAGGGCTGATGTACGAGCCACCGTCCAGGGTGACCGCCGCGGGGGGCCACCCCCGCGCAGGCGGGGCTGATCGGGGGGCACAGAATCTCGATATAGCGACGCTTGGGCCACCCCCGCGCAGGCGGGGCTGATACTTTCTGATCTGCAGTTACAGACCTGAGGATATGTCAGTGCCGTCAGTTCGATTCCCGCTCGAAGGATAGGTCGCCTCCGCACGGGCAGAGCAGACAAGGGCTACGTGCTGACCACCGTAGAGGAGTACGGGTCACCTCCGCACGGGCGGAGCAGACGCGCTCGTGTACTGGTGCGGTCGGCCGAGGAGCGGGTCACCTCCGCGCTGGCGGAACAGCCGAAGTCCTCTCCGGCCTGCGCGACTCCCTCGGCGGGTCGCCTCCGCACACCTCACAGAGGGCGACGACAGCACCGCTGGCACTGAGACGCCTCCGCGCAGGCGGAGCGGATTCATTGCGTTCAACCTCGCCGATTCCAGTCTCGGGTCACCTCCGCGTATGCGGAGCGGACGTCAGCTGAGTGAGGAATCGGGCGAACTCGGTCGGGTCACCTCCGCGCTGGCGGAGCGGACTGGCTCGTCAGGCCCTGGACGTAGAGCAGCTGCGGGCCACCTCCGCGCGGGCGGAGCGGACGAGGACTACCGGCTGTGGCGGGACGAACTGCACGGGTCACCTCCGCACGGGCGGAGCGGACGCCCTCCGGCGCACCGGCCGGTCAGCGGCCGGCGGGTCACATCCGCGCTGGCGGAGCGGACGATCGGCACCAGACCGTGGCGCTCGGCGGCGCCGGGGCACCTCCGCGTGGGCGGAGCGGACAAGGGCCAGGCTCGGAAGCGCCACCGGACGCTCGGGGCACCTCCGCGCGGGCGGAGCGGACGGAGCGCACCTCGGTGTCGCGGGCCAGCTCGGCGGGGCACCTCCGCGCGGGCGGAGCGGACGCCCTTTTCATGCTCGATCCCTACGCGGTCAGCGGGGCACCTTCGCGCGGGCGGAGCGGACGCCCTTTTCATGCTCGATCCCTACGCGGTCAGCGGGGCACCTTCGCGCGGGCGGAGCGGACTCGACATGTCGTCACTCATCGACCTCACCGCCCGGGGCACCTTCGCGCGGGCGGAGCGGACAGCGCCGGGGTGATCTTGCCTTCGGGGCAGGCCGGGGCACCTTCGCGCGGGCGGAGCGGACGCCGCCGAACAGCTTCGCGCCCACGACCACGTCGGGGCACCTCCGCGCGGGCGGAGCGGACGGGGCTGCCCTACCATCGGTCCCAGACCTCTACGGGGCACCTCCGCGCGGGCGGAGCGGACAAGGGCCAGGCTCGGAAGCGCCACCGGACGCTCGGGGCACCTCCGCACGGGCGGAGCGGACCTCTACGACGCCGTCGCACCCGGCAACCACGGCGGGTCACCTCCGCGTGGGCGAAGCGGACCTCGGCCCGGGCGCAGCGGGCGCGCCCGTGAACGGGGCACCTCCGCGCGGGCGGAGCGGACGGCGCGCGTACCCCAGCCGATCGCCGACGTCGGGTCACCTCCGCGCGGGCGGAGCGGACAAGGGCCAGGCTCGGAAGCGCCACCGGACGCTCGGGGCACCTCCGCACGGGCGGAGCGGACCTCTACGACGCCGTCGCACCCGGCAACCACGGCGGGTCACCTCCGCGCGGGCGGAGCGGACCTGCTGCGGTGGGTGACCGGGATCAGCTCGGTGGGGTCACCTCCGCGCGGGCGGAGCGGACACCGAGCCCCGTCCGAGCCGAACCGGGCGAGGCGGGGCACCTCCGCACGGGCGGAGCGGACATCGTCTGGAGGTACTCGTCCCAGCGCTGGAGCGGGTCACCTCTGCGGTGACGGAGCGGACGTCCACTTCGCCACCGGCTGGGTCAAGGCGTAGGGGGCACCTCCGCGCGGGCGGAGCGGACAAGCGCTCGATGAGGCCGGCGGTTGAGGGCAGCGGGGTACCTCCGCACGGGCAGAGCGGACGTGTAGGTCTGGCTGTTGGTCCAGTCCACCCACGGGGCACCTCCGCGCGGACGGAGCAGACCGGTCCTGACGCACCGTGGTGACGTTGACGACCGGGGCACCTCCGCACGGGCGGAGCAGACATCTGCGACAGCTCCGGGCCAGCCTCCTTGGCCGGGGCACCTCCGCGCGGGCGGAGCGGACGACTCGGCGATGTCGTAGAGGTCGAACACCGCCGGGGCACCTCCGCGCGGGCGGAGCGGGCGCCACCGTGGTCATCCAGTGCTCACCCGCCGACGGGCCACCTCCGCGCGGGCGGAGCGGGCATCGCCACGCTGGTCGGGTTCCAGGACCGAGCCGGGCCACCTCCGCGCAGGCGGAGCGGACCTCGCGGATCGCGGCCGAGAACACGTCCTCGCCGGGGCACCTCCGCGCGGGCGGAGCGGACCGGCGGGTGACGTGCTCCACCAGCCGCGGCAGCGGGGACCTCCGCGCGGGCGGAGCGGACACCAACGGCGGGGTACCCCAGATCATCGACGGCGGGCCACCTCCGCGCGGGCGGAGCGGACGACATGACCCGCGAGGACGAAGTCGGCCGGCGCGGGCCACCTCCGCGCGGGCGGAGCGGACAGCTGAGCGAAGATTCCCCGGAGGATTACCGACGGGCCACCTCCGCGCGGGCGGAGCGGACCACACCCCTCCCGCCGGGTGGACCACCTACGACGGGCCACCTCCGCGCGGGCGGAGCGGACACCATGTTCAAGAGCATTCGTACGGTGATGACTGGGGCGCCTCCGCGCAGGCGGGGCCGATTCCGGTCTCTCGAAGGTCGGGCCGGGCCCGAGCCGGCCGGGGCCACCCCCGCGCAGGCGGGGCCGATTACACCCCGGACACCGTGTTCGGCAGGTTCGGAGGGCCACCCCCGCGCAGGCGGGGCCGATACGGCGGCCTGGTCGTGCGTGGACGCGCGCGAGGGGCCACCCCCGCGCAGGCGGGGCCGATGAAGGACGTAGGAAGAACAAAGGAAGGACAGGAGGGCCACCCCCGCGCGGGCGGGGCGGACGACTGCCTGGCCTACCCGACCTCCTCGGCCACGGGGCACCTACGCACGAGCGGAGCGGACCACAGGCCGCTCAGGGCGCCCGTCAGGCCGGCCGGGGCACCTCCGCACGAACGGAGCGGACGCGGCGCCGGAATTCGGCGGCGGCGGTCTCCTCGGGGCACCTCCGCGTGGGCGGAGCGGACTCCACCACCCGGTCGGTCGTGTCGATGCCGACCGGGGCACCTCCGCGTGGGCGGAGCGGACCCTTCGCGACCTGCGGCGCAGCGCGGCCTGTGCGGTTTCTTGACCGTGCCGCAGTGTCGGGTCGGCAGTGCTGTTGTGGTATCAAGGAGCGCTCGCTGCCCATGGTGTCATGGCTCGCGGACAGCACTGCGGTGAACGAGCTGCCCACGAGGTCTCACCGTGCAGGAGGCACGGCTGCACGCAGGCGCAGCCGGACGCGCTGGCGAACACCTGGCGCAACCTCAAAGCCGGGCCACCTCCGTTCGGGCGGAGCAGACCACTGCGCGTCGGGCGAGCTGGCGGCCTTGTTTGAGTCACCTCCGGCTTTGTAGGTGAGAACCGAGAGCATCTGTTGCTCAGTGGCGAGAGCATCCCGTGCCACGGAAGAGTGATGTCGCCGAGTTTTGAGAGCACCCAGGTGCTTGCCTCGGGACCATGGTTGTGCTCTGCACGACGAGGGGTCCCGGGTGCTGCCGAAGTCCAAGGTCGATCTGTACGCGGCGATCCGCCGTGATGCCCGCTCGGGTCTGTCTGGCCGCGCGTTGCAGCGGAAGTACGGGGTCGGCTTCCTGACGGTACAGAAGGCCCTGTCGTCGGCCTGGCCTGAGCCGCGGAAGAAGACGGCGCCCCGTCCGACTCGTCTGGATCCGTTGAAGCCGTTGATCGACCAGATGCTGCGGGCGGACCTGGACGCCCCGCGAAAGCAGCGTCACACGGTGAAGCGGATCTTCGACCGGCGGGTGGATGAGCACGGCGCGGACGAGATCTCGTACCAGATGGTCCGTGGCTACGTGGCCGAGCGGCGCGGGGAGATCCGGCTCCAGGCGGGCCGCGGGGTGGTGGACGCGTTCGTCCCGCAGACCCACAAACCCGGCGCGGAGGCGGAGGTCGACTTCGGGGACGTGACGGTGCGTCTGGCGGGCGAGCTGGTGACCTGCTACCTGTTCGCGTTCCGGCTGTCCTTCTCGGGTAAGTCGGTGCACCGACCCGTTGACCGCACTATCAGCGTGTCCTACGTGTTGACTCGGTGAGAGCGAGGAGTCTCCGTTCGGGATGTTCCCGACGAGATGGAGACGTGATGGATCACGCTGCGGTGATGGCGGAACGCGAGGTGACTGGGCTGGTGGTGGCCCGGGTCGGCAGAGTGGAGGCGACCGGTGCCGCCACGCTGCCCTGGGTGGTTCTCGACGGGGCGGGCCGGGCGATCACGCCGGCAAGCGAGTTCCTGCGGGAGTTGCTGGCCTGCGGCAACACCCCAGCTTCCTGCCGTTCCTATGCCTTTGACCTGCTGCGCTGGTTCCGCTTCCTCGCGGCAGTGGATGTGGAATGGAGCCGTGCGAAACGAGTGGACGTACGCGACTTCGTCCTTTGGCTGCGGACGTGCCACAACCCGGCGCGGGACCGGCGCCGACCGGATGCGCCCGTGCCGGGGTTGCTGAACGCGCGCACCGGCAAGCCGTACCTGAGGTCGGGCTATGCCCCGGCAACTATCAACCACGCGGTGTCGGTGCTGGCGGCGTTTTACGACCACCATCTGCAAACCGGGCAGGGTCCCGTGCTCTCCCCGGTGCCGCCGCAGTCCCGTGACGGGCGCCGGCTGGAGGCGCATCACAACCCGTTGGAGCCGTTTCGGCTGCACCGTCGTGGCGCCTACCGGCAGAAGCAGGCCGACCGCGAGCCCCGTGCTGTCCCCGACGATGTCGTCGAAGACCTGTTCACCTCGCTGGGCTGTCACCGCGACCGGGCACTGTTCTCCATGTTCTTGTCCAGCGGCGCACGGGCCGCCGAGATGCTGGGCATGACGATCGGCGACATCCACCCGGGCGAGGGCTGGATCTACGTGCGGACCAAGGGCTTGGGCGGGGCGAAGGAAGCATGCCCGGCCTCCCCGGAAGCCTTCGCCTGGCTGGCCCTCTACCTCGGTGACCTGGCCCAGGACGGCCACCGGCCCGCCCCGGACGAGCCGGTGTGGTGGACCCTGCGCGGGCAGACGCGCCCGCTGACCTACACCGCCCTGCGAGCGGTGCTGAACCGGATCAACGCCCGGATCGGGACGAACATCACGCTGCACGACCTGCGGCACACCCTGTGTCTGCGCCTGATCGAAGACCCGGCCATCACCCTGGTCGACGCCCAGCAGGTGATGCGCCACCGGCGCATCACCACGACCAGCACCTACCTACGGCCCAGGACCGACGAGGTCATCACCAAGGTCCACGAGCACTACACCCGCCCCAAGCCTCCGCCGCGGCCGCTGACCGGCTGGACGTATGACCCGGACGACCTCGCCGATGTATTCGGAAACCGCTGATGACCCGGCACGGGCGCGTCGCCCGCACCCCGGTCAGCCCACGCGACCCCGCCATCCTCACCACCGTGCTGCCCGAACCGAGGAGCACGACCCGTGGCAGCGGACGGGAGAAGGCCCATCGCGATGAACTGGCCCGCCTGGCCGCGAACTTGCTGATCGAGCCGACCGGCCGCAACCTGTGGCGCCAGCAGCTCTCGCTGACGCGCATCTTCGACTGGCTGGAGGGATTCCCCGCCGACACCTGGCAGGACCGATGGCTGCTGAGCGGTTCCGACGAGCTGGGCTCCGGCTGGGGACCGCAGGGACTCAGCGCGGGCACCCGGTCGCGTTTCACCGCCGGTCTCGGCACCTTGATCGTCCTCCAGGCGATCCGGCCCTCCTACAGTTGGCTCTTCGGCAGCCGCCTCCTTGGCGTCTACGACGCCTACCGTCGCCACAACCAGCCGGCGCTGTTCGCGGAGCTCACACAGCACGCCGGCGGACAGCGCTGCGACGAGCACGCGACCGAAGCCCTGAACGTGCTCACCCGCATGAGCATCGCCACCGGCAAGGACCTGCTGGCCTTCGACCTGGAAGACCTCACCAACTACGCCCGGGCCCGTCGGGACAACGGCCGCACGGTGGCGGCCCTACCCCTCGCCTACGACATCCTCCGCTCCGTCGGCGGTCTCAAGGACTCGCCGCCGACCCTGCGCGAGGCCCAGGCCCGCGGCCGGCTCACCCCCGCCGAGCTGATCGACCGCCACCCCATCACCAACCGCGTCCGCGACGTGCTCGTCCACTACATCGCCGAGCGATCCGCCGTCCTGGACTACGGCTCCCTGGTCAACCACGCCCAGATGCTGGCCGACCTGTTCTGGGGCGACCTGCAACGCCACCACCCCGCGATCTCCTCGCTCAATCTGCCCGACGAGGTCGCCCAGGCCTGGAAACAACGCGTCCGGGTCCTGCCCGACGGGCGACCGCGCCGCACCGCCCACGCCGTCTTCCTGGCCGTCCGCTCCTTCTACCTGGACCTCTCACAGTGGTCGATGGAAGACCCGGCCCGCTGGGCGGCCTGGGCCGCACCCTGCCCGATCAGCGAGGCCGACATCCGCGGCTACATCAAGGAGACCCGCCACCGGCAGGCACGGATGCAGCAGCGCACCCGCGCCCTGGTCCCCGTCCTGCCGCAGCTCGTCCGCGCTGCCGAGGCGCGACTGCAGCACGCCACGCTCCTGCTGCAGGCAGCCCGATCGGCGACACCGGGAGAAGAGTTCACCGTCGAGGGCTCGCGCTATCGACGCACCGGCCGCAACGGCAGCCACTGGCGCCCCACCGCCCTGTTCCTCGCCCCGGTCGACGAGCCCGGCCCCCGGTTCGATGCCGAATGCGAGGAGAACAACGCCTTCTGGACCTGGGCGAGCATCGAGGTCCTGCGACGCACCGGGGCCAGGATCGAGGAACTCCTGGAGCTCACCCACCTGAGCCTGCGTCAGTACCAGGCACCCACCGGCGAGACAGTGCCGCTGCTGCAGATCAGCCCATCCAAGACCGACCGCGAGCGCGTCATCCCCGCCGACCCGGACCTGGTCGCCGTCCTCGCCCGGATCATTCGCCGCATCAAGGGCACCGGCGAGCGGGTGCCGCTGCTGACCCGGTACGACGGCTACGAGCGGGTCTTCGGGCCGGCGCTGCCGCACCTGTTCCAGTGCCTGTCCCAGCACCGGCTCCAGGTCATCTCCCCCAACCGGATTCGCGAGCTCCTCACGGACCATGCGGTGCGAACCGGCATTGTCGACGTCGACGGGACACCGCTGAGATTCACGCCGCACGACTTCCGCCGAATCTTCTCGACGGAGACGGTCAACGGTGGCCTGCCGATCCATATCGCCGCGAAGCTCCTTGGCCATCTAGATCTCAACACCACTCAGGCTTACGTCGCCGTCTATCCCGAAGAGGTGATCCGCCGCTACCGGCAGTTCGTCGACCAGCGCCGGACCCATCGTCCCAGCGAGGAGTACCGCGAGCCCAGCGACACGGAGTGGCAGGACTTCCGCGACCACTTCAGCCTGCGCAAGGTCGCGCTCGGCACCTGCGACCGGCCTTACGGAACCCCTTGCCAGCATGAAAACGCCTGTGTCAGGTGCCCTATGCTCCGCCTCGACCTGGCCCAGGAGCCCCGTCTGCTGGAGATCGAGACCAACACGCGCCAGCGCTTGGGAGAGGCTCAACGGATGCAGTGGCTCGGTGAGGTCGCCGGCCTGCAAGAGAGCCTGCGGCACATCGCCGACAAGAAGCAGCAGGCCGAACGTCTCCGAGCCCAAGCCGACCGAGGGGAAGACGGGGTCGCCGCTCTTGGTTAGTACCGCATCCGGCAACGCCGCCACCGTGAGGATCCGGCTGGGTCCGACCACCGACCTTGCAACATTCATGCAGGTAGATTCTGCTCGTGAGCACTGACGCGCTTCGTCGCTTGACCGACCGGGAGTCCAGGGAAGTCTGGGACCGCTTTGACGAGAGGTTCGACTTCAAGCCCAGCATGAATGCCTTCCCCGCGATCACCGAGCCGATTCCGTCGGTGACCTGGAGCCTGGACGCACTTCACGACGATCCCGGTGACCGGAAACTCGATCACCTGGTTCGCCTCGTCCAAGACGGCCTGGCCACCTGCACCCCGCCCGGCACGACGTTGCTCGTCCTGGAATGGCAGCACACCAGCTACCGCCTGCGCCCCGACCTTCCAGCCTCCGACATGTTTCTGCCTGACGCACTGGGCGGCAACTTCCGGCCCGGGTGGCCACGCAGTCCCTATCCGGACGGCGACTACCCCATCTACCTGGTCGAGGATCTCACTTTCGGCACCTTCGGCCACCCGTGGGAGCACTCGCTCTGCGTGTTCGGAACCGACCTGCTGAATGAAGTTGCCACCGATATGGGCCAATTGCTCCCGACGGTTCTGCGCCGAGACGGCCAACCTACGACGACGAGCTAATCAAACGCCCGTCTTCACCGACTCGCTTGAATAGTGCAGAGAAGGATCTTCGCGTCCTGCGGGCAGGAGGCGTTCTTCGAGGGCCACGTCCACGCTCTCAACGTGCTGGGCGGGGTGCCGACCGGCAGGGTCCGCTACGACAACCTTAAGGCCGCGGTCGCCCGGGTGCTGGGCTTCTCCCGCCAGCGGGTGGAGGCCGAGCGGTGGACCGCGTTCCGTTCGCACTACGGCCTCGATGTTCTCTACTGCCAGCCCGGCATCGGCGGCGCCCACGAGAAGGGCGGCGTCGAGGGACAGATCGGCTGGTTCCGGCGCAACCACCTGGTTCCCGTCCCCGAGGTCGCCACACTGGCGGAGCTGAACGCGATGATCGATCAGTGGGACGAGCAGGACGATGCCCGCCGGATCCGCTCCCGTCCGCGCACCATCGGCGAGTACTTCGCCGCCGAGCAATCCCTGCTGGCGCCGTTGCCTGATGAGCCGTTCGAGACGGGCCGGCTGTTCACGTTGCGGGTCGACCGCTACAGCCAGGTCAGCGTCCGCACGAACCGCTACTCGGTACCGGTGCGATTGATCGGCCGGACCGTCCGCGTGATCCTGCACGCCTCCGAACTGGTGGTCTACGACGGACGTGAGGAGGTCGCCCGGCACGAGCGGCTGATCGCCAAGGGCGGCACCCGCCTCGACCTGGACCACTACCTGGAGGCGCTGGTCCGCAAGCCCGGTGCACTGCCCGGGGCGACCGCGCTCGACCAGGCCCGCTCCGCCGGCAGGTTCACCCCGGTCCACGACGCCTGGTGGGCAGCAGCCCGCAAGGCCCATGGCGAGCGCGACGGCACCCGGGCGCTGATCGAAGTCCTGCTGCTGAGCCGCCACCTGCCCCACGAGCACCTGGTCGCCGGCCTCGCGGCCGCGCTGCGGGCCGGCGCCCTGACCGCCGACGCGGTCGCACTGGAGGCCCGCAAGGCGGCCGAGGCCGACACCGCGGACCCGGACGACTCCCAGCCGCCTGCGGCTGACCTCGCGAGGGTGACGTCCCTGACCGTGCGGCGCCTGGCCCACCTGCCGCCCGACACCCGGCCGCTGCCCTCGGTGGCCCACTACGACCAGCTGCTGCGACACCGCCGGCCGGACCGCCCAACCACCACCTGAAGGAGAGCGCCATGACCTTCCCCCGCCAGCGAGGACTCACTGAGCAGGCTGCCAACGCGGCCATCGACCAGGCCTGCCGGATGTTGCGGCTGCCCACCATCCGCGCCCAGTTCCCCGAACTCGCCGAGACCGCCTCGCGCGAGCAGATGTCCTACCTCGGCTTTCTCGCCGAGCTCCTGATGTCCGAGTGCGACGACCGGGCCCGGCGCCGCTCCGAGCGCCGGATCAAGGCAGCCGGGTTCCCGCGCGACAAGTCCCTGCGCAAGTTCGACTTCGACGCCAACCCCAACATCGACCCCGCGATGGTCCACACCCTCGCCACCTGCGAATGGATCAAGAAGAACCTGCCGCTCTGCCTCATCGGCGACTCCGGCACCGGCAAGTCCCACCTGCTGATCGCGCTCGGCACCGAGGCCGCGATGGCCGGCTTCCGCGTCAAGTACGTGCTGGCCACCAAGCTCGTCAACGAGCTGGTCGAGGCCGCCGACGAGAAGCAACTCGCCAAGACCATCGCCCGCTACGGCCGCGTCGACCTCCTCTGTATCGATGAACTCGGCTACATGGAACTCGACCGCCGAGGCGCCGAACTGCTCTTCCAGGTCCTGACCGAACGCGAGGAGAAGAACAGCATCGCCATCGCCTCCAACGAGTCCTTCGGGGGCTGGACCAAGACCTTCACCGACCCCCGCCTCTGCGCGGCCATCGTCGACCGCCTCACGTTCGGCGGCAACATCATCGAGACCGGCACCGACTCCTACCGACTCGCCACCACCCGCGCCCGCGCCGAACATCAGCAGGCCGTCAGTTGACCTTTCTCGGGCCTTCCCCAGGTTGTCCAGAGCAGCAGGGAAGGCCCTTGCATCAAACCCGGCAACAGGACTCGCTCAGATGGCTGTCGATCCCAGCCAGCAGGTCCTGAGCCGCTGCCCTCACCACAGGGTCACTGTCGTGAGTGAGCTGGTCCGCTGTCGCCCGGCGGCTCAGCACGGCCTGGTGAGCTTCCAGTTGCACCTTCGGCTGCGGCGGGTTGCCGTGTTCGAGGATCGTCTGCAGCAACCCGATCACCCCGGCCCGGGAGTTCACGGTCTCGGTGACCGCGAGGTCCCACAGAAAGGGAACAGCGGCGACGGTCGCGTCGAAGACTGCCAGCTCACCGATCCACAAAGCGAGATCGCTCAGGGCTGCCTCACTCGCGCGGGCGTCGCCCCATGCGATCCGCGACAGCACGCCGGGAACATCGGCCGCAGATCCATAGGCATGCTTCAACTCGTGCCAGCGCACGCGGCTTACGCCCTTGAGAATCGTCCCCACCCACGCACTCCAGTCCGATCGTCAGACCCAAGGCCCGATCGGACTCATTCCATCTCACCGACCGCCATGACCGCGAGTCCGGGCCGACACGCCGCTTGGGTGCTCTCGGAACCCAGCAACATTTCGACGGCAGCAGATCAACCTCTGCTGCCAAAACTCATCGACAGCCGCTCTCCGTTGTCACCTACGGAGCCACACCTCCGTGCGGGCGGAGCGGACTCGACGTCCTGCTCGCCGCCGTCCGGGCGTGCCGGGGCGGCGGAGCAGACACCTGAGGCAACAACGTCGTCGTCGCGTACGGCGGGCCACCTCCGCGCGGGCGGAGCGGACCGCCGCAGCGGCGGCGTGGACCTGGCCGTGGCCGGGGCACCTCCGCGCGGGTGGAGCGGACTCCACCCAAGGAGGTAGGTCTGCTCGGCGGCGGCGGGGCATCTCCGTACGGGCGGAGCGGACCGTTGTGGTCAGGCGGCGATGTCGAGTTCGGTCCGGACGCGGTGCACGAAGTCGCGCACGGTTGGCTCCCGGCGCCAGGGGGCGAGGGCGGTGTTGAACTCGCGGACGTAGTCGAGGGCCCGGCTGGACTGGACGCGGGCGAGGATGTCGACGGCCTGGTTGCCGAGTGTGAGTCCCTGGTCGAGGTCGTCGGCTTGGAGGTGGGCGGTTCCGACGATCGCCAGGCGCATTCCGACCGAGCGGGTGAACACCCCGGGCTGCATGGTGGCGGCCTGGGCGTTCCAGACCAGGGACTCCTTTGGCTTCCTCAGGTCGCGAAAGACTTCAGCGGCATCCGCGGAGAGCCGGGCATGGTGGTAGAAGTCGATCCATGCCGGTTCGTCGGCGCGGTCGCGGGCCCGGTCGAGCAGCATCTCGGAGGAAGCCAGCGCGGAGGCCGCGGCCTTCGCGTTGTTGTCTCGGGCGTGGGCGCGGGCTTCGATGAGCTTGGTGAACGCAAGCACTTTGGGGGCGGCCTGGCCGTTGGCACGGGCGAAGCCGCCCTGGGTCATGTCGATGGCCTCGTTGGGGAAGCCGCGCAGCAGGGCCTGCATTGCCATGGTGGTGAGTACGTAGCAGCCAAGCTGCACGTCGCCGCCGGCCCGGGCGAGGCGGAGGGCCTGGATGTAGTGGCGCTGGGCGGCGTCGTGCTGGCCGACGTCGAAGGCAGTCCAGCCGGCCAGGCGGGCCAGCAGGGCGGTCACCGAGAACAGCTCGCGCCCGACCTCGTCGGAGAACGTGCCGGTCAGCAGCGGGGCGGCCCGGTGCTGGAGGCAGTCGGTGACGGAGTTCGCCCTCCAGTTGCCGCCGCCGTACTTCGAGTCCCAGCGGCGGGCCTCGTCGGCGGCGTCGCGGAGCTCGTCCAGGTCGGCACGGCCGACGCGGGCGCCGCCGCAGTGGTCGGCGCGCTCGTCGGCCGGGCTCACCAGCCACCGGGTCACCGGGGTCGTGAACGAGGCAACAGCAAAGCCTGTTCCGGTGAGGAAGTCGCGGCGGTTCACGGAGCTCCAGAACGAAGTGGCGGCGCGGACGGCGTCGGCGGGGTCTCGCGGGAAATCCAACCCGACCGCGGTGTCCGGCGTCTGCGCATCGGCCATTCCGATCTCCGCCAGCTGCACCGGGCAGCCGATGCGTTCGCCGATCGCCTGGGCCAGCAACTTGGGCACGGGCCAGTCCGGGACCATGCCCCGGCGGCACCAGTTCACGACTGAGGTATGTGTATATGTCGTGTTCAGCCCGGCTTCGCGGGCGAGCTGGTTCACGCGGTGGGCCAGTGATTTGTGGCTGGCGCCTTCGCACTTTTCGATCATCCGGGCCAGCGCGTCGTTCGGTGGCTTGGGCCGGCGGGTGGTCGACGCCACAGCGTCCCCCTCAATCGGTCCCGCGATTCGCACGGGGAGTCGTACTCGACTGGTGCAGGAGAAGTCGTACGCCCGGCAAGGAGGCCGGATCACCGAGGGTATTGCCTCCGCCGCTGGCGGTGAACCGGATTCGCGAGTTGTGAGCCCCCTTGCGAGCCCTGCCCCGACCGGTCGTCAGACGGTTGCCTGGTGTTCCGGGCCTCTGCCGGGACCTGGGAAATCACCTTCAGGCAGGGGCCGCCACCGATTCACGCTCGGGGGTGACAACCAGATGTGCGGAATCGCAGGACTGGCCGGCACCGACGCCGTCCGCCACCAGACCACCGTCGCCGCGATGGGGCTCGCGCAGCACCACCGCGGCCCGGACGGCACCCGGCACATGATCTCGGCCGACAGCCGCGCGGTGTTGTCCATGAACACCCTGCTGATCGTCGACACGGCCGCCGCCCCCGGTCCCTACCTGGACCCGGCCAGCGGCATCGTCCTCACCTTCAACGGCGAGATCTACAACTACCGGCAGGTCGCCGCGGCCTGGGGCATCCCCCTGGAACCCGGCGAGACCGATGCCCATCTGGTGCTGCGGGCCTGGGCCAAGCTCGGACCCGGCTGCCTCGCCGGGCTGGACGGCATGTTCGCCCTGGCCGCCTACGATCCCCACGAGGGCCGGCTCTTCCTCGCACGGGACCGGCTCGGGGAGAAGCCGCTCTACTGGCGCCTGGACGGCGGCCGCCTCGCGTTCGCCTCCGAGGTCACCACCCTGACCGGCTACGGCACCGCTCCGCTGGTCGTCCGCCCCGAGATGCTGTCCATCGAGACGCCGACCGGCGTCGACACCCCGTTCCAGGGCATCCAGCTGCTGTCGCCCGCCGGGCTGCTGGCGTTCGATGTCGCCACCGGATCGCTGGTCCAGCGGACCTGGTGGTCCCTGGAGGGTCTGGAGCCCTGGCAGGGCGACTACAAGATCGCGCTCGCCCGGTTCTCGACCTTGCTGGCCGACCGGGTCCCGATGCGGGCGCCCGGCTCGGACTTCGCGCTGCTCCTGTCGGGCGGGCTGGACTCCTCAGTGCTGGCCTACCTGATGCGGCCACCGCTCTGCGTCACGGTCCGCTATCCCGGCCTGGACCGCCTCGACGAGTCCGCGACGGCGGCCGTCGTCGCCCGGGACGTCGGAGCCGAGCTGCTGGTCATCGAGCCGACCGCCGCCGACTTCGCCCGCACGCTGCCGGAGATCATGCACGCGCTGGACTACCCGATGGGCAACGCGTCCACCTTCTCCGAGCACATGGCCTACCGGGCGATCGCCGAACGTGGCATCCGCGTCGTCGTCGGCGGGCTCGGGCCGGACGAGTTCCTGATGGGCTACGTCCGCCACGCGCTCGTCCTGTTCGGCGCGGAGGCCGTGCTGGGCGCCGGACTGGAGGCCTACCGGCCGCTGGCCTCCAAGCTCCTGACCGGGGACGGCGGGCCGCTGGAGCCGGCCGAGGCGATCGTCCGTCTGGTCCTGCTCGGGCAGGACCTGGACGGACGGCTCCGCGAGCTGGTCGCCGACGCCCTCCGCAGGGCCGACGGGGACCTCGCGCGGGGGCTAACGCTGGCGGACCTGGCCACGGCCTGGCGTCCGCTGGTGATGACCTCGGACAAGCTGGCCTCGGCGTTCGCGCTGGAGCGGCGCTCGCCGTTCCTGGCGCGGGACCTGGTCGAGTTCTCCTACCGGCTGCCGGTCGAGTACAAGATCGCCGAACCGGCGGCCGGGAAGCGGATCCTGCGGGATGCGGCGAAGGTCCTCGGCGTGCCCCGGGAGGTCTGGGGCAGCCGGGACAAGCTCGGGTTCGCCTCCCCGGTCCCGAGCTGGCTGTCCGGCCCGCTGGAGCCCTGGGCGACCGCGCAGATCTCCACAGCCCTGGACCAGGCCCCCGTTTCACTGCGGCCGCTGCTGGTCGGCGGCCTGAAGCCGGGCGGACGGTTCGACCGCACCCGCATGCAGGCCCTGATGGCCGCGGCCTGGTTCTCCGACCACACGCTGGCGGTTGCGGCATGACGGACCGTCGGCTCACTACGGTGAGCGCATGGACTCCCAGACTCTCCCCGCCGAGCCGTCCGCCGCCGACCCGCGCGGAGCGGTCGCGATCATCACCAATCGACGCGGCGAACTCCTCCTGCACCTGCGCGACGACCTCGACGGCGTGACCTGGCCCGGACACTGGAGCCTCCTGGGAGGCGGCTGCGACCCCGGCGAGAGCCCGGCCGAGGCGATCGTCCGCGAGCTGGACGAGGAAGCCGGCCTGGCCGTCGACCGTGGCCTGACGGAGCTCTTCGAGACCCCCGATGTCCACGGCTCGGGGCAGATCATCACCTTCTTCGCCGGCTTCTGGGACGGCGACGAGACCGCGCTGCCGCTGGCCGAGGGCGTCAAGCTCCAGTTCTTCGCCCCCGGCCACCTGCCCGTTCTGACCATCCCGCCGTTCATCCGCGACGGCATCCACCGTTACCTGGCCGCCCAACCGGGCACCTGACGCCCCCGTCCTTCGAGGGGCCCGGGCGCCTGGCCAGGCAGCCATCCCGCCCCCTTGGAAGGACCCCTTCGTGAAGCTCACCGTGATCGGCTGCGGCTACCTCGGCGCGACCCACGCCGCCGCGATGGCCGAACTCGGCCACCAGGTCATCGGCATGGACACCGACACCGACAAGGTCGACGCCCTGAACAAGGGCCAGGCCCCGTTCGTCGAACGCGGCCTGGACGACCTGCTCGCCAAGCACACCGCCACCGGCCGGCTCAGTTTCACCGCCTCCTACGCGGAGGCCGCCGCCTTCGCCGACATCCACTTCCTGGGCGTCGGCACCCCCCAGCAGCACGGCAGCAGCGCCTACGACCTCACCCACCTGCACACCGTCGTCCGCCGCCTGGCCCCACGGCTCGGCGACGGCGCGCTGATCATCGGCAAGTCGACCGTCCCGGTCGGCACCGTCGCCCAGCTGCGGCAGACCCTGGACGAACACGTCCGCGACGGAGCGAGCGTCCGCCTGGCCTGGTCGCCGGAGTTCCTGCGCGAGTCCTTCGCCGTCCTGGACACCCTGGAGCCCGACCGGATCGTCCTCGGCGTCGAGGACGGCGACACCAGCAGCGAGGCCGTCTTCCGGAACGTCTACGCCGACATCCTGGCCGTCGGCTCCCCGCTCATCGTCACCGACATCGCGACCTCCGAGCTGATCAAAGGTGCCGCGAACGCCTTCCTCGCCACCAAGATCTCCTTCATCAACGCCATGGCCGAACTCTGCGAACTCGCCGGCGCCGACGTCCAGCAGATCGCCCTCGCCCTCGGCTACGACCACCGGATCGGCGCGAAGGGCATGCGGCCCGGCCTGGGGTTCGGCGGCGGCTGCCTGCCCAAGGACCTCGCCGGCTTCACCCACCGCGCCGAGGAACTCGGCGCCGACACCGGCCTGCTCCGCCAGGTCGCGGCGATCAACCAGCGCCGGCGCGACCACACCGTCGACCTCGCCCGCGAAGCCCTCGGCGGCACCCTGACCGGCCAACGGATCGCGGTCTGGGGCGCCGCCTTCAAGCCCGACACCGACGACATCCGCGACTCCCCGGCCCTCGACGTCGCCGCCGCCCTCCAGCGGGCCGGCGCCGAAGTCACCATCCACGACCCCGCCGCGATGGAGAACGCCCGCAGGGTTCACCCTCAACTCGACTACGCCGACGACCCCACCACAGCCCTCACCCACGCCGGGCTGCTGCTGCACCTGACCGACTGGCCTCAGTACGCCGATGCCGACCCCGTCGAACTCGCCCGGCACATCGCCGTCCCCACGGTCATCGACGCCCGCGGCACCCTCAACGCGAACCGCTGGCGCGAGGCCGGCTGGACCTTCCGCGCCCTCGGACAATCCTGATCTTCAGCTGCCTGCCCACCTCCGCGTGGGCGGAGCGGGCGCGTTCGCGAACGGCGGCATCCAGGCCCGCGCCGGGGCACCTCTGCGCGGGCAGAGCGGACTCGGCCAGCGCGACGAAATCGCGGCTGGTGATCGGGGCACCTCCGCGCGGGCGGAGCGGACGCCTGGACGTCGGGGTCGACGTAGGCGTTCATCGGGGCACCTCCGACTGCGACCTGCCCGGGGCTGGTCTCGACCAGCCCCGGGCACCTCCGCAACGGCGGCGCGGACCTCCCCATGGGCCAGGGCGCTGTCCAGGTCGCCGGGGCACCTCTGCGCGAGCGGAGCGGACCCGCTCCAAGGGCCGAGCAGTTCGTCGAGGGGCGGGGCACCTCCGTACGGGCGGAGCGGACACGTGCTGGACGAGGAACGAGCGGTCCGGCCTCGGGCCACCTCCGCACAGGCAGATTGGACTAGCTCGCCGCTGCAGCGGTGCTGGTCAAGGGTGGGGCACCTCCGCACGGGCGGAGCAGGCGTACGCGGTGAGCGTCCGGGTCTGGGAGTCGCCGGGCCACCTCCGCACGGGCGGAGCGGACACCTACTGCGGCGACTCCGGCTCGCAAGCCCGCGGGGCACCTCCGCACCGGCGGAGCGGACGAGACCCGGCTCGTGGAGTACGGCGAGTCCTGCGGGGCACCTCCGCACGGGCGGAGCGGACCTCCCCATCGCGGGCATGAAGAGCGGCTGGTTCGGGACACCTCCGCACGGGCGGAGCTGACGTGACCGTGCCCTCGCTGATCAGCGTCACGATCGGGGCGCCTCCGCACGGGCGGAGCGGACGTCGTACGGGGCGGCTCGGCCCTGTCGTTCCGCGGGGCACCTCCGCACGGGCGAAGCGGACGCGATGCCGAAGCACCGGAAGTCGAGTTCGTGCGGGTCACCTCCGCGCGGGCGGAGCGGACTCCTCGGACGTGAGATCTCGCCCTTCGCCCTCCGGGGCACCTCCGCACGGGCGGAGCTGACGCCACCATCCCCCGCACGCTGATCCACCTGCTCGGGGACCGCCGCACGGGCGGAGCTGACAGCAGCGCGGTTGATGAGAAGAACCGCGGCGACGGGGCACCTCCGCACGGGCGGAGCTGACTCGGCGACCCGCTGAGCTCGACCGCGATCGTGCGGGGCACCTCCGCACGGGCGGAGCGGACCGGTCGGAGATCAGGAACCTGTTCCCGACGACTGGGTCACCTCCGCGCGGGCGGAGCGGACGCCCAGGCCTCGGCGGACCAGGGCGACCCAGGTGGGTCACCTCCGTGCGGGCGGAGCGGACGTCAGGGCCTTCTCGACCCGGCGGCGCTCGGCCGGGTCACCTCCGCGCGGGCGGAGCGGACTCGTACTCCACACACCCCACCAGCAGCGACAGCGGGACACCTCCGCACGGGCGGAGTGGACGGTGGAGGGGCTGTCGCGCTCCTCGCGCTGATCGGGGCACCTCCGCATGGGCGGAGCGGACCACCTCCAGCCCCGGACAACCGAGTCCGGCGAGACGGGTCACCTCCGCGTGGGCGGAGCGGACCTCCAACTGCGCGCGATCGGGGTCGGCGGCGGTGGGTCACCCGCGCCGGCGGAGCGGACAGGCCGAGGCCCGGGAGGCCCGCCTCGTTGTCCGGGTCACTTCCGCGCGGGCGAAGCGGACATGCTGGACGGCGTGGAGCAGCACGGGAACGGCGGGGCACCTCCGCGCGGGCTGAGCGGACGTGCTCTCCGGCGCGGTGTGCGTCCAGCCCGGCGGGCCACCTCCGCACGGGCGGAGCGGACTGCCCCCGGCACTTGCGCAACAACACCACAGACGGGTCACCTCCGCACGGGCGGAGCGGACCCTTCGCGACCTGCAGCGCAGCGCGGCCTTTGCGGTTTCTTGGCCGTGCCGCAGTGTCGGGTCGGCAGTGCTGTTGTGGTGTCAAGGAGCGCTCGCTGCCCATGGTGCCACGGCTCGCGGACAGCACCGCGGTGAACGAGCTACCCAGGAACTCTCACCGTGCAGGAGGCACTCCTCCGTACGGGCAGAGCGGACATCCGGTAGCCGGCCGACCGCCCCGGTCCGATCGGGCCACCTCCGTGCGGGCGGAGCGGACACCCAGTTGCAGCAACGCTTCGTCGAGTGCGCCGGGGCACCTCCGCGCGGGCGGAGCGGGCCGCGAGGTCGCCGGGCACCGGTTCGCCGGGGTCGGGGCACCGCCGCGCGGGCGGAGCGGACACGTGCCAGTCGCAGTAGGCCGGGTGATGTTCCGGGGCACCTCCGCGCGGGCGGAGCGGACGACGCCCTGATGCTGCTGCTCACCGGCGTCATCGGGGCACCTCCGCGCGGGCGGAGCGGACTTCGGGTGTGACGCCGCGTTTCCAGCGCGGGACCGGATCACCTCCGCGCCGGGCGGAGCGGACTCGTCGAGCACCCTGACGCCAAGTTCGCGGGCCGTGCCACCTCCACGCGGGCGGAGCAGACGCCCTGGTGGCGCAGCTCGGCGGCTCCGCCTGCGGGCCACCTCCGCGCGGGCGGAGCGGACCTGGGGTATCAGGCCTCGGGGGACCTCTGCGTAGGCGGGCCGGCCGCGGCCTTGGCCAGCGGCAGCGCGGACTCCTGCGGGTCACCCCCGCGCAGGGGCGGAGCGGAGGTCAGCGTGCTTTCCTCGCCGCCCTCGGTGAGTGGGTCACCTTCGCATGGGCGGAGCGGACCAGATCAAGGCTGGTGGTCCTGCCGAGGAGACCGGGTCACCTCCGCGCGGGCGGAGCTGACGACGACCTCCTGGCCGAGCTGCAGCCCTGGGACCGCGGGGCACCTCCGCGCGGAAGGCCCCAACGCACAGTCGCCGCAAGGCAATTGCCGACGGGGCACCTCCACGCGGGCGGAGCGGACTCGACGTCCTGCTCGCCGCCGTCCGGGCGGGGCGGGGCGGCGGAGCAGACACCTGAGGCAACAACGTCGTCGTCGCGTACGGCGGGCCACCTCCGCGCGGGCGGAGCGGCCATCAGGCCTTCGGCCGCCAGGACGCGGAACGCCGGGCCACCTCCGCGCAGGCAGAGCGGATCGGTCGGAGAGCACGCGTAGCGGAGCTTTCTCCGGGCCGCCTCCGCGAAGGCAGAGCAGACTGCGCCGTGTCGTCGCCGAAGCTCGGTACCCAAGGGGCACCTCCGCAGGGCGGAGCGGACCTTCGAGACCTGCTGCGCAGCGTGGTCCTGTGCTGCTTCTTGACCGTGCTGAAGCGTCGGGTTGAGGAGCTGTTGTGGTGTCAAGGAGCGAGGAGTTGATCCTAGTGGTGGGGTGTGACGGCGTCCTCTGTTCTGGGTTCGGGTCCCGGTTGTCAGTGGCTGGGTCTAGCGTCACTGGGTGGTGACTGACCGTGCTCGAGTAGTGGGGACCGCCCTGTGTCGCGTCCGTCGTTCGATGTGGTTGTGAGGCCGTGGATCACGGCTCGTGTGCGTGCTGACCTGGCTCCTGGGGAGGTGGCTGAGCTGCCGGTGAGGGGTGGGCCGGGGGAGTCGGTGGTGCTGGGTCTGGGTGATGTGCTGAGGTGGGCTCATCTGCTGGAGCACGTCGACTGCCCGGATCCGGCGTCGGAGTCGGCGCTGTTGCGGGTGCTGATCGCGGTGACGGCGCGGGTCACGGGCCTGGACGTGGCGGAGGACTGGGACGACTGCCGGTGGGACGCGCTGGAGGCCGGCCGGCTGGACTCGGGGCGGATCGCGGCGTACTTCGACCGGTATCCCGGGCGGTTCGACCTGTTCGACGTGGAGCGGCCGTGGCTGCAGGAGCCGCGGCTTGAGGGGGAGTGCACGGGCAGCAGCGGGACCGGGCGGCTGGTGATGACGAGCCCGTCGGGGAACAACCATGTGTGGTGGCCGCTGGAGAAGGGCGGGATCGGCGGGCCCGTTCCCGCCGTGACGGCGGCGTTCGGGCTGCTGACGTGGTTGTTCGCGGGGCCGTCGGGGACGGCGGCGAACCGGCGGCGGTCGGACGGGCGGAACAGCCACTACACGGTGGCGGGGCCGATCCGGGCGCTGGTGTCGTGGTTCCCGGCGGGCCGCAGTCTCGCGGAGACGCTCATCCTGGGAGTGCCGTCGCCGGAGACCTGGCCGACGAACCCGGGTCGGGACGAGGCCCCGTGGGAGGCGGAGCAGCTCCCGGATCCGAGGGTGCCGGCGGCGCCGTCCGGGCCGGTGTCGCTGCTGACGTCGCGTGCCGCGCACGCGGTGCTGCTCAAGCCGGACGCCGACGGCGGGCACGTGACGGATTCGTGGGTGACGTGGGCGTGGGAGAACGAGCTGCCGGAGGCCGAGGACCCGTACGTGATCAGGCGTGACGAGGGCGGTCCGGTGCGGGCGAACAGTGCGCGGGTGGCGTGGAGGGACCTGGACGCGCTGCTGCTGAAGACGGTGGCGGGCAAGACGCCGCGCTACCGGCCGGCCGTTCTGGCGTCGGTGGCGCGGCTGCCGCGGGAGACGGCGGCAGGTCTGCGGTTGCGCGCGTACGGGCTGCACCAGGAGCGGCGGGATCCGGAGACCGTCTGGTTCACCGCGGTGACGCCGCCGGTCCTCGGCTTCCTCGAGGAGCTGGACGGGGACGGTGCGGCGGCGGTCTCGGTGGCCCGGTCGCAGGCCGAGGGTGTGTCGTCCGGGCTGGCGAAGGCGTTGCGGGCGGCGTGGCAGGGGTTCAGCGGGGACAGCAAGGTCTGTCCGTGGGTCGATTCGGCGCTGCCGGTGTACTGGTCATTGGCGGAGGCCGAGTTCTGGAAGGCGGTCGTCCCGGACGGTGACGGGGTCCGGGCCCGGCCCGGGTTTGTGGGGGTCGCCACGAGGGTGTTCGACGCCGTGACGGAGGCGGCCGCGCTCACGCCTCGGGGTATGCAGGCCGTCGAGGAGGCCCGGGCCGCGATGCTCAGGCGGCCCCGGGGTCCGCGGAAGAAGACGTAGCCGTTCCGGCGCCGGGGACGTAGGCGGCGGCGTTGAGTTCTCCCGGTTCCGGTTTCCGCCCGTTCCTCCGGTCCCCGTTCGTTCGGTCCCCGGCACGGCGGGTCGACTGTGCGGGGGCGGCGGCCGGGCCGGTGGGGTACTGGACCCGGACCGGGCCAGGTGGCGGTTGGCGCCGAAGGACAGGCCCTAGGTCCGAGGCCGATGAGGGCCCGCCGGCGCAGCCCCGCCGAGGGCCGGCTGGGTTCGATCCGGCTCCGTGTCGTCCCACTGATCCGGCTACCCACGCCACAGCCCACAGCCCGTCCGACCGCCGACCGCCGACCGCCGAGACGAACGCTCGGCCGACACGAAAGGAGCCGGCCTCCAAGCCCGTCCCCTCCCGCCACCGGCGGGAGCCCGACCCTTCAACCCTCACCGAGGAGCCCATGTCCACCGACTCGCCGCCCTCCGCGGAACCGGACGTCCTCGCGCACCAGCGCGCCTTCATGCTGCACGTCCACCAGCAGTGCTCCACGCCCGGCGGCCGCGCCGCGGTCCGCTCCGCGCTGACCGACCCGCACAAGCCGTTCCGCGCCTACGAGTACCTGCTCGCCCGGATCCCGCGCTGGACGAACAGCGACACCGAACGCGCCTACGTCCTGACCGCCGGCATGTACGCCGATCAGGCCCCCAACCCCCGCCTCGACCGCCAGCCGAAGCCGCCCGCCGGCCTGGCCGCCCCGGTCGACGGGGACCGCTGGCGCAACCTCGGCTGGTCGCTCGCCCGCGCCGTTCACACGAAGACCCTGACCGACGACACCGTCAAGGCCCGGCTGCTGCTGATGTCCCGCCAGGACGCCGACGCGCTCACCCGCGACCTGCCGCCCCTCGTCGCCCGCCTGCGGGCCGGCGACGTCCCCGTCGTGTGGCCGCTGCTGCTGCGCGACCTGACCCGCTGGGTCGACTACCCGACCGACACCGCCCGGGCCTGGGCCCGCGCCTACTACCAGTACGACCCCACCGCGCCCACCGCCGCCAGCACCGACGAGGAGACCTCCTGATGAAGCGCCGCCTGTACCTCGACCTGCACGTCATCCACTCCTACCCGCTGTCCTGCCTCAACCGCGACGACCTCAACATCCCCAAGACCGCCCACTACGGCGGCGAGCAGCGGGGCCGGATCTCCTCGCAGTCCGGGAAGCGGCATGTGCGGGTGGAGGTGGAGGACCGGCTGGGGGAGTGGGCGGTGCGCACGAAGCGGCTGCCGGAGAGCATCGCCGCCGAGCTGGTGCGCACCGGCGGCTGGGACGACGAGCTCGCGCAGCGGGCCGGGCGGATGGTGGTCCTGGCGGCGGGGGTGAAGGGCGTGGCCGTGGACGGGGACAACGACACGAACAGCATGCTGCTGCTGCCGCGGGCCGGTATCGCGGAGCTCGCCGAGGTCGCGGTGGAGCACCGGGAGCTGGTGGAGGCGGGTGCGGACAGGAAGAAGGAGGCGGTGGCGCAGGAGAAGCTGGTGAAGGCGGCCGGCGGGCGGGTGCTGGAGGTGTTGCGGGGGCGGACGTCGAGTATCGCGGCGTTCGGGCGGATGCTGGCGAACGAGCCGGGTTCGGCGGTGGCGGGTGCGGTGCAGGTCGCGCACCAGCTGACGACGCACGCGCTGGCGGTGCAGCCGGACTACTTCACCGCGGTGGACGACATCACGCGTGGTCAGGAGGACGAGTCGGGGTCGGCGCACCTGGGGACGGCGTTCCACACGTCGGGGACGTACTACCGGTACAGCTCGGTGAACCTGCCGGAGCTGGCGGGGAACCTGGGCGGGGACGTGGAGGGGGCGAGGCGGGTCTCGGTGGAGTTCGCGCGGGCGTTCGCCGTGGTGGTGCCGTCCGCGCGGCAGGGGTCGACGGCGCCGTTCACGCCGCCGGCGCTGGTGCACGTGGTGCTGCGCGGGGACCAGCCGGTGAACCTGGGCGGGGCGTTCGAGCGGCCTGTCCGGGCGGAGGGGGGCAGTGGTTTCGTCGAGCCGTCGGTGCGGTGCCTGGACGCGCACGCCGGGGCGGTGAACGGCTTCTACGGGGACGGTGGTGTCCTCGCCCGCTCGTACAGCGGCCTGGGGGTCGGGTCGGTGGAGCACCTGGGCGAGGACGCCGGGTCGCTGGAGAAGCTGCTGGCCGGCGTGGACGCGGCGATCGGGGAGCACCTGTGAGCGGCGGCCTGCTGCTGCACCTGTCGGCGCCGATGCAGTCCTGGGGCAGCCCCTCGCAGTTCGGGACGCGGCTGACCTACCCGCATCCGACGAGGTCCGGTCTGACGGGCCTGTTCGCGTGCGCGCTCGGTCTGGCCCGCGGGTCCGACCTGGGGGAGCTGGCCGCACTGCGGTACACGGCGCGTGTGGACCGGCCGGGCCGGCTGCTGCGCGACTACCACACCGTCGGCGGCGGCTACCCGCGGGAGAGGACCGTGGTCACCGCCGCGGGCGGGCGGCGCCCGCTGAAGGAGGCCACGCTGCAGTCCGAGCGCTGGTACCTGGCCGACGCGGCGTTCACCGTCGCGGTCACCGGCCCGGCCGCCACCACCACCGCGGTCGCCGAGGCGCTGCGGCGCCCGGTCTGGCACCCGTACCTGGGGCGCCGCTCCTGCCCGCCGGCCGCGCCGGTCCTCGTCGGCGCCGCCGACGATCCCGTCGCGGAACTCCACCGCCTGCCGCTGCACCGCGAACCCGACGGCAAGGGCGCGACCGAGGTGGTCTTCGTCCACGACACCGACCCCGGCACCGGCCGCCCGCCGCTCACCCAGGTCCGCGACCAGCTCCCCACCACCGGCTCCCGCCGCTTCGCCCACCGCCCCCTGTGGGAGACCCTCCACCCGTTCACCGCCGACCAGCACGCCGGCACCGGCACCGCCTGGATCACCGCTCTCACCGCCTACACCCGCACCTGACCCAGCCTCACCGGCCCCGCCCGCCGCGGGGGACACCGCCCAACCGGAGAACCCGATGACCCACCTCACCCAGCTCCGCCTCCACCCCCGCTCCCGCGAGGCAGCAGCCGACCTGCGCAACACCAGCCACATGCACCAGCGGATCATGAGCATGTACCCCGACGCCCTCACCAGCGGCGACGCCGCCCGCCGCAGCCTGGGCGTCCTCTACCGCATCGAACGAACCCCCCAGGCCACCACCCTCCTCGTCCAGTCCACCCTGGCCGCCGACCCCACCGTCCTGCCCGACCACTACGCCACAGCCCAGCAGCGCAACCTGGCGCCGCTGCTGGAGTGGCTGGCCGACGGCCGCACGGTCCGTTACCGCATTGACGCCTCCCCGACCCGCTCGCTGCGCGACGGAACCCGCGACGCCGACGGGCGCCTCAACCGCGGCAAGCCCGCCCCCTTGCACGGCAAGGACGCGATCGCCTGGTGGGAACGCAAAGCCCAGACCGCGGGCCTCGACCTCCACGACATCCTCGACATCCCCCAGGAACCCGCCACCGGCCACCGCGCCACCGGACCGATCCGCCACACCCTCAGCCGCTTCGAAGGCACCGCCACCATCACCGACCACCAGGCACTCCACACCGCGCTCACCAACGGCATCGGCCGCGGCCTCGCCTACGGCGCCGGCCTCCTCAGCATCGCCCCCCACCACGAGTAAAGAAACCGCAAAGCCGCCAGAGAGTCGCAGGTCAAAAAGGGGTCCGCTCCGCCTGCGCGGAGGTGGCCCGTCGTACGGATTATCCCGGTATGTAACCTCACCGTCCGCTCCGCCTGCGCGGAGGTGGCCCGTGGCCTGTGGCCTGTGGCCAGTGTTCACGTTGTTGGTAGACCGGTGATCTGGAGGAGTTTGGTGTTCGATCCGCGAGTTGCCGGTAAGCGTCGTGGGCTGCCTGATCCGTACCCGCTGGTGTGTCATCTGGCGGACACCGCGGTGATCGCGGGCGGGCTGTGGGACTCCTACCTGACGGCTTCTCAGCGTCGGTTGATCGCCGGTGGCTGGGGGGTCGATCCGGCGCGGGCGAGGCGGCTGGTGATGCTGGCGGCGGGTATGCACGACGTCGGGAAGACCATCCACTGCTTCCAGCGAGGCCTCGAAGGTACCGCCGGGCTGCTGGCCGACCTGCGGTACCCGGCGCCGACGGGCTGGATGCACGAGGAGTGGATCCCCCATCAGGTGGCGAGCCATTGGGCGCTGCCGCAGATCCTCACAGGGCTGGGGTGGCCGCCGGTCGAGCGGCCGTGGAAGTCCGTGGCGCACCAGGTCGCGCAGATCCTCGGCGGTCATCACGGGGTGTTCGGTGAGGCGCTGTCGCCCGCTGCGATGGCCGACCCGTTGAAGGAGCTGCGCGGGCTGGGTGGGGACGGCTGGGCCGAGCAGCGTGAGGAGCACGTCCGGGCGGTGTTCGGGATCTGCGGGTCGCCGGCGGCACCCGGGCGGCTGTTGCCCGCGGGTGCGGCGGTGGTGGTGACCGGGCTGGTGGTGCTGGCGGACTGGCTGGCGTCCAACACGGGGCAGGTGCGGGGCCGGCTGGCGGCGTGGAACGGGGACCTGGCCGCGCACGTCGTCAGGATCCGGCAGCGCGCACCCTGGGTGCTCGCCCACGCCCAGCTGGCGGCCCCTGCCTGGAAACCGGCTGCGACGTTCACCGACCTGTTCCCCGACATCACGAAGCCGTACCCGCTGCAGGCCGACGTCGCCCAGCGCCTCGGAGGCCTGGTGGAGGGGTCTGGGCTGGTGCTCGTCACCGCGCCCACCGGCGACGGGAAGACCGAGACCGCGCTGTTCGCCGCCCGGGTCCTCGGCGCGGCGGCCAGCGCCGGCGGCCTGGCGGTGCTGCTGCCCACCATGGCGACCACCGACGCGATGTGGCGCCGGGTGAAGAAGTTCACCGCCCGCGCCGCGGAGGTCGGCA
Organism: Kitasatospora sp. NPDC001309; assembly: GCF_042896295.1. Taxonomy (NCBI): domain Bacteria; kingdom Bacillati; phylum Actinomycetota; class Actinomycetes; order Kitasatosporales; family Streptomycetaceae; genus Kitasatospora; species Kitasatospora sp. NPDC001309. The sequence goes on along the minus strand of NZ_JBIAXC010000021.1, from coordinate 14,340 downwards.
CCCCGGTGACCCTGCTGAACTCGATGGCGTGGCTGAACGAGGACTACGACCCGGACCGCGACGAGATCGTGGCGGACGACTGCGTGTCGACCCAGGCCGCGTCCTTCCTCCGCGGACCGCACCGGGGACTGGCCGCCGGAGTCGCGGTCGGCACCTGGGACCAGGCCGCACTGGCGGCGCTGCCGGTGCGCTTCAACGTGCTGCGGTGGCTGGGGCTGTCGGGCAAGACCCTGGTCATCGACGAGGCGCACAGTTACGACGCCTACGGGCACCGGCTGACGCAGCGGCTGCTGGAATGGTGCGGCCACCTCGGCATTCCGGTCGTACTGGTGTCGGCGACGCTGACCGGGCGGACCGCCACCGACCTCGTCGGCGCCTACCGGGCCGGCGCCGGCCACAAGGACACGGAGCCGATCACCTCCCCCTACCCGGGCTGGGTCCACGTCTGCGCCGGGACCGGGAAGGTCACCGCGTACGGGCCGCTGCCCACCACCCGGGAACGCGACGTCGCGGTCGACCACCACACCGTCCGGCACACCCACGACCCGGCGGTGCGCGCAGGCCGGGCCGCCCGGATCCTGACCGAGCTGCGGCCCGCCGCGGCCGGCACGGGCTGCGCGCTGGTGGTGTGCAACGTCGTCGCCGACGCCCAGGCAACCAGGAGGCTGCTCACCGAGCAGTGGGGCGAGGACGGTCCGCAGGTCGTGCTCCTGCACGCCCGCCTTCCGATGTGGCAGCGGATCGAGCGCACCAACCTGATCGAGGGCATGGTCGGCTCGAAGGGAGCCCGCCCAAACCGGCCGCTCGTCGTCGTCGCGACACAGGTCGTCGAACAGTCCCTCGACTGGGACTTCGACCTGGTCGTCTCCGACCTCGCCCCGATGAGCCTGCTCCTGCAGCGCGCCGGGCGCTGCCACCGGCACGACCACCCACGCCCGGCCTGGGCGCCGGCCCCTCGGCTGGTCGTCCTGTCCCCGCCCGACGGCCTGCCCGCCCCCAGCTGGGGCGACGTCTACGACACCTCACTGCTGCGCCGGACCTGTGACGCGCTCCGCGGGCTGGAGGGGCCGATCGCGATCCCTGCTGCGGTCCCCGGCCTGATCGCCGGCGTGTACGACGCGGCCTGGGACCCGGCCCGGATGGACGCCGACGACGCGCGGCGCCTGGCGAGGGAGCAGGCCCAGGCCTCGGCCGCCGACATGGTCATGATCCCCGCGCCGGACCGGGTCAAGGACCTGTACCCGCTGACCTCCACCCTGGACCCGAACCTCGCGGTCACGCGTCTGGGCGGTGAGTCGAAGCGCATCCTGCCCGTCTGGCCCGACGGCGACGGTTGGACCTTCGTCACCGCCGACGGCCCGGCCAAGCTGCCCCACCACCCCGGCAAGGACGACATCCGAACCGTGGTTCTCTCCACCGTCCAGGTCCGTTCGACCTGGCTCACCGGCGCCGGAGAGGACACCCACCCGCCGACCCCGTGGCAGGACATCCCCGCACTGCGCGACATCGCCCTGGTCCCGCACGACCCGCGGACCGGCCGCTGGCACGCCCCCGACGGCAGGACGATCCGCCTCGACCCCGTCGACGGCATCATCCGCGAGTGAACGCCGTACCGCGAGAAGAGACCTGCACGCCGTCCCCGGTTGGCCCGGAGACGCTGAGACCGGAGGCGGCCAATGGCGCCTCCGGCTCGGCCCGGCGGCTGGCCGTCACTCCTCGAACGCGAAGATCATCCAGTGCCAGGCGGCGTTGTCGCGGCTGGTGTCGAGCTCCTCGACGATGCGCAGCCCTTTCATCCAGCGTCCGTCGCCGTGGAACTTCGCCAGGCAGGTACAGGTGAACTCCGCGGCGCGCCGGCAGGAGGGGGTGCAGTTGTCCTTGGGGTTGTACTCGCGGCCGAGGATCCCCGAGAGGTCGCCGAGGTCTGCGGAGGTTCGAAGCAATTTGCCGATCAGCTCGGCTACCACTGGCCCGAACGTCGACGACGCGCTCGGACCGCGCGTGAGGCCGAGAACATATCGGGCCAGGTATAGGTGTTATCCGCCAGTGAACGACCAGGCCGCCGAGCTCGGCGGCCTGGTCCTGGCCGCATCGGCGCCGAGAGTTACAGGTGGCTGCCGGCCCCGTACCGGTCGGGGCCGAGCCGGTGCAGCTGGAGGTAGCGGTCGGCGGCGGCCAGGGCGGCCGGGCCACGCTTGGCGGCCGCGGCCAGCGTCATCCCGGGCTGGCCGCCCCGGTAGACCAGCACCTGGGCCCCGCCCTCCTCGGGCAGTTCGGCGGGCAGCGGTCGAGGTCGTAGCCCGGCAGCCAGTCCTCCGGCTGCTGGCCGGGTACCAGGGCGCGCAGGACCCTGGCGGTGCGGACCAGGGGCCCTCGCCCAGGATCACGAGCATCAGGTCGAGTACGTGGTCGTCGTAGGGACGGACGAGTCGGCCAGGCCCAGGCGGCCGCCGCCGCGCAGGAACAGCAGTCGCAGCACGTTGGCGGCCAGCAGTGGACCCTGGCCGCCGGCGTGTTTGCCCGGTGCCGCGCCGCCGTCGGCGACCGGGGGCCGAAGGAACGGATGACCCGGCACGTTCCTGGCCAAGATCCGGCAGGCCCTGAGCTGTTTGCAGGGAACGAGTGGCATGGGCCCGCGGCGGGCCCATGCCACTATCTCGTGCTTCTACTCTTCGTTGGCTGTTCTGTCGTCGGCCATCGGGGGAGTGGTTCAGGCGGTGGTGGCGAAGGTCCAGCCGGGCATGGTTTCCCAGGTGAGCCACTTGTTGTCGCGGTAGGTGGCGCGGGACATGGTGCCGTTGGTGCCGGTGGCGAAGAGTTCGAGGGTGTTGGTGTAGGCGTTGTAGGTGGCGGAGGGGGTGCCGGAGAACTTCCAGTCGCTGATGGTGCTCCAGCCGCTCCACTTCTTGGTGTCGGGGGCCCAGTAGGCGTGGCCGAGTTGGCCGTTGGTGCGGACGGCGAAGAGTTCGACGGAGTTGGCGGCGGGGTTGTAGACGGTGGTGGGGGTGCCATTGAACTGCCAGTCGCTCATGGTGGTGACGTCGTTCCAGCGGGAGCCGTTGAGGCTGTAGCTGTGGGCCATGGTGCCGTTCGTGGTGGTGACGAAGACCTCGGCACTGTTGTTGGCGGGGTTCACGACGGCGGTGGGGCTGCCGGTGACGGCGGGGCCGCTGATGACGCCCCAGTCGCTCCAGGACTTGGTCTTGTTGTCCCAGTAGCGGTGGCCGAGTTCGTTGCGGCTGGTGGTGTCGAAGAGCTCGACGGCGTCGGCGGCCGCGTTGTAGACGGCGGTGGGGGTGCCGTTGAACTGCCAGTCGCCGTGGGGGCGGACGTCGTCCCAGGGCTTGCCGTTGTCGCTGTAGGAGTGGGCCATGTAGCCGTCGGTGGTCAGGGCGAACACCTCGGCGGTCCGGTTCGAGGGGTTGAACACGGCGACGGGGTTGGCCTTGAGGTTGGAGATGCCGGCCAGGGCGGCCCAGCCCATCCACTTCTTGGCGTCCGGGTCCCAGTGGTTGCGGCAGAGCTTGCCGTCCTTGCCGACGGCGAAGAGCTCGAGGGTCTTGGTGGCGGGGTTGTAGACGGTGGAGGGGATGCCGGCGAACTGCCACCTCTCCAGGGTCGACCAGCCGCTCCAATCCTGGTTCTCGGTCTTGGAGTTGTAGGCGAGGACCCCGTCGGTGCCCAGGGCAAAGATGTAGGCCGTCTTGGTGTCCGGGTTGTACACGGAGTTCACGACGGCGGAGGAGTAGTCGACCTTGACGCCCCATGCGGACACGGTCTGTTGGATCCATCCGGCGATGTCGTCGACGCGGGTGCTGTAGGCCCCGGTGCGGGTCTCGGAGGCGGGGACCCCGAGGCAGCCGCCCTGCCAGGAGCGTGAGGCCACCGCGACGAGTTCGGTCTTGCCGTTGGCCTCGCGGATGGTGGGGGCGCCGGTGTCTCCCTTGCAGACTGCGGCACCTGCGGTGCCGGTGATGCCGATCCCGCCCGCGCTCACGGTGTCCAGGGTGAAGGCGTTGGTGTGGGGCTTGTCCGGCACCCACTCGTCCTTGGTGCGCCCGTAGCCGTTCACCCGCACGCTCTGCCCGGCGGTGGGCGTGGTGGTGGCGATGGGGAGCGGGGTGATGCCGGTGACCGGGGTGGCCAGGCGGGCCATGACGAGGTCGCGGTCCTGGCGGGGCGCCAGCTCGGCGACGTCGGCGCTCTTGCCGGCGATGGCCGCGGTGGTCTTCCACTTCGGCGCCCCGGCCGCGAGCGCCTGGGGCTGGGCGGGGTCGTCGGCGAAGCAGGACGCGGCGGTGAGCACCCAGTACCGGTCCACGAGGGCCCCCGTGCAGGCACGCACGTTGTCGCCGATGGCGAGCCGGGCGGTGTAGGCATAGGAGCCGTCGGCCGCCGAGGCTCCGGCCACGGCGCCGGCCGGAGCGGCGAGGAGCGGGGTCAGCACGCCGGTGACCACGGCGACTGCGACCGTGTTCGTGCGCCAGGAGCGGGGCGAAGGCTGGTGAGACATTGCTTGGAATTCCCGTCAGATGAATGGGGATTGAAAAGGCGGGTCAGGCGGTGACGTGCCGGTCGGGGCCCAGTAGCCCAGGCCCTCGCCACCGCGCCCATCCGTCCGCGGCCGGGGCGGCCAGCGGCCCGGCACCGAGTTGGACCGGCGAGGCGGCGGAGCAGCGGGAGTAGGACCGCTCCTGGGTGGGGGTGGGCGAGTTCGCCTGGTCCCCTGTTCTGGAGACCGTCTCCGATGGCGTCCTTGACCGCCGGATCGCGGGCGGGCAAGGACGGGTGTCGGGGTTGTTACGGGAGCTTGGTCCAGGGGCTCCAAGCGGAGGTGCCGGTGGTGTACCAGGCGTGGTAGACCTGCTGGTCGTCTCCGACGGCGATGGTCTCGACGGTGTTCTTGTCGGCGTGGTAGAGCGTGGTGGGAACGGTGGCGAACTTGCTGGGGGCCACAGGCGCGACGGGGGTCCAGGAACTCCAGCCGGTGGAGCCGGTGGTGTACCAGGCGTGCTTGATCTGCCGGTTGTCGTCGAGTGCGACGACCTCGATGGTGTTCTTGTCGGCCTGGTAGACGCTGGTGAGCGCGGTGAAGGTGCCAGCGGCGATGGGCTGGAAGTTGCTCCAGGTCCAGGTCGCATCGCTGTACCAGGCGTGCTTGATCTGCCGGTTGTCGTCGAGTGCGACGACCTCGATGGTCTTCTTGTCGGCCTGGTAGACGCTGGTGAGCGCGATGTACCGGCCGGGGGCGAGGAGCCGCCACGGGGTCCAGCCGGTGGCGCCGGTGGTGTAGTAGGACTGGTAGATCTGCCCGTCGTCGCCGATGGCGTAGATCTGGCTGGTGCGGCGGTCGCCGACGTACTGGGCGTTCAGCGTGGTGAACTTGCCGGGCGCTACCAGGGTCCAGCCGCTCCAGGAGGTCTCGCCGGTGGTGTACCACGCGTGCTTGATCTGCTGGTCGTCACCGAGCGCGATGACCTCGATGGTGTTCTTGTCGGCGTGGTAGACGGCCTGCAGGGGGCCGATGACCTTGCCGGGGGTGAGGAGCTGCCAGTCGGCCCAGGTGCTCGAGCCGGGGGCGTGCCAGGAGTGGTAGACCTGCTGGTCGGTGCCGATCGCGAAGACCTCGGTGGTGTTCTTGTCGGCGTGGTAGACGGCGGTGGGGCCGCTGACGAACTCACGGGGGGCCAGGAGCTGCCACGGGCTCCAACCCGTGCTGCCGGACTTGAAGGACGACCCGTAGATCTGCCGGTCACTTCTGAGCCGGAAGACCTCGGAGGTCTGGGCCGCCGGCTCGTAGACCGTGGCCGTACGGTTGTCCGGCGTCAGGGTGAGAACCTGCTGGATCCATCCGGCGATGTCGTCGACGCGCGTGCTGTAGGCCCCGGTGCGGGTCTCGGAGGCGGGGACCCCGAGGCAGCCGCCCTGCCAGGAGCGTGAGGCCACTGCGACGAGTTCGGTCTTGCCGTTGGCCTCGCGGATGGTGGGGGCGCCGGTGTCTCCCTTGCAGACCGCGGCACCTGCGGTGCCGGTGATACCGATCCCGCCCGCGCTCACGGAGTCCAGGGTGAAGGCATTGGTGTGGGGCTTGTCCGGCACCCACTCGTCCTTGGTGCGACCGAAGCCGTTCACCCGCACGCTCTGCCCGGCGGTGGGCGTGGTGGTGGCGATGGGGAGCGGGGTGATGCCGGTGACCGGGGTGGCCAGGCGGGCCATGACGAGGTCGCGGTCCTGGCGGGGCGCCAGCTCGGCGACGTCGGCGCTCTTGCCGGCGATGGCCGCGGTGGTCTTCCACTTCGGCGCCCCGGCCGCGAGCGCCTGGGGCTGGGCGGGGTCGTCGGCGAAGCAGGACGCGGCGGTGAGCACCCAGTACCGGTCCACGAGGGCCCCCGTGCAGGCACGCACGTTGTCGCCGATGGCGAGCCGGGCGGTGTAGGCATAGGAGCCGTCGGCCGCCGAGGCTCCGGCCACGGCGCCGGCCGGAGCGGCGAGGAGCGGGGTCAGCACGCCGGTGACCACGGCGACTGCGACCGTGTTCGTGCGCCAGGAGCGGGGCGAAGGCTGGTGAGACATTGCTTGGAATTCCTGTCGGAGGGGAAGACTCGGGGGCTTGGGGGCGTCAGCCGGTGACGGTCAGCTCGACGACGTTGGTCGGGGCGCTGCCGAGGCCCTCGCCGACGCCCTTGAAGCCGTCCTTGGGGACATCGAGGGTCTGTGAGGCGGTCCCGGCGGTGAGGGCGACCCGGACGGCACGGCCGCTGGTCTGGACCCCGAACACGTCGGGCAGCTGCAAGACAAGCGATCCCGTCGCGCCGGTGGCGGTGAAGCAGATCTTGTTGTCCGGGTTGCCCGGAGCGCGGGTCCAGACCTGGATCTGGCTGGGCTTGGCGCAGTCGCCGAGCAGGATGTGCCCGTCGCCGCGCACCAGCTTGACGCGGGTGATGGAAGCGGCGGCGGGGTAGCTGAAGTCCTCGACGGCCGAGGGCGCGGTGGAGTTGTCGGAAGGTGGCGGCGTGGTGTCGGCCGCCGCGAATACGGTCGCGCCGACGAGAGTTGCGGCAGCGGCGACGGCGATGGCTGGCCACCGGCGCAGTGCCGCATGGCCCGTCTTTCGCGCCTTGGCGAGGGGGGTGTGGATCACGTGGGCTCCATGGGGAAGGGTGAGCTGGGCTCTCTGGCGGGGGTCAGCCGATGACGCGCAGTTCGAGGAGCGCGGCGGGTTTGCCGGTGCCGGTACCGCTGCCGATTCCGACGCTGGCGCCGCCAGAGCCCTTGGCGACGTCGATGGTCTGGGAGACGCCCTCGCTGGTGAGCTTGGCGCTGACTGCGTAGTCGTCCGTCCGGATCCGGATCACGTTCGGTACCTCCATGGTGAGGTAGCCGGTGTTGGTGGTTGCGCGGAAGCAGATCTGGTTGCCGCTCTCGTTGGGCAGGTCCATGCTCAATATCTTGATCTGATCGTCGACGGCGCAGTCGGACAGCAGGATGTGGCCGTCGCCGCGCAGCAGCTTGACGTTGCTGAACGGGGCCGAACCCGGGTAGCTGAAGTCTTCCACCACCGGGGGCGCGGCCGAGTTGTCCGCTGGAGTGGTTCCGGCGGAAGCGAGTGCGGTGGCGCCGAGCGTCGCCGCCAGGGCGACGGCACCGGCGGCAACCCGCCAGCACACAGGGTTTGCCATAACTATCCCTCTCTTTTGATCACAGATTGCCTGACGTGGCGAATGTAAAAGATCTTGATGAGCTGGCCTACCTTGCCCATCAGTCATCACTCCTGATGATTCGTCACAAAATTATTGGGCGGCAGATTGGATCCCAACCCCCCCTTTGAATCTCGGGCTGAATCCGCCCCATCGAACCAGAAGGACCAAGAGTGCTACAACCGCGAACCTGTGGCTACCAGGATGAATGTCATGATTTATGTGGAACAATCCACCTGCCGGAGCCTCAGCCGGCCTCCAACTACGTCTCATGAACGGCAGGATGATTGCTCTCTGCATACCTTGAGAAGGCTGGTCAGCATGCTTACTGTTGTGGCGTAATATCTGGGTAAACTCCCCGTCGTGGCCGAGACTCGGCCGACGTTGAAGGGGAGGTTTTGGTGTACCACTCGATATCCCGCTCACGCCGGGGTGGGAGGCGGGACAGACCGCTGCTGGGCAGGCTTTTCCTGAGCCTGCTGCCGATCGCCATGGTGACCGGCCTGCTGGGAGCCGGGCTGCCCGATGCCGTCGCCGCTGAACAGGTCGGCGAACAGGTCCAGCTGAGTGACCGTGAACGAGTGCTCCGGGCCTGGCTCAAGGGCGGCCCCAGTGTCCACACGCTCGCCGAGGTCGCGCTCGCCGGCGACGACCGGGACGTGAAGCGGTTCCTGGAGAACGACCTTGCCGGAGCGGAGCACGCCGACGACCTGCTCGCGGCCACCCAGATAGCCAGCCTCGGAGGACCTAAGGTCCGTGACGCCGCGGGCAAGGCCATCGACGGCTCTGCGGCCGAGCTGAAGACTTTTCTGCAGAGCGGCTGGCAGCAGGCGCTGGCCGCAGACCAGCGCCTCTGGACGACCCGGATCATCGACCCCGCCACCGGGACAGGCCGCGGACTGCAAGCCGCCGGTGACGCCGCCCTGCGGGGCTCCACCGACGACGTCCAACAGTTTCTGACGGAGGGGCAGTTTACGGCCAAGGACACGGACGACCGGGTCAAACTCGTCCAGGTCCTCAGCGCCGGCGGCGCCAACACCCAGGCGGCAGCCAGGGTCGCGCTCAACGGCACGATCGAGGACGTCCGGGAGTTTCTCAAGGTCGGCCAGTACATCGCACAGAGCCGCGACCAGGAACGCGCCAGCATCGCACAGCTGGCCCAGCAGGCGAAGGACGCCGGGGCGCAGGCTGCTCAGGAAACCTCAGCGGCGATCGAGGCCAAGGACAAGGCGGTCTACAACTCGCAGAGGGCAAAGGAGGACGCTGCCCGAGCGGTGGCCGAGACTCAGGCTGCGGGCAGTGACACGGCCAAGGCCACGGCTGCCGCGAACAACGCGGCAACGGCTGCGGAGCGGGCGGGTGATGCGGCGAAAACGGCGATCACGGCCGCGCGCGCGGCCAATGCCTCCGCCCGCGCCACAGCCTACGCAGCCTCGAACGCGGCCGCCGCCGCAGCCGGGGCCCAGCGGGCCGCTGCCAGGGCCCGAACGGCCGCTTCCGCCGCCGCCGGTGATGCAAGCAAGGCCCACGAGGCCCGAGTGGCCGCCGATGAGGCGGACGCGGCGGCAAAGCTTGCGGTGGATGCGAAGGCAACGCTTGTCGAGGTGAAGAGGGCCGCCTCGAACAGCAAGGATGCGGCCGGAGCCGCCACCAGCGCCAGGGGCAACGCGGACGCTGCGGCCGGTTCCGCCTCCCAGGCCGGTGCCTACGCGGACAGCGCCGGCGGCCAGTCTGCGAAGGCCAAGCGCGCCGCGGAGGCGACCCGCCGTCAGGCCGCGGAAGCAGGTCGTGCCGCCACCGCCTCACAGAAGCTGGCCGGCGAAGCCGCTGGCCAGGCTGAGGCAGCGATGACCTTGCTGACCTCAGCCGCCACGCACGCCTCCGCAGCGGCCCAGGCCGCCCGGGATGCCGCCGACCGGGCCGGACAAAGTTCCAACGCCGCCCAGGAGTCGACCGACCACGCCAACGCGGCCTCCGGCTTCGCCACGGACGCACAGGCCGCGGTCGACAAGGCCGGCGACGTACAGGAGCTGGCCCGCCGTACGGAGGCCGAGGACCTGACCAACCGCACCGCGACCGCTGTCGAGACCGCCCGCAAGGCCAGCGCCGACGAGGCGGACAAACGAGCGGAGACCGACAAGGCCCGCCAGGAGGTCAAGAAGGCCAGAACCGAGGCAGACCGTCTCGCGCAGGCCGTCAGCCAGCCCGGTACCACCCCGCAACAGGTCGCCACCGACGGCCGTAAACTCGCCCTCCTGTCCCGCAAGATCTCCGGGACCTGGGGATCCGAGGCGGCCGAAGCAGCCCTGACCGGCCCCGACACCGCGGTCTTCTCTTACCTGAAGACGGGACGACGGGCGGGTGAAGAACACGACGCCCGCGAGCGCGCTACACAGATCTACACGGACTCCGAGAACCAGGCCGTCCGGGCCGCCGCCTACACCGCGCTCCAGGGTGACACTGCAACGATCGAAGCCTTCCTATCCGCCGGTCAGTACGAGGCCGCCGCGCCCAACAACCGGCTGACCATCACCCGCCTCATCGACAAGGCGGGCCCCGCTGTCAGGGCCGCGGGCGACGCCGCCCTGCGGACCAACACCCCCGCAGCGCTGCGCGACTTCCTCGACAAGGGCCTCGCCGACGCCCAGGCGGCGGACGACCGACTCACTACCACCCGGCTCGCCGACGCCCCAACCACTCAACCCGAGCTCAAGGCCGCCGCACGAACTGCGCTTGAGGCCCCCGTCCTCCAACTGCGCGCCTTCGTTGCCGAAGAGCAGTACACCGCCCAGCGCAAGGACCAGCTGACCGCCGTCCACGTCGCGGACGTCACCGCTCTCATCGCCCAGGCCACCGCGGCCGCCGCCACCGCGCAGAAGAACGCCGCGGAAGCCCAGCGCGTCGCGGCCATCGCCCGCGGGGCAGCCAACGAAGCCGCCGGTTTCGCCAACACCGCCCAGCAGTCCGCCAACACAGCGGCCGACCACGTCACCAAGGCCCAAACCGCCGTCGAAGCGGCCCAGACCAGCGCTACCAACGCCGCCCAGTCCGCCAAGAGCGCGAACACGGCCCAGGCCTCCGCCAAGCGGGACGCGGCCAGTGCCGTGAACTCGTCCAGGCGTGCCGCCCAGTCGGCGTCACTGGCGAAGTGGGCGGCGGCGAACGCCTACGAATCGGCCCGAGAAGCCCGCGCTTCCGCAATGGCCGCCGGCAAGGACGCCAGAGCAGCCCAGGACGCCGCCGACGACGCCCACGCCAACTACGAGGACAAACTCGCCGCGGAGGAGAAGGCCAGGCTCGCAAAGCTCGAAGAGGACCGTCAGAAGGCGGAAGAACTCCGCAAACTGCACGACAAGACACAGCAAGCCGCAGACGAACTGGCAGCCAAGCAGAAGCAGCACCAGGTAGCGGCGATCGAGGAGGAGATCAAGAAGCAGAAGGAGGACAACGACAGCCTCAATGCCCTCTACCACATCTTCTCCGAGAGCGTCCACCTCACCCTCGACATCATCGGAGGCGCCGGCGGAATGATTGCCCCCGGCCTCGCCGACATCGCCGACCTCATCAACTGCGCCTACTACGCGGTCGAAGGCCGTACCGCCGAAGCCATCACCTCTTGCATCGGCGCGATCCCGTTCATTGGCGACGGTGTTGCCGTCGCCAAGTTCGGCCAGTGGGCGAAGAAGTTCGGGAACTATGGCGACAAGGCCGCCGAGTTCATCAAGAAGCTGGTCACCCGAGTTCCCACGTCGTGCCCGACGATTCCCAACAGCTTCCCCGCCGGCACCCGGGTCCTCATGGGCGACGGCAGCAGCAAGTCCATCGAAGAGGTCAGACTCGGAGACAAGGTCCTTGCCACCGACCCGGTCACGGGCGACACGTCCCCTGAAACAGTCGAGCGGCTCATCCACTCCCCGGACGACCGCGATTTCACCGACCTGACCATTGCCGGCGAGACCAAGAGCGGCAGCCTGACCGCAACCGACCGGCATCCCTTCTGGGCCGAGAACAAACACGACTGGGTCGAAGCCGCCGACCTCGCCGCCGGCGACCGGCTGCGAACCCCTACCGGATCCACGGCGACGGTCTCGGAAGTCCGACACAGGACCGATCTGCAGGCTGCCTACAACCTGACGGTCGAAGAACTCCACACGTACTACGTCCTGGCCGACGAAACACCTGTACTCGTCCACAACGACAACTGTTTCGATCCCCTGGTTCAGGCCGCGAAGTCCAAGCTTCCGGAACGGAAGGACGGGCAATGGACAACGGGCTTTGCCAGAGGCGATGGCGGAAACAGGAACGGGTATAACCTGCAAAGCGGTATCGACAATGTGGATGATAAAAGGTTTGCCGACTGGGTGAATGCGAAGCTCAAGGAGGGAGGAGTCCCTTTGGGTAATGCCACCTCCGTGCGTGCCACAGACGTGGAGCAGAAGTTTGTGGCCAGGATGTACGAAGAAAACATCACGATGGCGGAACTTGCCATTAATCACAAGGGAGGCCCTTGTGACGATGCCCTGCTAGGGTGTGATGCGGTGCTTGACTATCTGTTGGGAGACAAGGACCTGCTGGTGCACTGGCCCGATCCGAAGTGCCCAGACGGCTGGCGGAGCAGGGCGTACGGAAAGAACAAGGCGACGTGGAAGCAGACATGCCAGTAGAGGGCATTAAGTCAAACTACAAGGTAATCCCTGTTGCGGGGGATGCAAAGAGCATTCAGGCCAGATACAGGAAGGGGCACGGAAAGAATCCAGTCGTTATCACCAGCCTGGATGAGGTGGATGCGTTCATCGACGATCTACTGGATGGCGAATCCGACTACAACACCCTTGCCGAGGTGTACTCGCAGGACCGGGAGGTGACAGCTTTGGGGTTCCCCGATCATCAGCTCATGGTCTGCGCAAGCAAGAGCCTCGGGCTCGGGCTCGTCTCTTACATGGACGCGAACGGAAACTTTACCTCCCTGGGATCACCGGAAACCCGAACCAAACCCACATACCACTTCGTGTGGAATACGACCCAGTTCGCCGACCATTCAGAGATTCCAATCCCTCTCCTGCGCCAAGCGGTGAAGGAGTTCCTCATCTCGGGCGGGAGGCAGCCGACCTGCCTCGAATGGCAGCCCGAGACCTTCGGAGCATAGACACCCGAAACTGATCCCCGAAGAAGCGGCTTAGCCGTCCGATCCGGCCTCCGCCCCGAACGGGCGGGGGCCGATCACCTCCGCCCCCGAAGGAACCCGACACCCGAGGCAGGCACCGAGCCGCCGAATCGACCGTCGAACGTATCGAACGTCGCCTCGCCCCTCACTTCTACCGCGCGCGTGCCGAGTTGCTGCGCCCCACCAGGAGGTGGTCACGGCGCTGGCGGGCCTCGGCGACGAGCGGGCCCTGCCCGGCCTGCTGACGGCGCTCGACACCGGCGTCGACGAGTGGCGGGCCGTGCGGGCCGCCGGTCACCTGCCCCAGGCCGCCGGGGAGCTGCTGCCGAGGCTGACCCGTCGTCTGGCCGACGCGGACTTCTCCTCGCCCTGGGGGTTGATGGGCGCGCTCGGCCGGCTCGGCGACCCGGCGGCCGTGCCCGCTCTCGTCACGGCCCTCAGCACGGCGGTCGAGCAGGAGCAGTGGCGCACCGCCGCCGCGGCCCTCCGCGCGCTCGGCGCCTTCGGCAGCGGTGCCGCACCCGCGCTGGGGACGGTCCGTCCGCTCGCCGACGCCGACGACCCGCAGCTGCGCTTCGCGGGGCACACCGAGAGGGACCCCGCCGATGCCGTGCCGCGGCTGACCGCCCTGCTCGACACCGACAGCCACGAGGCCGCAGACGCCCTCGGCCGGATCGGAGCGCCGGCCGCAGCGGCCCTGCCCCGCCTGCGGCAGCTGCTGGACGCCGGACATGCCTGGACCCGCACGCACGCCGCCGCCGCGATCCACGACATCGCCGGCCCGGCCGAAGCCGCCGTTGTCCTGCCCGTGCTGCTGCGGGGGTGGGAGAGCAACGACTCGACTGCCCGCCACGTCCTGGAGTGCCTGCAGCGGATGGGCCCCGCCGCCGCGCCCGCTCTGCCCCGGGTCCGCGCCGAACTCGCCCTCACCCGCCGCAGCGGCGGCTTCTTCGACGGCATCGAGTACGACGAGGCACTGCTGCGTGCCTGCCGGGCCGTCATCAGGCAGCCCGCCGGCCCCGGCACGCGCACGTAGCCCGGAACGGTTCCAGCTGGACGAGTAGAACCCCAGCTCGCCCGCGAGCGGCCCGGCCCCCTGATCCTCGCTGACAAGGGCTACGTCTCCGCCGAACCGACCGATTCCTCGACCAGTACGGTATCGGGCTGCTGCGGCCCTCCTACCGCGACCGGACTCCCGTCCTGGCGAGGGCCTGCCGAAGTCCGTCCGCCAGCTGATCGAGTCCGTCCACGACACCCTCAAGGGCCGGCTCGGCCTCGAACGACACACACGAGTCGGCCAGCGGCTGCTGGCGCTGACCTGCGCGATCTGGCACAACCGCACCACCGGTCGACCCGTCGCCCGCTCACTGATCGCCTACGACCACTGACAGTGAGGATGTTCATGAGCGGTTCCCGGGCAGGTCTGACTCAACCTCTGACTGACCTCGGGTCCTCAACCGGATCTGTCGGCCTCGTCCG